>NZ_JXSL01000030.1:341851-676203 GCF_000829825.1 Paramagnetospirillum magnetotacticum MS-1 | reverse complement strand
ACGGTCACTTCGTTGACGGCGAAGGCCAGCTCGCCGCCCTTGATCCAGAAGCCCGAGGCCCCGCGCGAGTAGTCGCCGGTGACGCCGTTGACGCCCTGGCCCGACAGATCGGTGATGTAGAAGCCTTCCGAGATGTCGTGGATCATCTCGGCAGGCGTGACATGCCCGGCCTCCATGTAAAAATTGCTGGCCGAGGGCGAAGGTGGCGAGGATGTGCCGCGGCTGGCATGTCCGGTGGAGCGCATGCCCAATTGCCGGGCCGAGCGCAGGTCCAGCAGCCAGGTGGTCAGCACCCCGTCTTCGACGATGGCACGGGGCTGGGTGGCGATGCCCTCGCCGTCGCAAGGCCGCGAGCGCAGGCCGCGCCTGCGGTGGGGATCGTCCATGATGCGGATGCCGCGGGGAAAGATGACCTGGCCCAGTTTGTCTTTGAGGAAACTGGTGCCCCGCGCCACACCGGCGCCGTTGATGGCGCCCGCCAGACTGGAGACCAGACCGCGCGCCACGCGGGGATCAAAGATTACCGGCACCTGTTTGGTGGGAACCTTGCGCGCTCCTAAGCGGCGGACGGCGCGGCGTCCGGCTTCGTGGCCGATCTCCTCGGCGGCGCGCAGATCGGCCAGGAACACCGCCGAGGAATAATCGTAGTCGCGCTCCATGCCCTGGTCGTTGGTGCCCGCCAGAACCGAGACCGACAGAGAGGAGGAGGTGACGGAATAGGCATGGGAAAAGCCGTTGGAGGCGACGATGGCCACGCCCGAACGTCCCCAGCCCGCCTCGGCTCCTTCGGAATTGGTGACGCCGCTGACAGAGCGGGCCGCGTCCTCGGCGCTGCGCACCATGCCGATCAGGGTTTCCGCATCAGGCTCTTGCGGGTCGCAGACGTCCAGATCGGGAAACGCGGTGGCCAGTTCGGCCGGATCGGCCAGGCCGCAGAAGGGGTCTTCGGGGATGGCCCGCGCCATGGCCACGGCGCGCTCCACCAACTGGGCCAGGGCCGCCTTGGAGCGGTCGGAGGAGGAGACGAAGGCCTGTCGCTTGCCGATCAGAACGCGCAGACCCACATCGCCGGATTCGGCCCGCTCCAGCCGCTCCAACGCGCCAAGCCGCATGCCCACCGACAAGGAAGCGGAATCGATCAGCACCGCATCGGCGGCTTCAGCTCCGGCCTTGCGGGCGTCGGCGACCAAATCACTCAGCAGATCGAGGGGGGACAACCCGGACATGGCGGCGGCTCCAAGGAGGGGGCAATCAGGCTGCCCCGATTCTCGTCCGCCGTAAAGGGCCATCACGGCAGGGGGCTCAGTCCGATCACCATGGGGTGCAGCCACAAGAGAACGGGATAGAGCGCCAGCCCGCCCAGGATGCGTTTCCAGCCAAGCTCGGTCAGCAGGGCATGAGGTTCGAATATGGCCAAATCCGCCATCGCGCGCCAATGGGCCTCGCCCAGGGATCTGCGGCGTTTGGCGTCCAAGATGCGTGCCCCCATCAGGCAGAGCAGGAACAGGGGCGTGAACAGCAGCAGTCCGGCCAGATGGCCGTTGGGCAGGATATGGGCGCCGCTCCACAGGCCCAATCCCCAGATGATGGGATGACGCGTCAGGCGGACAATGCCGGGCCGCGCCGGATCATAGCCCGCGCCGCCCAATCCGATGGAGAAGGGATTGGGCTGGGCCAGGCCCAGGACCCAGAACAGGCAGGCCACGGGCATGACCAGCGGCGGCACCCAGCGCATCCAGGGCTGCTGCTCCCACACCACCACGGTGGGAGAATTGAGCGCGGCGGCGATCACCCAGACCAGCAGGGCGGTGGAGACTACCGAATAGCCCAGATAAAAGCCCTGCTTGCCATACCGGGCCTCGATGGGGGCGCGCAACGGCTTCCAGTTGGAAAGCGAATGGGCGCCCAGGAAGGCCGCCACCGAAACGATCAGATGGCCGACGTCTCCCATCAACCTCACCTAGAACTCCACCTCGGGGAGATGGTGCAGCCGCGCGCAGGCCACCACGGTGTTGCGCAGCAGGCAGGCGATGGTCATGGGGCCGACGCCGCCCGGCACGGGCGTGATGGCGCCCGCCACCTTGACCGCCGAGGCGAAATCCACGTCGCCGACCAGCTTGGTCTTGCCCTCGGGCAATTCAATGCGGTTGATGCCCACGTCGATGACCGTGGCGCCCGGCTTGATCCAGTCGCCCTTGATCATCTCGGGCCTGCCCACGGCGGCGATGACGATATCGGCGCGGCGCACCACGGACGGAAGGTCCTTGGTCTGGGAATGGGCCACGGTGACGGTGCAGCTTTCCTTGATCAACAATTGGGCCATGGGCTTGCCCACGATGTTGGAGCGCCCGATCACCACCGCGTCGAGACCGCCCAGCTTGCCCAGGGTATCCTTGAGTAGCAGCAGCGAGCCCAGGGGCGTGCAGGGCACCATGGCGTCCATGCCCGCCGCCAGACGTCCCACATTGACGGGATGAAAGCCGTCCACATCCTTGGCCGGGTCGATGGCCTCGATCACCTTCTGGGTGTCGATATGCTTAGGGACAGGCAATTGCACCAGGATGCCGTGCACATCGGGGTCCTTGTTCAGGCTTTCGATCAGCAGCAGCAGCGCGTCTTCGGGCGTATCGGCGGGCAGCTTGTGCTCGAAGGAGCGCATGCCAGCCTCGATGGTGCGCTTGCCCTTGGTGCGCACATAGACCTGGCTGGCCGGGTCTTCGCCCACCAGCACCACCGCCAGTCCGGGGGTGACCCGGTGCTTTTCCTTCATCTCGGCCACGCGGGCGGCGATGGTCTCGCGCAGTTTGCCGGAAAACAGATTGCCGTCGATCAGCTTTGCGTCAGTCATGGTTGCTTGCCATCCACTCGTCGAGGCGTTTCCGCAAAACCTCGGAATCGCCGGAAATCAGGATCACCTTGCGCCGGTCGGTGGCGCCCAGGACGATGTCCATATCGGACTTGGGGATCTTCCAAGCCTTGGACAAAAGTTTGAGCAGCGCCGCATTGGCCTTGCCGTCCTCGGGCACGGTGGTGACCTGCGCCTTGAGGACCACCGAGCCGTCCGCCTCGGGCGCGGCGCCCATGATGCGGTCGCGCGACGCCTTTGGGGTGAGGCGGACAGCCACTTTCAGGCCAGCCGCGCAGGCCGTGAAGGGCGAGGGGCTCAAATGCTGAACCGCACCTGCTCCAGCACCCGGATGAAGAAATAGAGAATCAGCCAGAGGGCGACCGGCGACAGGTCCACATTGCCGAAATCGGGCAGGACGCGGCGGATGGGCCGCAGCGCCGGTTCGGTCAGGCGATAGATCACGTCCAGGATGGTCCGTACCGTGGGATTGTAGGTGTTGATCACGCCGAAAGTGACCAGCCAGCCGACGATTACCGACGCCAGGATGACGTACCAGTAAAGGTTCAGGGCGATCAGGATCACTTCGATCAGCGTATTGAGGATCACATGCATCGGCGGCACCTGAGAGGCTGGTTCGAATCGCGCCCAAACCTATCCTCGCCGGCCTTGTGGCGCAAGGCCGGCGATGCCATGTTTGAAGGCAGTTTTCTTCCGGGAGGGATGGTAATGAAAGACGACCTCAAGAGTCTCAGCCCCAAGATCGACATGACCCGGCGCGGCTTCGTGTCGGCGGCCGTGCTGGCCACCGGCTATGCCCTGGCGGTCAGTCCCGCTGCCGCCGGCGCCATCAGTACCGATACCCAGGGTCTTAGCGCCGGGGCGGTGATGATCCCCACCTCGGGCGGTCATTCCATGCCAGCCTATTCCGCCATGCCTGCGGGCAAAGGGCCATTTCCCACTATTCTGGTGATCCAGGAGATCTTCGGGGTCCACGAGCATATCAGGGACGTCTGCCGCCGCTTCGCCAAGCTGGGCTATCTGGCCGTGGCACCCGAGCTGTATTTCCGCCAGGGCGATCCTTCAGTCCTGACCGATATTCCCACCATTTTGTCGACCATCGTGGCCAAGGTGCCCGATGCCCAGGTTTTGGCCGATCTGGATGCCTGCGCCGCCTGGGCGCAAGCCAATGGCGGCGATGCCGAGCGGCTGGCCGTCACCGGCTTTTGCTGGGGTGGCCGTGCCACCTGGCTGTATGCCGCCCATAATCCCAAGCTGAAGGCGGCGGTGGCCTGGTATGGCAAGCTGGCTGGCGCTCCGACTCCGGAAACGCCGAAGCAGCCCCTGGATTTGGCCGCCGATCTCTACGCGCCGGTGCTGGGACTTTATGGCGGCGCCGATCAGGGTATTCCCCTTGATACCGTCGAGAAAATGAAGGCGGCGGTGAAGACGGCGCGGGTCAAGGTGGAGTTCGTGGTCTATCCCGACACGCCCCACGCCTTCCATGCCGATTACCGCCCTTCCTACCGTGAGGCGCAGGCCAAGGACGGCTGGTCCAAGGCTTTGGCCTGGTTTAAGGCGAACGGAGTTTAAGGGGATCAGGCTTTCTGCTTGATCAGGGTGCGCAGCGTCGCCTCCAGCCCATCGGCCAGCGCCCGCTGGAGTTCCGGGGGTTGGGCGGCGATGGCGGCGGCGATGCCGCCCAGGGGGTCGCCTTGCAGCAATTCATGCCCAGACGAGGTCAGTTCCAGGCGGTTGCGGCGGCGATCGCCCGGTTCGGGCAGGCGTTCCACCAGCCCCTTGCGCACCAGGGCGGCCACGGTTTGGCTGGCTGTGCCGCTGGTGGTGGCGTGGTACTGGGCGAAATCGGTGACGGTGCGGGCCTCGGGCACGGTATCGGCCAGATAGCGCAAGGCGCTCCATTGGGCGGGGTTCAAGCCACCGGAGAAAGCCGCTCCGTTGGCCAGCCGCAGAATCTGCGACATGGCCTCGGCGGCGACCCGAGCGGAATAACGAAAGCCGGTATTACCATCCATCATATTTCATCATCGCACGTCATCTTGTGCGGTGCAAACAGGGCAAGAGGTTATTCGCTGCTAATTCGTTCAACACAGCCTTTTGACATAAAGAATAATACGTTCTGGGGTGAGTCTCCCCGCATGGCCTCGTCGGGGTCGAGTCCGGCATAGAGCCCGCGCAGCACCCGTCCGGCGATGCCGTGGCTGACGGCGATGACCTTGTCGCCGGGCGCCAGATCCGCCAGCCAATGGGCGAGGCGGTTGGTTACGTCCTGATGGCTTTCGCCGCCAGGGCAGCGGAACACCCAGTGATTCAGCCCTTCACAGTCAAGTATGCCGGGATGGCGCGCCGCCAGTTCAGCCTTGGGCAGGCCCGACCACTGGCCGGTATGAACCTCGCGCAGGCGGTCGTCGAAACGGATGGAACGGAAATCCAGTCCGGCCGTCTCGCACAGGATGCCGGTGGTCTGGGCGCAGCGGCCCAGGGGACTGGAGACCACCCGCCAATCCCCGTCACCATTCAGCATGCCCCGCAGCCGCAGGCCATAGGCCCGCGCCTGAGCCGCGCCCTTGGGCGTCAGTGGCGAATCGCCGTGGCCCTGGACGCGGCCCTCGCGGTTCCAGCGGGTCTCGCCGTGGCGGACCAGAATGATGGTCGGCACCGCTTGGGATCAGCCCCGAAGTTCGCCGCCGGTGGCCTTGGCCACGGCCGCGACGATCTTCGCGCCCACCGCCTCGATCTCTTCATCGGTCAGCGTCTTGTCGGTGGGCTGCAAGGTGACGGTGATGGCCAGGGACTTCTTGCCCGCCGCCATCTTGTCGCCCTCGTAAAGGTCGAACACCGCCACATCGGTGATCAGGGCCTTGTCGACGTTCTTCGCCGCGCGCACCACCGTATCGGCGGCCACGCCCGTATCCAGGGTGAAGGCGAAGTCGCGGTCCAGGGGCTGCAGCGCCGAGGCCTTGAGCAGGGGCTTAGCCTTGGTGGCCTTGGCCTTTTGCGCGGGCAGGGCTTCGAGGAACAGCTCGAACGCCACCACCGGGCCCTTGACGTCCAGCTTGGCGAGGATGCCGGGATGGATCTCGCCGAAGAAGCCCACCGGCTTGTTGCCAAGCTTGAGCGTGCCGGAACGGCCGGGGTGGTACCAGACGGGGGCCTCGGCCGCGACCTGAAGGGAATCGGGATTGGCTCCGGCGGCCGAGACCGCGGCCAGGATATCGGCCTTGGCGTCGAAGGCGTCCACATTGCGGGCCGGATCGGCCCAATGACGGCCGCGCGCGCGACCGGCGCGGATACCCGCCGCCACCTGACGTTGTTGGCTGGGCTCGGGCCCGTCGAATTGCGGACCAAGCTCGAACAGCGCCACGTCCTTCATGCCGCGATCGGCATTGCGCCCGGCGGCGGTGATCAGATTGGGCAGGACCGAGGGACGCATGACGTCGAGATCGGCGGAGATGGGATTGGCCAGATGCATCTCGGGCGCGCCGCCGCCGAACATGACGGCCTGGGCTTCCGGCAGGAACGACCAGGTCACCGTCTCCACCAGACCACGACTGGCCAACTGGCGCCGCACCCAGCCTGCGCGGCGCTGGCCCGGCGTCAGCACGGGCTTCGGGCTGGCGGGACGCGGCATGGGGGTGGCGGGAATGTTGTCATAGCCGTTGATGCGGATGACCTCTTCCACCAGATCATGCTCGGCGGTGATGTCGCCGCGCCAGGACGGCGGATTGACGAGAAGACCGTCCGCATGCTCGGCCACGGCGCAGCCCAGATCGTTGAGAATGGTCTCCATGCGCTGGGTCGAGACCTCGACGCCGCCCAGTTCGGCCACGCGGTTGGGGCGCAGCACGATGGACTTCTGCCAGTCGGGCTCGGTCCCGGCGATCACCGCTTCCGAGGCTTCGCCGCCGCACAGATCGAGGATCATGCGGGTGGCCAGTTCCATGGAGGGCACCACGAAGGCCGGGTCGACGCCGCGCTCGAAGCGGAAGCGGGCGTCCGACAGAATGTCCAGCTTGCGCCCGGTGGCGGCGGTGCGGATGGGGTCGAAATAGGCGGCTTCCAGGAAGACCTCGGTGGTGGCTTCGGTGCAGCCCGAATGCTCGCCGCCCAGGATACCGGCCAGGGCCTCGGGGCCGTTCTCGTCGGCGATGACCGTCATGCCCGCTTCCAGGGCGTAGGTCTTGCCGTTGAGACCCGCCAAAGTCTCGCCGTCACGGGCCAGACGGGCGCGGATGTCGCCCTTGACCTTGGCGGCGTCGAAGACGTGCAGCGGGCGGCACAGGTCGTAGGCGAAGAAATTGGTGATGTCCACCAGGGCCGAGATGGGGCGCAGCCCAATGGCGGTGAGCCTGTCCTTCAGCCATTGCGGCGACTCGCCGTTCTTGACGCCTTTGATCAGGCGGCCAGCGAAGAGCGGGCAGGCGGCGGAATCCTCGGGCGCGAAGTCCAGGCGCACGCCGATGGGGCTCTTGAAGGAACCGGGCACCGGCTCGACCTTCAAGGGCTTGAGATTGCCGAGACCAAAGGCCGCCAGATCGCGGGCGATGCCGCGCACGCCCAGGCAGTCGACCCGGTTGGGGGTGACCGAGATCTCGATCATGGGATCGAAGCTCATGATGTCGAGCAGGCTGGCGCCCACCGTGAGCGTGACGTCCAGTTCGGCGATGCCCTCGTGGTCCTCGCCCAGCTTCAACTCGCGCCACGAACACATCATGCCCTGGCTTTCCACGCCCCGGACCTTGCCCTTCTTCAGAACGTCGCCGGTGATGGGGATATAGGTTCCCGGCTGGGCCAGGATGACTTTCAGTCCAGCGCGCGCATTGGGAGCGCCGCACACCACCTGAAGGATGCCCGATCCGCTGTCCACCTTGCACAGCTTCAGCTTGTCGGCGTCGGGGTGCTTCTCGGCTTCGAGAATATGACCGACCACGAAGCCGCCCAGATGCTTGGAAGGATCGTCGATGCCTTCCACCTCGAGGCCGATGGCGGTGAGGCCCACCTCGATCTCGGCCAAGGTCGCTTCGGTGTCGAGATGGCTCTTCAGCCAGTCCAGCGTGAACTTCATCGGGTCAGCCCTCCCGAGAGCGTGGGAACGTCCAAGGGCACGAAGCCGTAATGCTTCAGCCACCTGAGATCGGAATCAAAGAAGGTGCGCAGATCGGGAATACCGTATTTCAGCATGGCCATGCGTTCGACGCCCATGCCGAAGGCGAAGCCCTGGTAGCGGTCGGGATCGATGCCGCAGTTGCGCAGCACGTTGGGGTGCACCATGCCCGAGCCGCCGATTTCCAGCCAGCCCGCGCCGGGTCCGATCTTCAACTCGCCGCCTTCGCGCGAACAGCCGATATCCACCTCGGCCGAGGGCTCCGTGAAGGGGAAGAAGCTGGGGCGGAACCGCACCGGCACATCGTCGACTTCGAAGAAGGCGCGGACGAATTCCAGCAGACAGCCCTTGAGATGACCCATATGGGTGACCTCGTCGATGACCAGGCCTTCGATCTGATGGAACATGGGCGTGTGGGTCATGTCCGAGTCGCAGCGATAGGTGCGGCCCGGCGCGATGATGCGGATGGGGGGCTTGTTGGCCAGCATGGTGCGGATCTGCACCGGGCTGGTATGGGTGCGCAGGAGGTGACGCCCGCCATCGGCCTTCTCGCCGAAATAGAAAGTGTCGTGCATCTGGCGGGCCGGATGCTCAGGGGGAATGTTCAGCGCGTTGAAATTGTGGAAGTCGTCCTCGATATCGGGACCTTCCGCCACATCGAAGCCCATCTGGGCGAAGATGGTGCTCATCTCGTCCATGACCTGGGAAATGGGATGGATGCGCCCCACGGCCTCGGGCCGCGACGGCAGGGTCACGTCGATGCGTTCACGCGCCAGACGCTCGTCCAGGGCCTTGGCCTCCAGACCGGCCTTGGCGGCGGCAAGCGCGCCTTCGATCTCGCCCCGCGCCGCGTTCAGCGCCGCACCGGCAGCCTTGCGTTCATCGGGGCCCATGCCGCCCAGGGACTTCATCAGGCCGGTAATGGTGCCCTTCTTGCCCAGCGCGGCGACGCGGGCGGCTTCCAACTGGTCCAGAGTCGTGGCGGCGGCCACGTCGGACAAGGCCTGCGAGCGGAGTTGATCGAGGTCGTGCATGTCTCTTGTTCCCCAAGACGCGAAAAGGGGCCGCCCCGATCGGGCCGGCCCCTCTCCAACACATTTCTTCCCGGCGGGAAGCCTACTGGAGGGCGGCCTGAGCCTTTTCCACCAGCGACTTAAACGCATCGGGCTCGCGGATGGCGATATCGGACAGCACCTTGCGGTCGAGCGCGATGCCAGCCTTCTTCAAGCCGTCCATGAAACGCGAATACGGCAGGCCGTAGGCGCGCGAACCGGCGTTGATACGCTGAATCCACAGAGCGCGGAAATTGCGCTTCTTGGCGCGGCGGTCGCGATAGGCATACCGCAGGGCCTTCTCGACCTTCTGGATCGCAACGCGGAAGCAGGTGCTGGACCGGCCGCGATAACCCTTGGCGAGCTTGAGAATCTTCTTATGACGGGCGTGCGTGGTGACGCCCCGCTTGACGCGAGCCATTTATCAGCCTCCGTTCGGCAGGAAGTACTTCTTGACGTTGTCGCTGTCCGTCTTGAACAGCATGAAGGTGCCGCGCGCCTGGCGCTTCATCTTCTGGGACTTCGCCGAGAGGCAGTGACGCTTGAACGCCACGTTGCCCTTCACCTTGCCGGTGCCGGTGAGCTTGAACCGCTTTTTGGCGGAGCTCTTGGTCTTCATCTTGGGCATTTGCGCTTATCCTTAGTCTGAATGGTTCAGCGACGAGGAACGGCAAGGCAGCCCTAACAGCCTTGTCCGCTCAGGAAGGGGAAGCTTATAGCTTGGGCGATCCATGATTGCAAGCGGATGGAATCGCTTATCCCACAGTCCTGATCCAATGATTCAGGTCGAGCCCCCCTTGCCCCGAAAGCCGCTTGGCCCCAAACTCGCCGTCATGCGCGCACTCCTCTTCGCCCTTGCTCTGCTGCTTTGCCCCGCCGTCCGTGCCGAGACTGTGGCGCCGGTCCATGGGTTGGCCATGCATGGCACGCCCAAATACGGGCCGGGCTTCAAACATTTCGACTATGTCAATCCCAACGCCCCCAAGGGCGGCGAGATGAAGATGGCCGAGATCGGCGGCTGGGATTCGCTCAACCCTTTCATCGTCAAGGGCGAGGCGCCCAATGCCGCCGATCTGCCCTTCGAGACGCTGATGGTGTCTTCGGCCGACGAGGCCTTCTCGGAATATGGCCTGATCGCCGAAAGCGTCGAGGTTCCCGCCGACCGTTCCTGGGTGGTGTTCAATCTGCGGCCCAAGGCCCGCTGGCACGATGGCAAGCCCATCACCGCCGATGATGTTGTGTTCTCCTTCGAGATCCTGAAGGCGAAGGGCCATCCCCGTTACCGCTTCTATTACGCCGCCGTGGACAAGGTGGAGAGGCTGGCCGAGCGCCGGGTGCGCTTTTCCTTCAAGCCGGGTGACAACCGGGAACTGCCGCTGATCATCGGGCAACTGCCCATCCTTCCCAAGCACTACTGGCAGGGCCGCGATTTCGCCACCACCACCTTGGAGCCGCCGCTGGGCAGCGGTCCTTATAAGGTGGCCGGTTTCGAGACCCAGCGCAGCATCACCTATGAGCGGGTCAAGGATTACTGGGGCGCCGATCTGGCGGTACGCCGGGGCGAGCACAATTTCGACCGCCTCCGTTATGATTCCTACCGCGATACCACCGTGGCCCTGGAGGCGTTCAAGGCCGGTGAATATGACTGGCGGCTCGAGAACGAGGCCAAGAAATGGGCCACCGCCTATGAGGACTGGTCGGGGCTCAAGGACAAGCGCGGCAGGAAGCAGGCCTTCGCCAATCAGCGCCCGGCGGGAATGCAGGGCTATGCCTTCAATCTGCGCCGATCGCTGTTCGCCGATGTGCGGGTGCGGCGCGCCCTTGGGCTGGCCTTCGATTTCGAATGGACCAACAAGACCCTGTTCTACAGCCAGTACAAGCGTACCGCGTCCTACTTCGCCAATTCGGAATTGGCCTCGACCGGTCTGCCGTCGCCCCTGGAACTCAAAGTGCTGGAACCCTTGCGCGACAAGGTTCCGCCCGAGGTCTTCACCACCGAGTTCAGGCCCCCCGCCACGCAAGGCGACGGCAATATCCGTCCCAATCTGCGCGCCGCCATGAAATTGCTGGAAGAGGCGGGTTGGCAGGTGGTGGACGGCAAGCTGGTGGATGGATCGGGCAAGCCTTTCTCCTTCGAGATCCTGCTGGTTCAGCCCGCCTGGGAGCGCATCACCCTGCCTTTCGCCCGCAATCTGTCTCGGCTGGGCATCGAGGCCAGCGTGCGTACCGTCGATACCGCCCAGTACAAGAACCGCATCGATCACTACGACTTCGACATGGTGGTCCATGTCTGGGGCCAGTCCCAATCGCCGGGCAATGAACAACTGGGATTCTGGGGCTCTGAATCCGCCGATGAGCCGGGCGGACAGAATCTGGCCGGGATCAAGAATCCGGCGGTGGACGCCCTGGTGGAGCAGGTGATCTCGGCCCCCGACCGCGAAACCCTGGTGGCGCGGACCAGGGCCTTGGACCGGGTGCTGCTGTGGAACCACTATGTCATCCCCCAATGGCATCTGGGTCTTGACCGGCTGGTGTGGTGGGACAAATTCGCCATGCCCGAAATCACCCCCGCCAATGGGGTGCAGCCCATGACATGGTGGATGAAACCATGATCGCCTACACGCTGCGCCGTCTGCTGCTGATCCCGCTGACTCTGTTCGGCATCATGGTGATCAATTTCTCCGTGGTGCAGTTCGCTCCTGGCGGGCCAGTGGAACTGATGATCTCCCGGCTGCAGGGAACGGCGGTGGATGCCGCCGCCCGCGTCTCGGGCTCGGGCTCGGGAGAAACCGCCCAGATCAAGCCGCCGCCCGGCCAGGGCAATCAGGGGGCCTATCGCGGGGCCCAAGGCCTGCCGCCCGACTTCATCAAGGAAATCGAGAAGCAGTTCGGCTTTGATCGCCCGGCCCATGAACGCTTCTGGTTGATGATGACCCAGTATGCCCGCTTCGATTTCGGCAAAAGCTTTTACCGCGACACATCGGTGGTGGGTCTCGTCATCGAGAAGATGCCCACCTCCATCTCACTGGGGCTATGGAGCACGCTGATCATCTATCTGGTCTCCATTCCGCTTGGCATCATGAAGGCGACGCGCGACGGGTCGCGCCTGGACGTGGTGTCGTCCTGGGCGGTGATCATCGGCTATGCCGTGCCCGGCTTTTTGTTCGCCATCGCCCTGATCGTCCTCTTCGCTGGCGGCCAGTATTTCGCGTGGTTCCCTCTGCGCGGCCTGACCTCGCCCGGTATGGAAGGCGCCTCCTTCGCGGCGCGCGCCCTGGATTACTTCTGGCATCTGACGCTGCCCGTAACAGCATTGGTGGTTGGAGGATTCGCGGGCCTCACCATGCTGACCAAGAACTCCTTCCTGGAGGAGATCAACAAGCAGTATGTGGTCACCGCGCGCGCCAAGGGTTTGAGCGAGAGCCGCATCCTTTACGGCCACATCTTCAGGAATGCCATGCTGCTGATCGTGGCGGGCTTTCCCCGCGCCCTGGTGGGGATTCTCTTCACCGGCTCGGTGCTGGTGGAGATCATCTTCTCGCTGGACGGTATCGGCCTGTTGGGCTTCGAGGCGGTGAGCAACCGCGACTATCCGGTGATGTTCGGCACGCTTTACGCCTTCTCGCTGCTGGGCCTGGTGCTCAATCTGGTCAGCGACCTCACCTATCACTGGGTCGATCCCCGCATCGATTTCGAGGGGAGGGGGGGATGAGGAGAATGCAGCGACACAGCCCCTCTCCCGCGTGGCGGCCTGTTCGGACGGTGGAATTCACCACGAAGGCGCGAAGGCACGAAGACAAGGGAAGAAGAATAATCTTCGAGTCCCCTTCGCGCCTTCGTGCCTTCGTGGTTCAACTGCCAGGACACCGTTCATGCGCCTGACGCCCCTGGACCGCCGCCGTATCGATGCCTTTTGCCGCAACCGGCGGGGGTTCTGGAGCCTGTGGCTGTTCCTGATCCTGTTCGCAATCACCCTGGTGGCCGAACTGGTGGCCAACGACCGGCCCATCATGGTGCGCTATGACGGCGCGACATACTTCCCCATGGTCAAGGACTACCCGGAAGTGACCTTCGGGGGAGATTTCAAGACCTATGCCGATTACCGCGATGCCTATCTGGTGGAAAAGATCAATGAGAAGGGCTGGGCGCTTTGGCCGCCCATTCCCTATGACTACCGCGCCATCAATTACGACCCGTTGATGAAGCATCCCTCGCCGCCCTCGCCCCGGAACTGGCTGGGCACCGATGATCAGGGCCGCGATGTGCTGGCCCGCCTGATCTACGGCCTGCGGCTGTCCATCTGCTTCGGGCTGGCCCTGACCCTGGTGTCCACAGTGGTCGGCGTGGCCGCCGGCGCGGTGCAGGGTTATTTCGGCGGCAAGGTGGATCTGGTCTTCCAGCGCTTCCTGGAAATCTGGGGCGGGTTGCCGGAATTGCTGATCCTGATCATCATCGCGTCGATCATCAAGCCGGGCTTCTGGACCCTGTTGCTGGTCCTTGTCTTGTTTTCCTGGACCAATCTGGTGGGCGTGGTCCGGGCCGAGTTTCTGCGCGCCCGTAATTTCGACTATGTACGCGCGGCGCGCACGCTCGGCATGAGCGACAGGCGCATCATGGCCCGCCATATCCTGCCCAACGCCATGGTGGCCACCGTGACCTTCATGCCGTTCATCCTGAATTCCTCCATCGTGTCGCTGACCGCTCTCGACTTCCTCGGCCTTGGCCTGCCGCCCGGCTCGGCCTCGCTGGGCGATCTGCTGCGCCAGGGCAAGGAGAACCTGCAGGCCCCCTGGCTGGGCCTGACCGGCTTCGTGGTGGTGGCGACTTTGCTGTCGCTGCTGGTCTTTGTCGGTGAAGCGGTGCGCGATGCCTTTGATCCCAGGAAAACAACATGATGGATGGGAAGACTCCTCTGCTGGTCGTCGATGATCTGGCGGTGAACTTTGGCCCTGTGCAGGCGGTCAAGGGCGTGTCCTTCACCCTGGACAAGGGCGAGACCCTGGCCCTGGTGGGCGAAAGCGGCTCGGGCAAGTCGGTGACGGCGCTGTCCATCCTGCAATTGCTGCCCTATCCCCGCGCGTCGCACCCTAAGGGGTCCATCCGCCTGGATGGGGGCGAACTGGTGGGGACGCCCGAACCGGCCTTGCGCAAGGTGCGCGGCGGACGCATCGCCATGGTGTTCCAAGAACCCATGACGTCGCTCAACCCGCTGCATTCCATCGAGAAACAGGTGGGCGAGGTGCTGGAGCTGCATCTGGGCCTGCGGGGAAGCCAATTGCGGGCCCGCGTGCTGGAATTGCTGTCCCTGGTGGGCATCCCCGAGCCGGAAAAGCGCCTGGGCGCGCTGCCCCACGAATTGTCGGGCGGTCAGCGCCAACGGGTGATGATCGCCATGGCTTTGGGTGGCGAGCCCGATATCCTGATCGCCGACGAGCCCACCACGGCCCTGGACGTCACCATCCAAGCGCAGATCCTGGCCCTGCTGAAGGACCTGCAAAGGCGTTTGGGCATGGCCTTGCTGTTCATCACCCATGATCTGGGCATCGTGCGCAAGATGGCCGATCGGGTTTGCGTGATGAATGGTGGCGAGATCGTCGAAAGCGGGCCCCTGCCCCAGGTCTTCGACGCTCCGTCTCATCCCTATACCCAGCGCCTGCTGGCCGCCGAGCCCAAGGGCAAGCCCCATCGGCCTGCGGAAGGCGAGCCGGTGGTGATCAAGGTCGGCGATCTCAAAGTCTGGTTCCCCTTGAAGGCTGGGATCTGGCGCAAGACCATCGGCCATATCAAGGCGGTGGACGGGATCAGTCTGGAACTGAAGCGCGGCCACACCATCGGCGTGGTGGGTGAAAGCGGTTCGGGCAAGACCACCCTGGGCCTGGCCCTGCTGCGCCTTTTGGACTCCGAGGGCGAGATCAGTTTCGGCGGCACACCGATCCAGTCCATGAGCGCCGGAAGCTTACGTCCGCTGCGCCGCCAGATGCAGATGGTCTTCCAGGACCCCTATGGCTCGCTCAGTCCCCGCATGTCGGTGGGCCAGATCGTCGGAGAGGGCCTCGAGGTGCACGAACCCGCCATGCCGGGGCCAGAGCGCGACCGCCTGATCGCCGAGGCCCTGGCCGAGGTGGGGCTCGACCCGGCGACGCAGGATCGCTATCCCCACGAATTCTCCGGTGGCCAGCGCCAGCGCATCGCCATCGCCCGCGCTCTGGTGCTCAAACCCAAATTCATCGTGCTGGACGAGCCCACCAGCGCGCTGGACGTCTCGGTCCAGGCCCAGATCGTCGATTTGCTGCGCGATCTTCAGGCGCGCCACAGCCTGGCCTATCTCTTCATCAGCCATGATCTGCGGGTGGTGCGCGCCCTGGCCGACGACCTGATGGTCATGAAGGACGGCCGTGTGGTGGAAGCGGGCCGCGCCGGAGACCTGTTCAGCGCCCCCAAGACCGATTACACCCGCGCCCTGATGGCGGCGGCTTTCAATCTGGAGGTGGCGTGATCTCCCCTCCTCAACGCCACTCTCATCTCGATGCCCTGGCCATGACTCTGATGGTCGGTTTGTGCGCCCTGTGGGGGCTCAATCAGGTGGCGGCCAAGCTGGCCAATGCCGGAATCTCGCCGGTCTTGCAGGCGGGCTTGCGGTCGGGCGGCTCGACACTCTTGCTGATGATCTGGTGCCGGTTCCGGGGGGTGCGGCTGTTCGATGCCGATCGATCCCTGAAGGCGGGACTGGCGGCGGGCGCCATGTTCAGCGCCGAGTTCGCCCTGATCTATTGGGGGCTGGAATACACGCCCGCCTCGCGGGCCGTGGTCTTTCTTTACACCGCCCCTTTCGTGGTGGCCTTAGGCGTGCACTGGCTGGTGCCGTCCGAACGCCTGAGCCGTGTCCAGAGTTTGGGGCTGGCCTGTGCCTTTGGCGGTATTCTGCTGGCCTTCGGCGACAATCTGTCCCTGCCCGATCACCGCCAGATGATCGGCGACGCCATGCTGCTGGCGGCGGCGGGGCTGTGGGGCGGCACCACCGTGCTGGTGCGCAGCTCGCGCCTTGCCGCCATCCGTCCCGCCAAGACCCTGTTCTATCAGCTGGGCGTCTCGGCCGTGGCCTTGCCGGTGGCGTCGCTGCTGCTGGGGGAGCAAGGCATCATCGGCCAGCCCTCCGCCCTGGTTTGGGCTTCGCTGGCCGGGCAGATCGTCATCGTCGCCTTCGCCTCCTATCTGACGTGGTTCTGGCTGATCTCGCGCTATCCCGCCACAAGGCTGTCGGCCTTCTCCTTCCTTACCCCGCTGTTCGGCATGATGTTCGGGGCCGTGCTGCTGGGTGAGCGCATCACCTGGGGCTTAAGCGGCGCCATGGCCCTGGTGGCGGCGGGAATCTGGCTGGTCAACCGGAAGTGAATTACTTGGCCATGAACGGCGGAACCCGGCCCAGCAGAGCCTCCAGCATGACCAGTTCCTCGTCGGTGTGGTTGATCACCTTATAGGGCTCCATCACCGGATCGTGACCGGCGGGGAAGAACTGGCGGGGCGCGTCATGGTGGCGGGTCCGGACCTCCTCGGCCCTGTCGGGCGCGGCTTTGGGCACCATTACCGCATGGCCGTAGCACACACAGATATTGGTCGAAGCCGAATGGGCCTCCAGATAGGCGGCGGTGCCGCGGATGCCCACATTGGCGTGGGGCGTGCGAAGGGTGATGACCTTAGGCCCGAAGACCGAGAGCAGGCGGCCGCTTTCCAG
Organism: Paramagnetospirillum magnetotacticum MS-1; assembly: GCF_000829825.1. Lineage (NCBI taxonomy): Bacteria > Pseudomonadati > Pseudomonadota > Alphaproteobacteria > Rhodospirillales > Magnetospirillaceae > Paramagnetospirillum > Paramagnetospirillum magnetotacticum. Next base: position 659,449 of record NZ_JXSL01000030.1, on the reverse strand, counting down.
ATCCACCTGACGCTCCCCCTGGCGGTCGGTGATGCTGACGGCGCCTTGGGCGCGCAGCAGGAACCCGTCGTCGCCCAGGGTGAACACCGCCTCGGCCTCGGCGCCTGCGGTCACCATGTCGCCATTGGCGATGGGCGTTCCCACACCGGCCGGTTTGCCGTTGACCGTCACGGCGCCGCTCACCCGGTGCAAGGAGCTGGGTGGTGTCATGGCCGCGGCCGGACGCATGGCCCCGAAGGCGGCCAGGGCGGCCATGCCGGTCAACAGACGGCGGCGGTTGGGTCCGGTCTTGCCACAGATGCACATGGTCGGCTCTCTCCCAAGAAAAAACCCCCTCCCGTCGCCGGAAGGGGGTTCCATCAGCTCGGACGAGCAGTCTAGTACCGATAGGTCTCGGGCTTGAAGGGGCCTTCGACGGCGACGCCGATATAATCGGACTGCTTCTTGTTCAACTGGGTCAGGGTGGCGCCCAGCTTGGCGAGATGCAGCTTGGCGACCTTCTCGTCCAGGGTCTTGGGCAGGACGTAGACCTTCTTCTCGTACTTGCCGGGATTGGTGAAGATCTCGATCTGGGCCATCACCTGATTGGTGAAGGAGGCGCTCATCACGAAGCTGGGGTGGCCGGTGGCGCAGCCCAGATTGACCAGGCGGCCCTCGGCCAGCAGCAGGATGCGGTTGCCGCCCGGGAACTTGATCTCGTCCACCTGCGGCTTGATGTTGGTCCACTGGAAGTTCTTGAGGCCAGCGACCTGAATTTCCGAATCGAAGTGGCCGATATTGCAGACGATGGCGCGGTCCTTCATGGCGCGCATGTGATCGACGGTGATCACGTCCACATTGCCGGTGGTGGTGACGAAGATGTCGCCGCGGGGCGCGGCCTCTTCCATGGTGGCGACCTCATAGCCTTCCATGCAGGCCTGAAGGGCGCAGATGGGGTCGATCTCGGTGACGATGACGCGGCAGCCCTGGGACGCCAGCGATTCGGCCGAGCCCTTGCCCACATCGCCGAAACCGGCGACCACGGCGACCTTACCGGCCAGCATCACGTCGGTGGCGCGGCGGATGCCGTCCACCAGGGATTCGCGGCAGCCATACTTGTTGTCGAACTTGGACTTGGTCACCGAGTCGTTGACGTTGATGGCGGGCCACAGCAGGGTGCCCTTCTTCTCCATCTCGTAGAGACGGTGCACGCCGGTGGTGGTCTCCTCGGTCACGCCCTTAATGGCGGTGCCGTTGCGGGTATAGAAGGTCTTGTCGGTGGCCAGCTTCTTCTTGATGGACGCGAACAGGACGTCCTCTTCCTCGCAGGTCGGGTTGTTCAGCACCGACAGGTCCTTTTCGGCGCGCATGCCCAGATGGATCAGCAGAGTGGCGTCGCCGCCATCGTCCAGGATCATGTTGGGGCAGCCGCCGTCAGCCCATTCGAAGATGCGGTGGGTGTAGTCCCAATACTCTTCCAGGTTCTCGCCCTTGATGGCGAAGACCGGGATGCCAGCGGCGGCGATGGCGGCGGCGGCGTGATCCTGGGTCGAGAAGATGTTGCAAGACGCCCAGCGGATGTCGGCGCCCAAAGCCTTCAGGGTCTCGATCAGCACGCCGGTCTGAATGGTCATGTGGAGCGAACCGGCGATGCGCGCGCCCTTCAGCGGCTGGGTCGGGCCGAATTCCTCGCGGGTGGCCATCAGGCCGGGCATCTCGCTCTCGGCGATGTCCAGTTCCTTGCGGCCCCAAGCGGCCAGGGAAATGTCGGCAACCTTGTAATCGGTGAAGGCGGTCATGATGGTTCCTCGGACAGGAGTGTTCCAGTTGCCGCCTGTGTACCAGCCCTCGCCGCAAAACGCAACAGGATATAAAGATATCTTTATGTGGGCATGGGATTCGTTTGGCCGGACTCGCTTTGGCGGGCCCTCTGTCGAAAAAGAGCGCGGCGCTCGCCCCGTTTATCGACTTAACGGGCCAGGAAAGCGTCCAGCAACTGCCCGATCCTGCCGGAATCCGTCTGTTCCATGATGGTGCGGGCCAGCCCCTCGGCGGCGGCCAATTCGAGGGCGCGGATACGGCTTTTCACCACCGGCAGATTGGAGGTGGTCATGGACAGATCGCGCAGGCCGAGGCCCAGCAGCAAGGGAGCATAGCGGGGGTCTCCCGCCATCTCGCCGCAGACGCTGACCGGAATATTGGCCCGGTGGGCGGCCTGGGCGGTGAACTGGATCAGGCGCAGCACCGCCGGGTGTAGCGGATTGTACAGATGGGCCACCGCCTCGTCGGAGCGGTCGATGGCCAGGGTGTACTGCACCAGATCATTGGTGCCGATGGCGAAGAAATCCGCGTGCCAGGCGATGGAATCCGCCGACAGCGCCGCGCCGGGGATCTCGATCATGGCGCCTAGTTTGGGCAGGGGATCGGGCAGGGCCACACCGGATTTGCGCAGGCGGCGGATCACCCGGTTCATCACCTCGCGGGTGGCGCGCAACTCGCCCACCGTGGCGATCATGGGGATCAGGATGCGTACCGGGCCATGGGCGGAGGCGCGCAGTATGGCGGCCAGCTGCGCCTCTAGAAGATCCTGGCGGGCCAGGCCCAAGCGGATGGCGCGCAGGCCCAGGGACGGATTGGGGCCGATGGTGCATCCCAATGCCGGAGCCAGCTTGTCGCCCCCGGCATCAAAGGTGCGCACCGTGACGGGACGGCCTCCCATGCGCTCGACCACGTCCTTGAGGATGAGATACTGCTCGTCCTCGCTCGGCACGTCGTCGCGGTTCATATAGAGGAATTCGCTGCGCAGCAGGCCGATGCCCTCGGCCCCCGATTCCAGCACCGCGCCCACTTCGCCCGGCAGTTCCATATTGGCCTGAAGTGTGATGCGCGCGGCGTCCCGCGTCACGGCGGGCACGTCCTTGAGGCGGCCCAGAATCCGCCGGGCCTTGAGGAAGGCGGCGCGTTCCTTGCGATAGAAGGCCAGAGTCTCGGGCCGGGGATTGATCACCACCAGTCCGCTGGTGCCGTCGACGATGATCTGCTCGCCGCCCTTTACGCCCACCAGCAGTTCGGCCATGCCCAGCACCGAAGGCAGACCGAGCGAGCGCGCCATGATGGCGGTGTGACCTTCACTGCCGCCCACCACGGTGGCCAGTCCCGCCACCAGGGCGGGGTCGAGCAGGGCGGTATCGGCCGGGGTCATCTCCTCGGCGACGATGACCGCATTCTTGGGCAGGGCGGTGAAGGGGCGATAGGCGGTGTTGGTCAGGGCGCGCAGCAGTCGCCGCCCGATATCCTTGATATCGGCCACGCGGGCGGCAAGATAGGAATCGTCCATGGCCTCGAAGCCTCGGACGATTTCGTTGATCTCCTGCTGGACGGCGGCCTCGGCATTGATGCGGTCATTGCGGATGCGGGCTTCCACGCCGCGCACCAGGCGCGAGCCGTGCAGCATCTGGCGGTAGGCGTCGAGAAGATAACCCAGTTCCTCGCCCGCCGAGCCGCCCAGGCGCCCGGCTTTGTCTTGCAACTGCTCCACCTGATGACCGGCATTGGCGGCGGCTTCGTTGAAGCGGGCGCATTCAGCGTCGAGGCGGGCGGCGGGGATGCGCAGTTCGGGAACGGTGATGGTCCCGGCATCGTGCAGATAGACGGTCCCGATGGCGATGCCGCGCGATACGCCAAGGCCGTCACGCACCAGTTCTGGACCGGTGTGAGGTACCGCCTTGCTCCGTCCGACAATCTTACTGCCGCCGCGCGTCGTCATGACCGCCGCTTCAGTCTTCGTCGAACTTGCGGTCGACGAGGTCGAAGAGGGCGTCCATGGCCTCGGTGGCCTGGGCTCCCGTCACCTTCAGTTCGATGGAACAGCCCGGCGCCGCAGCCAGCATCATCAGCCCCATGATGGACAGGCCCGAGACTTCGGTGCCGCGATGGCTGACGGTGATCTGGGCGTCGAAGGTGGCGGCCAGTTTGACGAATTTGGCGGCGGCACGGGCATGCAGGCCGCGCCGGTTGGAAATGAGGGCGGTGCGGACCAGTTCCGCGCCGGTTTCGCCCGAGGTTCCGATCACGTCCGGCATTACTTGCGATCCTGGGTCAGCAGCTTGGAGGCAACGTTGATATATTTGCGCCCGGCTTCCTGGGCGCTGGCCACGGCATCGGCCAGGACTTCGGAGTGGCGCACGCTGGCCAGCTTGATCAGCATGGGCAGATTGACGCCAGCGATCACTTCGACCTTGGCCTTGTCCATGATGGAGATGGCCAGATTGGACGGCGTCCCGCCGAACATGTCGGTCAGCACCACCACGCCCGCGCCGTCATCACAGCGCGCCACGCTGGACAAGATGTCGTTGCGGCGCCGTTCCATGTCGTCGTCGGGCCCGATGCATACCGCGCCCACATTGGGTTGCGGCCCGACCACATGCTCGAGCGCGGCGACGAGTTCGTCGGCGAGCCGGCCGTGGGTGACGAGTACCAGTCCGATCATCTCAATTCCCCTTGGACGGGCAAGAGGCCGGCCCCACCGGCTCCGATCCCGCGCGTCTTGCACAGTGACATCAAGAACCCCCTTCGTCGAGTTCGCGATGGCGAAGCTCGACCCTTCCCGCGCGGCGTTTCATCCACCCGGCAAGGTATTCGGCGATGGCGACGGACCGGTGGCGGCCACCGGTACAGCCTATGGCAACGGTCAGATAGCTCTTTCCCTCGGCAGCGAAGCGCGGCAGCAGCGGCTCCAGCAAGCGGGTCAGTGATTCGACGAAGGGGCCGAAGGCCGGATCGGCGGCCACGTATTCGGCCACCGCCGGGTCACGCCCGGTCAGGGGCTTCAATTCCGGCACGTAATGGGGATTGGCGAGGAAGCGGGCGTCGAAGACCAGATCGGCCTCGCGCGGCAATCCGTTGCGATAGGCGAAGGATGTGACGAACACGCCCAGCCCGCCATCGCGTTCCAGCCCAAAATGCCCGGCCAGCAGCCGCTTGAATTCGGCGGGCGGCTGGTTGGTGGTGTCGATCATCACATCGGCCCGGCGCTTGAGCGGCGAGACCAGGGCGCGTTCGTGACGGATGCCGTCCAACAGAGGGCGGTCCACCGCCATGGGATGGCGCCGCCGCGTTTCGGTGAAGCGGCGACACAGAACATCATCCTCGCAATCGAGGAACAGCAGCCGCACATCCAGGCCGCTTTCGCTCATCAGCCGGTCCAGCGCGGCCAGAACGGGCTCCACCCCGAAATCGCGGGTGCGGATGTCCACGCCTAAGGCCAGGGGCCGCGACGTGCCGCTGCCCGATCGGACCAGGCTGGCCACCAGCGACAAGGGCAGATTGTCCACCGCCTCCCAGCCCATGTCCTCCAGCGCCTTCAAGGCCATGGTCTTGCCCGCGCCCGACATGCCGGTGACGATGACCACGCCGTTACCGCCCTCGGCATGGGCCGATGCGGGGGGCTGGTCTGTCGGGCTGGAGTGCATGTCGCTCATCACAGCGGCATTATATCTCGCGTTGAAGCGCGCATCGCAAGGCGAACCTTCGCGGCCGCCGAGTCCTCGAAGGGGGAAAGGCGCAGATGCCGGATGGCCAATCCCAGCAATTCCAAGGCGTTCGGTTCCGGCAGCCGCTCCACCTCGGATGGCGTCACCAGATCGATCACCAGATCCAGCGGCGCCTGGTCCAGATGAGGTGTGCGGACCAGGCCCAGGCCGCGCACTTCCAGCCACCCGGCGATGGTCGCGGGCGGGCGGGCGATCAGGGCATTGCCCTCGCGCTCCAGATGGGTCTGGTCGTCGGCCACCAGCACGGCTCCGCCATCAATCAGGCGAAGCGCCAGATCCGACTTTCCGCCGCCCGAAGGACCGCGCAGCAGAACGCCGCGCCCGTCAATGGCCACACATGTGCCGTGAACCAGGGTCATGGACGAAGGGTGACGACGCCACCCGCCGGAGTCAAGACAACCGGATCAGGGATCAGCGCGATACCTTCAGAGCCTTCGCATGGACCGGGTCCTGGCCGGTATAGAGCGGCCATTCGCCCGCCGCCACGGCATCCAGAGTGTCGGATTTCTGGCCCAGGCGGCTTTGATAGATCCAGTAGCCGGTCATCACCCTTTGCACGAAGGCGCGGGTCTGGCGGGCGGGAATACTTTCCACCAGCAGCAACGGGTCGTCGTTGTGGCGGATATTGGAGAGCCAACGGCTCAGATTGCCGGGTCCGGCATTATAGGCCGCCGTCATCAACAGGAGGTTGCCGTTGACCGGCTCCTCCTCCAGCAGCTTGATCACATAGCGCTGGCCGAGACCCAGATTGTGCTCGGGATCGGAGAGGCGGGCATTGGCGCCCCGGCCGCCGATGGCGGCGGCGGTGGCGGGCATCAACTGCATCAGCCCCGCCGCTCCGGCGCCCGAGCGGGCATGGGGGTTGAAGGCGGATTCCTGACGGACCAGGGCGAAGACCAGGGCCTTGTCCACCTGCCAGCCACCCTTGGGCGTCCAGTCGGGCACCGGGAAGGCGGCGGCATCGTGCAGGCGGCCGTTCTCGCGCGGCAGGGAGCCGCCCAGGCTGACCGCCAAAGCAGGCATCTGACCGGCATAGGCCATGACCAGCATGGACTGGCGCAATCCCTTGCTGGCGCTGGGATAAAGCTTGCGCAGCTCTTCCTCGGCGCCGTTATGGTCGCCCAGTTGCAGCAGGCCCAGGGCGCGGCGCGCGGCGGGAACGCGCATCAACAGATCGGCATCGCCCTCGGTGAAGGGCGGAACCTCCCACGAGAACTCGGACTCATGGCCCAGTTCGGCACGGGCCAGCAGGCCGTAATAGGTGCGCGACGAGGTGGCGGCCAGTTCCAGCCAGTGATTGACCGCCTCGGGACGCTTTGTCACCAGATTGGCCCGCGCCGCCCAGAAGGCACCGGCGGCGGACAGCCATTCCTGGCCATCGGAATATTTGGCCACTTCCTCGAAATGGCGGCGCGCCACGTCGGGCTTGCCCATGCGCCACTGGGCCAGGCCGGCGATCCAGTGGGCGGCGGGAAGCTGCTCGCCCGAGCGCTCGGCCGCGGGACCGGCCAGGGCAAAGGCGGGTTCATCGCGGCCACCGGCGAAATGATCGGCGGCGACCATCAGGCGCAGGCGGTCGAAATCCAGGGAAGACAGGGACTGGGCCTCGGACGAGGCCAGCAGGGCCTCGACCTTGGCGGGTTCCTCGTCCCGCAGGGACTGGCGCAGCCTGGTCTTGAGCGCCCTGGCCTTGGCCGAGGAGCCATCCACGTCATAGGCCACCTCTTCCCAAGTGGCGCCGTCGGCCTCGGTATCGATGCCGGTGCCCTTGAGGCCGCCCTTGGCCGGGGAGCGCAATGCGCCGCCGCCCTTGCCGCCCTTGAGACCCTTGGCCAGTTTGTGGATGGATTCCGCCTGGGGCAGGTCGGCGTAATCAGCCAGCCAGGCCCGGATTTCTTGGAATTTGGGCTTGGCGCCCGGCGCCGTCAGGCGTTGGGCCAGCACATAGCCCTTCAGCAATTCGTCGCGGATCTTGCCCATCTCGCGGTCGGCGGCGGCAAACTGCCCCGAGGCCTGCAGCGCCATCACCCGCTTGTAGAGTTCCACATCACCGGCCGACAGGGGCTTGGGCAAGGGGGCCACGCGGGCTTCGCGGTTGGAACCGGGGAGAATGGCGGCCGTCTGGGGGCCGTCCGCGGCTGCGACTCGCACTTTGTCCGACGTGACGGATTCGCCCGCCAGGGCCGGGGAGGTCGCTGCCATGATCGCCAGCATCACTGCCGGGAGGAGCCTGTCGCGCAAGGCTGTTCTCCTCTATATCGCTGTCGGTCCGATTCGCCCGCCGCTCGCGGATCGCGCGCCGGGATCGGACCACGGGGGTTATCGACAAAACCAATCGCGGTCCCCGGTTTTATAAATGACACCCCCCGCCAGAGCAACGAAAAACGACTCGCGATTCATGAACAGAATGTAAAAATACATTATAGAACAATGGCTTGCTTAAACACGTCGAGTCCTGGTGGCAGGACCCGCCGCTAAGTTCCATAATGGCGAAATGATCATCTCGGCCAGCTATCGCACCGATATTCCCGCCTTTTACGGCCGCTGGTTCCTCAACAGGTTCCGGGCGGGATGGGCCAAGGCGGTCAATCCCTATGGCCGCCAGATCTCCACCATCGCGTTGCGCTCCGGTGTGGACGGTTTCGTGTTCTGGACGCGCAATCCCGGTCCCTTTCGCGACGCTCTGGACGAGATTCGCCGGGCCCAATTGCCGTTTGTCGTCCAATGCACCCTGACCGGCTATCCCCGCGCCCTGGAAAGTTCGGTGATCGAGGTGGAGCGATCCCTGGCCCTGATGGCGGAACTGGCCGGGCGCCACGGCCCAAGGGTGGTGGTGTGGCGCTATGATCCCATTGTCGCCACTTCGCTCACTCCGCTGGACTGGCACGAGGCGAATTTCGCCAGGCTGGCGGAGCGTCTCGAAGGCGTCACCGACGAGGTATCGGTATCCTTCGCGACCCTTTACCGCAAGACCGGACGCAATCTGGAGGTGGCGGCCCGCGCTCATCATTTCGGCTGGGGTGATCCATCCCCCGATGATAAGCGTGCGCTGCTGCGACGCCTGGGAGAACGGGCGGCAGGCCACGGCATCCGCCTGACGCTTTGTTCCCAGCCCGATCTGGTGGGGCCGGGGACCCTGCCATCGTCCTGCATCGATGCCCGCAGGCTGGAAGACGTGGCGGCCGGATGGGGGCTGGACCGCCGCATCAGCGCCAAGGTCAAGGGCAACCGCCCCGGCTGCCAGTGCTTTGAAAGCCGCGACATCGGCGAATACGACACCTGCCCCCACGGCTGTGTCTATTGCTACGCGGTGGGCACCCGCTCCCTGGCCAAGCGCCGCTACGCCGAGCATGACCCGGATAGCGAATTCCTGCTGCCGCCGCCTTGGTTGGAGCAGGCAGAGGCTCCGCCGACATTGTTGTGACGAAAACGCCGTGATTTGCCAGGCAAATCACGGATAGGCCCAAAGGGCCGCGCCGCTTATGCGGCGGGAGCCAAGCCGCCACGGGCGGCGCCCGGCGATTGAGGGGCCTGGAAAATAAATGCGGCGGCCGGTGCCAGGGGGGGGGAAGCACCGACCGCCGCGTCTGGCCGGCGTGCCGCCGAAGAGGGGACGGGGGCGGCAGCCTTGAGTGGGGGCCATGTCGGGGATCATCAAGGCCAATTGTGGCGATTTCATGGACGCCATGCGGGGCGCGGAAAGAATTTGTCTTTTCCCCAGGCCGGGGATGGGGGTAGTTTTCTTCCGCTTGAACCCCCACTTAAGGGTGGTATCCTGCGCGCCGGACACCGGGGACCTCGGCAACAGCCAAGGTCGCGGCGTTTGCGCGCGTCCAACGGATCGGCCGAACCACCCGGAAGTGGGGCCGCAACCTTGATCGAGAGGATTACGCCGTGCTTGAAGCCTATCGCCAGCATGTCGCCGAACGCGCCGCGCTCGGGATTCCCCCCCTGCCGTTGTCGGCGGAGCAGACCGAGGCCCTGGTGGGCCTGCTGCTGAACCCGCCCAAGGGCGAGGAACAAACCCTCGTCGATCTGATCACCTATCGCGTTCCCGCCGGTGTGGACGACGCCGCCAAGATCAAGGCCGAGTTCCTGGACAAGGTGGCCAAGGGCACCGTCGCTTGCGCGCTGATCAGCCGCGAGAAGGCCGCCGAACTGCTGGGCACCATGCTGGGCGGCTTCAACGTCAAGCCGCTGATCGAGCTGCTGGCCGATGCCAAGGTGGGCGGTGTCGCCGCCGAGGGTCTGAAGAAGACCCTGCTGGTGTTCGACTTCTTCCATGATGTCAAGGAACTGGCCGACAAGGGCAACGCCAATGCCAAGGCGGTGATCCAGTCCTGGGCCGATGCCGAGTGGTTCACGTCCCGCCCGGAAGTGCCGAAGTCGCTGACCGTCACCATCTTCAAGGTGACCGGCGAGACCAACACCGACGATCTGTCGCCCGCTCCCGACGCCTGGAGCCGCCCCGACATCCCCTTGCATGCGCTTGCCATGCTGAAGAATCCCCGCCCCGGCATCGAAGCCGACGAGCCCGGCAATCGCGGCCCCTTGAAGCAGCTGGAAGGCCTGGCCAAGAAGGGCAATCTGGTGGCCTATGTGGGCGACGTGGTGGGCACCGGCTCGTCGCGCAAATCCGCCACCAATTCGGTGCTGTGGTTCACCGGCGAGGACATCCCCTTCGTGCCGAACAAGCGCTTCGGCGGCGTCTGTCTGGGCACCAAGATCGCTCCCATCTTCTACAACACCATGGAAGATGCCGGTGCTCTGCCCATCGAGCTGGACGTCAACCAGATGAACATGGGCGACGTGGTCGAACTGCGTCCCTATGAGGGCAAGGCGCTCAAGGACGGCAAGGTCATCGCCGAGTTCAAGGTGAAGTCGGACGTGATCTTCGACGAAGTGCGCGCCGGTGGCCGCATTCCGCTGATCATTGGCCGGGGCCTGACCGCCAAGGCCCGCGAGGCCCTGGGTCTGCCGGTCTCCACCCTGTTCCGCCTGCCGGCCGTGCCCAAGGACACCGGCAAGGGCTTCTCGCTCGCCCAGAAGATGGTCGGCCGCGCCTGTGGCCTGCCCGAGGGCAAGGGCATGCGTCCGGGCACCTATTGCGAGCCCAAGATGACCACCGTGGGTTCCCAGGACACCACCGGTCCCATGACCCGTGACGAGTTGAAGGATCTGGCCTGTCTCGGCTTCTCCGCCGATATGGTGATGCAGTCCTTCTGCCACACCGCCGCCTATCCGAAGCTGGTGGACGTCAAGACCCACCGCGAGCTGCCGGGCTTCATCTCGACCCGCGGCGGCGTGGCTCTGCGCCCCGGCGACGGCGTCATCCATTCCTGGCTGAACCGTCTGCTGCTGCCCGACACCGTGGGCACCGGCGGCGATTCCCACACCCGCTTCCCCATCGGCATCTCCTTCCCGGCCGGTTCCGGTCTGGTGGCCTTCGCCGCCGCGACCGGCGTCATGCCGCTCGACATGCCGGAATCGGTGCTGGTGCGCTTCAAGGGTAAAATGCAGCCCGGCGTCACGCTGCGTGACCTGGTCAACGCCATCCCCCTTTACGCCATCCGCGCCGGTCTGCTGACCGTGGAGAAGAAGGGCAAGAAGAACGTCTTCTCCGGCCGCATCCTGGAGATCGAGGGACTGCCCGACCTCAAGGTCGAGCAGGCGTTCGAACTCTCCGACGCCGCCGCCGAGCGTTCGGCCGCCGCCTGCTCGGTGCGTCTGGATAAGGCTCCGATCATCGAGTACATGACGTCCAACATCACTCTGATGAAGTGGATGATCGCCAACGGCTACGAGGATCCGCGCACGCTGGGCCGCCGCATCAAGGCCATGGAAGCCTGGATCAAGAAGCCCGATCTGCTGGCCCCCGATGCGGACGCCGAATACGCCGCCGTGATCGAGATCGATCTGGCCGATGTCAAGGAACCCATCGTCGCTTGCCCCAACGATCCCGACGACGTCAAGCTGCTGTCGGAAGTGGCGGGCGCCAAGATCGACGAGGTGTTCATCGGGTCCTGCATGACCAATATCGGTCACTTCCGCGCCGCCGGTAAGGTGCTGGAAGGCAAGTCCGACATCCCGACGCGCCTGTGGATCGCTCCGCCCACCAAGATGGACGCCCTGATCCTCAACGAGGAAGGCTACTACTCCATCCTGGGCAAGTCGGGCGCGCGCATGGAAATGCCGGGCTGCTCGCTGTGCATGGGCAATCAGGCGCAGATCCGCAAGGGTTCCACCGCCATGTCCACCTCGACGCGCAACTTCCCCAACCGTCTGGGCATCGACACCAACGTCTATCTCGGCTCCGCCGAGCTGGCCGCCGTCTGCGCCCTGATGGGCAAGATCCCGACCGTGGCGGAGTATCTGGAACAGGTGAACGTGGTCAACGCCAAGGCCGCCGACGTCTACCGCTACATGAACTTCGACAAGATCGCCGCCTTCAGCGACGTGGCCGACAAGGTCGCCGTCTGATCCAAGGCGTCTTGCGCTAAAAGAAAGCCCCCGTCGGGAAACCGGCGGGGGCTTTTGCATGTCGGGTCCAATTGAGGGACAATGGCCTCCATGAGCCCTGTCTTCACCATTGTGCCCGGCGCGGCCTTTGTCGACACCCTGGCGGCCCATCTGCTGGCCGAGGCGGAGGGAGATCCGCTGGCCCTGGCCGATATGGAGATCCTGCTGCCGACCCGGCGCGCCTGCCGGGCCATGAGCGACGCCTTTCTGCGCCTGTCGGGGGGGCGGCCCTTGCTGCTGCCCCGGCTGCGGCCGCTGGGCGACATGGACGAGGAGGAGCTGGATCTGGCGGGCGCCGATCCGCTGGATATCGCGCCTGCGGTCACTCCCACCGAGCGGGTGCTGATTCTGGCCCGTCTCATCCTGACGGCGGCCCAGGCCCAAGGCGGCCATGTTCCCAGTCCCGATCAGGCGGTGCGTCTGGCCTCGGAACTGGCCAAGCTGCTGGACGCGGTGCAGGTGGAGCGCCTGGATTTCGCCGATCTGGCCAAGCTGGTGCCCGAGGAATACGCCGAGCATTGGCAGGTGACCCTGAAATTCCTCGCCATCCTGACCGAGGCCTGGCCCGGCATCCTGGCCGAGCGCGGCGTTCTGGACCCCGAGGACCGGCTGAACCGGGTGATGGCGGCCCAGATCGAGGCCTGGCGGGCCAGACCGCCCCGCCACAAGATCATTGCCGCCGGGTCCACCGGTTCGCGCCCGGCCACCGCCGATCTGCTGGCGGCGGTGGCGGGTCTGCCGTCGGGCCGCGTGGTGCTGGCCGGTCTCGACAAGGCGATGGACGAGGAGTCCTGGGCGGTGCTGGACCCCGCCCATCCGCAATACGGACTAAAGGCCCTGCTGGACCGCCTGGGGGTGGAGCGCCATCGGGTGCGGCCGCTGACCAATGATGTGGATCTGCGCCAGGACCGCGTCCGCCTGCTGGCCGAGGCCCTGCGTCCCGCCGCCACCTGCGAGGCATGGCGCGATCTGCCCACCCTCGACCCTCGGGTTCTGGATGGGGTTTGGCGCCTGGACGCCCCCACGCCCCGGGAAGAAGCCGGGGCCATCGCCCTGATGATGCGCCGCGAGTTGGACCGTACGGGCCACACCGCCGCCCTGGTCACCCCCGATCGCGGCCTGGCCCGCCGCGTGGCGGGCGAGTTGGAGCGCTGGGGCATCCGCATCGATGATTCCGCCGGTCGGAGTTTGGGTCTTTCCGAGCCGGGTGCCTTCTTGCGCCTCGTGGCCGAGATGGTGGCCGAGGACTTCGCGCCCCATGCCGTGCTGGCCTGCCTGAAGCATCCCCTGGCGGCGGGGGGGCTGGAGACGGGGGCCTTCCGTGCCCTGGTCCGTAGGCTGGAGCGCCTGGCCCTTCGCGGTCCCCGTCCGGCCCCCGGCGTGGCGGGTTTGCGCCAGGGGGTAAAGGACTCCCGTCTGGCTGGTTGGCTGGCCGATCTGGAAACCATGGCCGCCCCCCTGGCCGATCGGCTGAAGGCGGAAGAGGGCACCCTGGCCGACCTGCTGCGCGCCCATATGGAATTCGCCGAATGGCTGGCCACCGATGATCAGTTGCCCGGCCCGGCCCGGCTGTGGCGGGGTGAGGCGGGGGAGACGGCGGCGCGCTTCGCCGCCGATCTGGCCGCCGCCGCGCCAGCCCTTGGCGTCATGGCCGGGCGCTGCTATCCGGCCTTGTTTGATGAGTTGATGGCTGGCGTGGCGGTACGTTCGGCCTGGGACCACCATCCCCGCCTGTTTATCTGGGGGCCGCTGGAAGCCCGCTTGCAGCACGCCGATCTTCTGATCCTGGGGGGGCTCAACGAGGGAACTTGGCCCGCGCCGCCCGAAGCCGATCCCTGGATGAGCCGTCCCATGCAGGCCGCTTTCGGCCTCGCTCCGCCCGAACGGCGCATCGGCCTTGCCGCCCACGACTTCGCCCAGGGTTTCGCCGCGCCCCGGGTGGTTCTCACCCGCTCGTCTAGGGTGGACGGCACGCCCACCGTGCCGTCGCGCTGGCTAATGCGTCTGGATGCGGTGATGAAAGGGAGTGGTCTGGCCTTCGACCAGGACGCGGCGCAATGGCTGGAATGGCACGCGCTTCTCGACCGGCCCGACCGATGGAAGCGCCCGGAAATCCCGGCGCCCGCGCCCCCGGTCTCGGCCCGGCCCCGGCGTTTGTCGGTGACCGAGATCGAGACCTGGATGCGTGACCCCTACGCCATCTATGCCAAGCATGTGCTGCGGCTCAAGGCGCTAAAGCCCATCGACGCCGATCCCGGGGCGGCCGAATACGGCAGCATGGTGCACGAGGCGCTGGAACTGTTCCTCAAGGCTTGGCCCGCTCACCTCCCTTCCGATCCGCAAGGCGAATTGCTGCGCATCGGACGCGAGGTCTTCGAGGCCAAGGTGACGTCACCCGCCCTGTGGGCCTTCTGGTGGCCGCGCTTCGAATCCGTGGCCCGCTGGGTGGCGGCCAAGGAGATGGGCCGCCGCCACGCGGTGCGCCGCGTCCATGCCGAGGCGGGCGGCGCCCTGGAGATCGAGGCCCCCGCCGGGCCCTTCACCCTGACCGCCAAGGCCGACCGCATCGACGAGGGGCAGGACGGCACGCTGGCCCTGATCGACTACAAGACCGGCACGCCGCCCAAGGCCCGCGAAGTGGCGGCCGGGTTCGCGCCGCAATTGCCCTTGGAAGCCGTGATCGCCCGCCATGGCGGCTTTGGGGGCGTGAAGGCGGCGCCGGTCTCGGAACTGCTCTACTGGCATCTCAAGGGCGGGGCCGATGGCGGTTTCGAGCGCGAGGCGGGCGGCGACGCCACCACCCTGGCCGCCGAGGCGCTGGAAGGACTGCACGCCCTGGTCTCGGTCTTCGACGATCCGGCCACGCCCTATGCGGCCCGGCCCCATCCCGAACATGCTCCCAAATATTCCGACTACCTGCATCTGGCCCGCGTGCGCGAATGGGCCAGCGGCGGCGATGGGGAGGAGTAATACCAAGGCTCGATGAGCGGGACTCATTGAGCCTTGGTTAGGCCCAAGGGGCCGCGCGCCTTATGGCGCGGAAGCCAAGCGACCCGGAGGGCGCGCTTAGGCGGATTGAGGGCCCCATTGATAATGGGCGGTTCAGCCCATCTTCAGCCGATAGCCGACGCCAGGATCGGTGACGATCAGCGTGGGGCGGGCAGGGTCGTCTTCCAGTTTCTGGCGAAGCTGGTTGATGTAGACCCGCAGATAGGCGGTGTCCTCCACATGGGCCGGTCCCCACACTTCCCGCAGGATGTTCTTGTGGGTAGCCACATGATCGGGACGCTTGGCCAGAAAGAGCAGCAGGTCCCATTCCTTCTTGGACAGATGGATCTCGACGCCTTTGCGGGTGACGGTGCGCCGGGCGCAATCGATGCCGAGATCACCGACGGCCAGCACCTCTTCCTTGGGGGAGCGGGGGCGCAACGCGGCCCGCACGCGGGCCATCAGTTCACCCACGCCGAAGGGCTTGACCACATAATCATTGGCCCCGCGATCCAGCGCCTCGACCTTGTCCAATTCGTCGGCGCGCACCGAGAGGATGATGATCGGCACATCCCATGTGGCGCGCACCTGGGAGATGACGTCCTGGCCGTCCATGTCGGGCAGGCCGAGGTCAAGGATCAGCAGGTCGGGCGGCGCGCCCAGGGCCAGCGCCGCCAGTCCCGCCTCTCCGCTTTCGGCCTCGGTCACCTCGTGGCCGTTGGCCGCCAGCGAGATGCGCAGGAACTTGCGGATCTGCGGTTCGTCGTCGACCACCAGGATGCGGCTCATGCCCCATCTCCTTGCCGGTGATCCAAGGTGGCATCGTTGATCATGATCGTCAGCATGGCGCGGCCCGGCCTCGGCATCAAGGCCCCTTCCAGATGCCGACCATGACGCCCCTCGCATCAAGGTTCCATGGGAAAGAACGGGCCGGTCTTTATGGCGCGTTTATTCCCATATCAGGGCCCCCTTTTGCGAGGCCGTGAATGAGACTATCTTCATGAGCAAGCGAGGCGGCCAAGCCGTCCGAACAAGAACGAGACGTTACAGGAAGGCCGCCCAAGCGCCATCCAAGAGCGCCCGTGGCCGAAACGCCGTTGGGAGGACTTGAAACATGAAGATCAGCCGCCGTCAGGCGCTCGCTGGGCTTGCGGGTGCGCCTGCCCTTTTGTCGTTCGGCCGCAAGGGCTGGGCGCAATCGACCACCACCTTGAAAATCTCGCATCAGTTCCCCGGAGGCACCATCGAGCAGGGCGATTTCCGCGACCGCCTGTGCCGCCTATTCGCCCGCGAGGTGGAAAAGCGCACCAACGGCGCCCTCAAATTCGAGATCTACGCCAATTCCTCGCTGATGAAGACCAATGCCCAGTTCTCGGCCCTGCGCAAGGGCGCGCTGGATATGTCGCTGTACCCCATTCCCTATGCCGGGGGCGAGGTGCATGCCTGCAATCTGGGGCTGATGCCCTGTCTGGTCACCAGCTATGAGCAGGGTGCGCGCTGGAAAACCGCTCCCATCGGCAAGGCCTTTTCCAAGCTGCTGGAGGACAAGGGCGTCAAGTTTATCGCCTGGGTCTGGCAGGCGGGCGGCATCGCGTCGCGCCGAACGCCGGTCCTGGGACCCGCCGATGTCAAGGGGCTGACCATCCGGG
Source organism: Paramagnetospirillum magnetotacticum MS-1 (assembly GCF_000829825.1). NCBI lineage: Bacteria > Pseudomonadati > Pseudomonadota > Alphaproteobacteria > Rhodospirillales > Magnetospirillaceae > Paramagnetospirillum > Paramagnetospirillum magnetotacticum. Next base: position 642,762 of record NZ_JXSL01000030.1, on the reverse strand, counting down.
GCGGCTCGCGCGAGACCGACATGATGTTCGCCGCCGCCGGGGCCAAGGTCTCCACCATGCCCTCCAACGAGATCTATATCGGCATGCAGACCAGTGCGCTCGACGCCGCCGTCACCTCGTCCACCAGCCTGATCTCGTTCCGGCTGGAAGAGCTGGCCAAATCATTGACCGCGCCGCGCAAGGGCTCGTTCTGGTTCATGCTGGAGCCGCTTTTGATGTCCAAGGCGGTTTTCGACACTCTCCCGGCGGCCCAGCAGCAGGTGCTGCTGGAGGTTGGCAGCGAGATGGAAGCTTGGGGCATGGCCGAGGCCAAGAAGGATGACGAACAGGTGGCCGCCGTCTATGGCGCCAAGGGCTGTCAGGTGGTGGATTTCACCAATGACCATCTGGCCCAATGGCGCAAGATTGCCGAGGAAAGCGCCTGGGCCGACTATGCCGCCAAATCGCCCGAGGCCGCGGAACTTCTCAAACTGGCCCGGGATGTGACCTGAGATGTCGGGCGGGGCCGAGCACGACGCCATTCTCGCCACCGAAGCCTTACCCGTCAGGACCATCCGCAACCCGGCCATCGCCCTGTTCGAAATGGTCATGGAGGGTGCCTTCAAGCTCTCGGCGCTGGCCCTCTTGGCCGCCGCCGGGGTCCTGACCTTCGGGGTGGTGATGGGCCACCTCACCGGGCGCGGGCTGTTGTGGCAGGACGAGGTCACGATCTTTCTAATCTCGGGCGCGGTCTTCCTGTCGGCGGCCAGCGTCCAGGCCCGGCGCGGCCATGTGGCCATCGACGTTCTCGACCACGCATTCCCCTACGCCAAGAATTTGCGACATGGCGTGGTGGAGGCAGGTGTCCTGGCCTTCTGCCTGATTTTCGCCTGGAAGTCGGGACTGCTCCTGGCCGAGGCGGTGGAGGAGGGCCAAACCTCCCAATCCGCCTGGGGGCCGCCTTTGTGGATTCCCTATTCGACCCTGACATTGGGCATGGGCCTGCTGGCCCTGCAGATGATGCTTCAGGTGGGGCGGCGCTCGGTCTGGCTGTTGGCCCTGGTGGTGCTGGGGGTCGCCGCCTTTCTGCTGGCGACGCCGCCGGTCAAGCCGCTGATTTCCGGCCTGCCCCATTGGGTGACCGGCATCGCCTATGGCATTGTCACCCTGCTGGCCATGTTTTCGGGCATGCCCATCGCCTTCGCCCTGGGGGTGGTGGCGCTGATCTTCATGCTGCTGTTCCTGCCTGCGGCATCGGTAAATACCATCGCCCAGAACTTCTACGAGGAACTGGCCAATGTCATCATCCTGGCCATTCCGCTGTTCATCTTAAAGGGCGCCACCATCGGACGGTCCAATGCGGGCAAGGATCTGTACCTTGCCCTGCATGCCTGGCTGCACCGCATTCCTGGCGGGCTGGGGGTGGCCAACACCATCGCCTGCGGGTTGTTCGCCGCCATGGCCGGGTCCTCGCCCGCCACCTGCTCGGCCATCGGCTCGGCGGGCATTCCCGAGATGCGGGCCAGAGGCTATTCGCCGGGCTTTGCCGCCGGAATCATCGCCGCCGGGGGGACGCTGGGTATCTTGCTGCCGCCCTCGGTGACCATGCTGCTTTACGCGGTGGCCGCCGAAGTGTCGCTGGGCCGTCTGTTCCTGGCCGGAATCGGCCCCGGTCTGTTGCTGATCACCCTGTTCGCCGCCTATTCCGTCCTCCGCTATCGCCATGAATACCGTCTGGCGGAACGGGCGGCGGCCGCGCATGGCACTCATTCGGCCCTGCTGGCCGGTGAGCATTACGGTTTGGGCGAAAAGATCCGCATGGTGGTCTGGGTCGCCCCTTTCGTCACCATTCTGGCGGGTGTGATGGTGGTGCTCTATGCCGGTTGGGCCACGCCGTCGGAAACCGCCGGAGTGGGGGCCGTGCTGGCCTTGGCTGTCATCGGCATGATGTACGGCATCTGGCGGCCCCGGCTCTTGATGCCCATTCTGACCGGAACTTTGCGCGAATCCACCATGCTGCTGATGATCATCGGCATGTCGCTGCTGTATGCCTATGTGATGAGCTACCTTCACATTTCCCAGGCCGCCGCCGATTGGATCATCGGTCTTGCCCTGTCGAAATGGTTCCTGTTGGCGGCGGTTCTGCTGTTTACCGTGGTGCTGGGCTTTTTCCTGCCACCCGTCTCCATCATTCTGATGACCGCGCCCATCATTTTGCCGCCGCTGAAAGCCGCCGGGTTCGACCTGATCTGGTTCGGTGTGGTGATGACCATCGTGATGGAGATGGGGCTGATTCACCCGCCTGTGGGGCTCAACATCTTTGTCATCAAGAACATCGCGCCCGATATCCCCTTGAGGGACATCATCTGGGGAACCATCCCCTTCGTGCTGATCATGATGGTGGCAGTGGTGCTGTGCTCTGTCTTGCCCGGTATTGCCACCTGGCTGCCCGCTGCGGTGATGGGCTGAGGAGTCCCGCCACCGCCCCGAAAGGCGATGGCGGGGAAAACCCTCTTTAGGCCACGCTCATGGCGAAGATGGTCATGGCCGCGTAGATGACGATAGCGGCGATCATGGCGCCGATGCTGAGGCGCTTGTTCCAGAGTTTGGCGACGTCCTTCTGACCCGCCGATTGCAGGGTCTGGATGAAGATGATGTTGAAGATCATCGACACCACGAAGGCGTAGGCCACCAGGAAGTAGTAGTCGGCGCTCATGGTATAGCCGACCTTGGGAAACGAGTTCTTCTGGGACATGTGATAGACCAGCACACCGATCAGGCCGGAGATGGTGGCATTGATGCGCGGCGCGAACTGGTCCAGCGGCACCCACAAGATGATGAGGATGATGCCCAGGATGATCAGCAGCGGCAGGAAGAAGGTGAAGAGATAGGGCTTCAGGATTCTCTTGATGCCGATCTCCAGATTGACCGTGGAGAAATAGACCGGGCTCTTATAGCCGGTGCCCATGCGGTAATCGGGATCGCCGAAGGTGGAATCGTAGCGGTAGAGATCCGAGAAGACGCTGCGCCCCGTATAGGTCCATTCCTGCGGCTTGATGTCCTTGACCGGCACCGTCTCCATATGGCGGGTGTCGGGCACCAGCATCACATGGGTGGAGTTCTTGTTGGTGTGGGCGATCTCCAGCGGCAGGGTCTGGGAATCGAACGGGAAGTTCGACAGATCATAAGGCGCGGTCAGGGTCAGGCGCTTGCGGTAGGCGCGGTATTTGGTGCCGTGGGTCAGATCCTCCTTGAAGATCGCCGAGGTTTCCTTGACCGCGTTGATGGCGGAGATCTTCTCGATATCCTTGACGTCGAGACGGCCACCCGACCATTTGAACCACATGAAGACGTCCACGTCCCACTGCATGTCCTTGATGCTGACATCGTTGATGCGGATCACGTCCACACCGACCGAGATCACGTCGACGATGTGATAGGGCGTGCCGTCCACCAGGGTCACCTGACCCTTGGCGATGCGTTCACCCATTTCCTTCAGCACGTATTCCTCGTGCGGGATCAGGAGCTGGACCGGGGCGGTCTTGAAGCGGCCGTCCTTCATCACCGAGACATAGACGTCGCGGTAGGAGGCCTGGACAACGGCGCTTCCCGTCGCGGGCGGCGGCGCGGTCTCGCCTTTGGCCTGGAGATACTTGCCCACATATTCGGCGGTCATGTCCCGGCCGTTCTTGTAGAACAGATTGCCGGTCACCCCTTCGACGAAGCCATGCCATTCGATGCCCGCCACATAGTCGCGGATGGAAGCCCGTGTGGGGGCGCCCTTTTCCGCCGCCCCGATGGCCTTGGCGATCAGATTGACGGCATCGAAGGACATGGCGGCGGCCACCGAGGGCCGCGCCCCAAAACGCTTGGTATAGGCATTGGCGAAGGCCGAGGCCTTCTGGTTGGCGATTTCCCACAGGAAGGCCGAGGCGAGATAGACGTTGGCCGTATATTTCTCGTCCAGTTCGGTGAGGAATTTCGGATTCGACCAGGTGTTGGGCGCCATGACCGGTGCCTTGATCCCGGCATCGCGCAGCTGGGGCAGGAAGGACAGACCGGATTCTGAGTGGGTCAGGGTGGCGATGATACCGAAATTCTGGTTCTCGGTGGCATCGGGCAGATTGGTGGCGGCCCAATCCTTGGCCACCGGCCCGACCTCCACCGGCAGGGTCTTCAGCACCTTGAGACCCAGACGCTCGGCCTTGGCGACGAAGGCGTCGCGCAACGAGGAGCCGAAGGGATCGGTGTTGTAGATCACCAGGATATTGTCCTTCTTCAGGACTTCCTTGATGTAGACCGCCAGGAACGCGCCCTGGACGCTGTCGGGCATGTTCAGGGTGAAAGCCCATTTGTTGTCGGCGAAAGCGGCCGGGCTGCTGACATTGGGAGACAGGAAGGGGATCTTGGCATCGGCGAAGATCTTGCCGGTGGCCAGTGCCACGCCGGGATAATAGTGCCCGACCACGGCCAGCAGGGATTCGTCCTTCACCATCTCGGCCGCGGCGGCGCGCGCCTTGTCGGGATCGTCGAAATCGTCGCGCACCACCAGTTCGAGACGGTTGCCCTCGGATTCGGGGGCGGCGTTGAACTGCTCGACGAAGAGTTCGGCGGCATTCTTGAGGGGGATGCCCTTTTCCGCCGAAGGACCGGTCAGGGGGACCAGCACGCCGATCTTGTAGGTCTTCGCATAAGCCCCACCGGACAGCAGAACCATCAGGAGCGCGAGAAGGACACTCGAGAAACGACGCATACTATGTTCTCCAAAATTTTCCGCGGTGCCGCGATGCCTAGGCCGTCTTGAGAGCGGCCCGCACCAGATCGTCACCGAACGCCTCGGGGGCCTTGCCCGTGGAGGTGAACAGATAGACCCCGGCCAGGAAAATCATTCCCAGGACCGAGGACACCAGCATCACGATGCCGATATAGGCGATTCCCACGCCGATCAGAACCCCCAGATAGGCTTGCGCCGCGTCCTGGAGGAGATAGACGACGCCACCGACGGCCACGCCGGGCAACAAGATGGCCAGAAACGTCAGCAGGCCGAGCATGGATTGCCCGCCCAGGACATCGCCCCAATGGGCTTTGATCAACTGGGTGGAGCGCCGCACGGCGTTGATGGGGCCCACCCCCTCGACCACGAGAACGGGAAGGGTGAAATAACTGGCTGCCAGCCAAAGACCGTAAAGACCGGCGGTCAGCAGCTTGACCACGAAGGCGACGACGGCGCCGAATTCCTTGCGGGCCAGCCGGGTCAGGGTCTCGCCGATGACCCGCAGGATCAGGCCGATGGTCCCGGCGATAAGGGCCCAGATCAGGATGGGAAGCGCCCGGCGTCCGGCTGCGGCCAGCCCCTCGCCCAGGGTTGTGGCCCCGGTCTCGAAATAGCGGATCGCGCAAAAGATCAGGGCCGCGTTGAAGAACAGCATGGCGAAGTAGCAGGCGATATAGGCGCCAAAAAACGTCAGATAGACGATGGTGTCATTGACGTTCTCCGCCTCGGACTGGTCGGTAAAGACCGCCAGCAGCGGCACGGTCAGGGCGATGATGGCAAGCATGGCGATGCCGGAGCAGATGGGCAGGACCATCAGCTTGGGTTGGGCACGCAGAACGCCCAGGCTTGCCTTGGCGATATTCCAGCCCCGGAAAAATCCGTTCATTGCTGCGTCCCCCCTACCCTTGAAATGAGCCCTCAGCCTATTCGGCGGCGGGCTGGTGCTGCGCGTGTCCCGAAGCATGTCCATGGCTGGCATGGGGAGCGTGGGGCGCCGATTCCATCATCTTGTTCAAAAAGCCCAGCATGACCGCCGAGACGATGAACAGGGTGTGGATGATGCACTGCCACATGACCACATTTTCCTGCATGTGATGCTCGGCATTAACGAAGGTCTTCAGCAGGTGGATCGACGAGATGCCGATCAGGGCCATGGCCAATTTGGTCTTCATGGTATTGGCATTCACATGGCTCAGCCATTCAGGACAGTCCGGATGGCCTTCCACGCGCAACCGCGAGACAAAGGTTTCATAGCCACCGATGATCACCATGATCAGCAGGTTGGAGATCATGACCACGTCGATCAGCCCCAGGACCAGCAGCACGGCGGCGCTTTCATCCATGGCAGGGTGATGGAAGATTTCGGCGATCTCGAGGAAGAACCGGTAGACGTAATAGGTCTGGGCCACGATCAGGCCCATATAGAGCGGGGCCTGAAGCCAGCGGCTCAGGAAGACGAGGCGGGCGATGCCGCGGGTGAAGGAATCCTGACCCGCATGGCCGTACATCTGGTGGCTCATCTCAACTCCTGTCCTCTTGTCGCCATTCCGACGGAGAGATTAACCCTCCAGCTATATATCGAAAAGTCAGAAGAATCCGCCGAAGGGTCTTTTTTGCGCCTGTTTTGATGTATTCAGGGTAACGGTTTTGTGGCGTCATCGGCGGCGCCCGCGCGATTATCTCCTATTTCCCGGTGTCCCGCCGGGCCTGAACGCCGGGATGCAAGGCCAGAGAGCGGCCTGCCGCCTGACCCGCCTCGAACGCTTGGGCCTCCACCTTCTTGCCCGAGGCACGGCCCTTGCGGAGATTGAGATTCAGTTTTTCATACTCGGCATCGACGATGGCGTGACGGACGAGGACGAGGTCGCGGCCCGAGCTTCGCCGGTTGGCCTCGTCCCGGTCCTGTTTCATCTCGGTCAGCTTTCCGGCGATGGAGACGGCCATTCCGAACAAAAACGAGCCTTTCTCGTCGTGCCGATGGCGAACGAATCTCTGGCTGCGGATGTAGCTGTCCCAGCCGCCTTGCATGGCCTGCGCGATCACGTCATGGACGTAACGGGCCATCTCGATGCTGGGCCGAAGCCCGAAGAAGACATAACGGATGCCGCCCTCATCCTTTTCCAGCCAGACCTTGCAGTCACAATAATCGGCGATGGCCGGGATGCAGGCGGAAATGGGCTGGCGCTGCTTACGTCGGGTTTCGATGGCCGATTGCTCGCATTGTTCCTGGCGCAGTTCCAGGTCGCTGATGGACAGATCGTGCTGGTCCAGGAGCTGGGCGACCTTGGCCGCCGCCGCCAGGGCCTCCTCCTCGGTGCAGCCGTTGGCGATGGTCTTCGCCCGCAACGCCTGCAGGCGGCCCTTCAGTTTGTCGAGGTCGGTGGCCATGCTGATGCTAGGTAGGTGTTGACGCGGCGATGCGCGCCAGGGCCACGGCGCCGTCCTTTGACCGTGCGCCGCAGACGAACCGGGCCGGATGGCAGAAGGTGGCGTCGGGAACGCCGGTCAGGGCGGCGATGGCCTCGTCCCGAAGACCTCCCCAGGCCTCGGGCAGGGGATGGCGCTGGGCGAAGGAGCCGCGCTCGGGCGGAACGGCGCTGCAGGTCCAGGCCGCCCCCGCCGGGCGGACCACATAGAGAGTCTGGTCCAGTCCCAGATCATAAACCGCATCCTCCCAAGGCACGCGGCTGTCCAGGACGAGGATCCTGGGGTCGGAGGAATTCCGGGCGGCTTCGGCCACGGTGGCCTCGGCCTGAACCGAGGCCCAGGCCCTGGCGCAAGTCCGCTGCAGCACGGAGGAGGCCATGTCCGCGGCCTGCATGAAGGTGGCGGTCTCATCGCGCCCAATCTCGGAAAAAGTGGAATTGAAGGCCTCGATCACCGTGGAAAAGTGTCCGGGCGTAGGCGTCATGGCCCCATTATCCATGAGGTCCACGTCGCGGACCAATCCGCAATCGACCATCTCAAGCACGCGCAGGACGGCCTGCGGGGAAATGCCGGGCAGGAGGTGGGCGATGGCCGCCTCGCCGAAATCGCGCCAGACCAGGCCCGCCGAACTGTAGGGCTCTGCGTTGGGCCGCAGTGGCTTATCACGCATATGATGGTCGTAGCGGCGGTTGACCGGATCGTAGGTGCCACCCACGTCGAAGACGACCTCCGCCGCATCCAGGGCCTGCTGATCCCGAGAGCGAACCAACTCGATGTGTCCGGCCGAGGCCGCGCGAAGAATCGCGAAGGCGAAAACATCGTCGGCGTGAAACGTTCCGTTATGGGTGGCAACCTTCAGCATCGGGGCTCGATCCATGGAATTATCAGGAAAAGTCGGGGCCGAGGGTACCCCCGTCGGCATAAGTGCGGCAATGGGGCTCTAAGGTTCCAACACTAACCCTTCTGGCGAAGAACAGTTTGTAAATGGCTCTATCTTAAGGAAGCTTCATATACGCATGCCCCAGTGCCCACAGTTTTTTCATGGGATAAGCTGGAACAGTGAAAAGGGGGAACGCGCCACAGGCCGTTCCCCCTTTATTGTCCAGTGAGGTTGTATTGATGGTTAAAGTTGGTCCCAAGGATGGCCCGTGTGGCTGGGAAAAACGTCCAGTTGCCCTGGATGTGGATGAGTTGCATCAGATCCTGAACTGCGCCTCGGCGCGGGGATGCAGCCAGTGTGTGAAATGCAGCGAGCTTGCCTTGGAGAAAATCCTGATACGGGCTCGGCAAAGCGGGCGCGGTGTCCTTACCGGGCTTGAGCGGCTTGAACTCGATCAGGAATTGGTTGGCGCCTTCGGCCTATAGGCCGTCATTCACGAAATCCTTCAGCTTTTCCAGGCACTGGTTACGGTCGGGACGGTAATCGCGCTCTTCCCACCAATCCTCCAAGGCGGCCAGAAGGCCGCCGATCCGGGGGCCGTGCGGAACCCCCCTTTCCATCAGATCGCGCCCCTTGACCGGCAGTTCCACCGGCACCCAGTCGCGGGCGGCGTCCAGAAGGGCGATCCAGCGTTCGGATTCGGCGGCATCGGGCCGCGCTTCCAGCGAGCGTCGCCCCGCCCAGGCCACCAGGGTCAGATCCCGGAACTCGTCACTTCCCACCTTGCGCAGCGCCCGGCGGGCGGCCTGCGCGTCCATGGTGAAATCCACCGTCACGCGGGGTGCCGCCATGGCAGCCACCCGCTTGGCCTGGACACCGGAAAGTTTCAGCCGCTCGCCCAGGGCCATGGCGCCATTCCGGTCGGTGGCGATCAGGGCCGCCAGACGCCGCATGGCATCGGGCCGGATTTCAGCGCGCGCCAGACCCCGGCGTTCCAGCCAGGCCAGGGTGCGCAGCCGTCCGAACTCCTTCGCTTCGGGCAGGACATGGGCCAGGATGCCGCGGCTGTGCATCACCAGCAGGGACGGCGTGGGGTCGTCGGCCAGCAGCAGACGGACCAATTCTCCCGCCACCCGTTCGCCCGACAGGTTCTTCAAACGGCCAGCCATGCGGCGGCAGGCATGCAGCGCACGAGCCTCCATGGCGGTGCCCCGGCCGTAGTGGGCGTGGAAACGGAAATACCGCAGCAGGCGTAGCGCATCCTCCTCGATGCGCTTTTCCGGTTCGCCCACGAAGCGCACCCGTCCTGCCGCCATATCGGCGATGCCGTCGAAGGGGTCGTAGACATTGCCCTCGGGGTCAGCCGACAGGGCGTTCATGGTGAAGTCGCGGCGCGAGGCATCCACCCGCCAGTCGTCGGTGTACTGGATGCGGGCGTGGCGGCCGAAGCTCTCCACGTCCACCCGCAGCGTGGTGATCTCGTAATGGGCTTTGCCGATCACCGCCGTGACCGTGCCGTGGTCGATGCCGGTGGGGATGGCGTGGATGCCCGCATCGTCCAACAGGGCCAGCACCCGCTCGGGCGGGTCGGGCGTGGCGATGTCGATATCCTTGATGGGGCGCTTCAAGAGCGCGTCGCGCACGCAGCCACCCACGAAGCGCACCTGGGCGCCGTCGGCCTGCAGCGCAGCCAACACGGCGCGGGTTTCGGCGGCGTCCATCCAGTCCTGCGGACCCAGAAGGCCGATGGGGTCGCCGGGATTGAGGTGGAGGCGGGTGTTACTCACGGGGCGCCAAAACCTCGGACAGATTGACCAGGATGCCCGCCGTGGCGCCCCAGATCAGCCGGTCTTGCCAGGTCAGGGCCCAGAAGGGCCGCTGAAAGCCCTTGATTTCGCGGCTTTGCAGTTGATGGTTGGCTTGGTCGAGCACAAAACTCAGCGGCACTTCGAAAACCTCGGCCACCTCGAAGGAATCCGGAGCCAAGGTAAAGGGCGGATCGATGACGCCGACCAAGGGGGTGATGACGAAGCCGGTGCCGGTGGCGTAATTGTCCAGGCGGCCCAGCAGGCGCACCAGATGACGGTCGAGACCGGTTTCCTCTTCGGTCTCGCGCAGCGCGCAGGTGGTGAAGTCACCCTTGTCCTCGGGCTCCAGCCGCCCGCCGGGAAAGCTGATCTGGCCAGGATGGTGCGCCAGATGGGCGGTGCGCTTGGTCAGCATCACCGTGAGGCCCTCGGGACGTTCCACCAGCGGCACCAGGACGGCGGCCGGGGTCAGGGTGTCGTCGTCGATGGGATCGCCGGGGCGGATGGCGCCACCCATGACCATGGCCTCCAGGGCCGAGTCCGAGCGTCCGCGCGGGTCAAACCCGTCGGCCAGCCGCCGCGCGATGACATCGCGCGTCAGTCGGGAAGGTCCAGCCTCCCCAATGGAAAAAAGCTCCCGCTGCTCCATAGTCCGTAAACCGTCTCTCCCTCCCGGTCCTCCTCCCAACCCAAGGCGACCAGTTCGTAATAGACGGAGCGGGTGAGGCGCGCCTCGATCCCGGTCCGCACGGTTACGTAGGGCGATGGCTCCCCCGAGCCTTCGCCTTCCGCGATTCTCAGCGGATGGTCGCCGTCGACGGTGACCATCTCGTCCATATTGGTGCGGAAGCTGACCACCATGTCGCGCCCCGCGCCGCAGGTGAACATCTCGACCGCCAGGAAGGGGACGTCATCGACCTCGATACGGCCCATCTCGCCCGGCGTGATCAGCAGGTAGCCGCCATCCTTGGACCGGTACAAGACCGAAGCGAAGAGGCAGACCATCTCTTTGCGATTGATCGGCGAGCCATGGTAGAACCAACGTCCCTGCCGGTCGATGCGGATACCGAGATCGCCGCAATATTCGGGCAACCGGCCCGGGTAGTCCACATCCGGAGGGGCTTCGGTCAATGGCTGAGTCACTCGGCCGCTCCTTCGAGTCTTCTTCCCCTGCGAGGCATCAGCTCCATGACACCGCACCCCAGTTCCGCCGCCCCGCAGGACGAGATCAGCAGCCTCGAATCCCGTCTGGGCGAGGCCCGCGCCGCCATCGGCCGCGTCATCTTCGGGCAGGACCAAGTCATCGATCAGAGTCTTATCACGCTGCTGGCGGGGGGTCACGCCCTGTTGATCGGCCTGCCCGGCCTGGCCAAGACCCGGCTGGTGCACACGCTGGGCATCGTTCTCGGCCTGGATGACAAGCGGGTGCAGTTCACCCCCGATCTGATGCCCGCCGACATCCTGGGCTCGGAAGTGCTGGAGGAAAGCGCTGGCGGCGGCCGCGCCTTCCGCTTCATCAAGGGGCCGGTTTTTTGCCAGTTGCTGATGGCCGACGAGATCAACCGCGCGGGCCCTCGCACCCAGTCGGCCTTGCTGCAGGCCATGCAGGAGCATCACGTCAGCGTGGCGGGCAGCCGTCAGGACCTGCCCCGGCCCTTCCACGTCCTGGCCACCCAGAATCCGCTGGAGCAGGAGGGCACCTATCCTCTGCCCGAGGCCCAGCTGGACCGCTTTCTCATGCAAATCGACGTGGGCTATCCCGATTTCGACGCCGAACGCCGCATGCTGATCGACACAACCGGCGCCCTGGCGGCCGAGCCGGTCCGGGTCATGGGGGCCGACGACCTGCTGGCCGCCCAGGCCCTGGTGCGGCGCATTCCGGTGGGAGACGCGGTGGTCGATGCCATCCTCACCCTGGTGCGGCAGGGCCGCCCGGAAAGCACGTCGCTGGATCTGGTCCGCCGGGCAGTGGCCTGGGGGCCGGGGCCGCGCGCCGCCCAGGCGCTGATGCTGGCGACCCGGGCCCGTGCCTTGTTGCAAGGCCGCCTGTCGCCTTCGGTGGATGACATCCGCGCCCTGGCCGCCCCGGTGCTGCGCCACCGCATGGCGCTGGGCTTTGCCGCCCGCGCCGACGGCATCACCCTGGCTCAGGTGATCGAGGCCCTGGAAGGCACCCTATGACGGAAGTCTCGGCGCTCTCCCAGGACGCCGATCGGCGGCAGCGCCGCGCCGCCGACCCCACGGCCAGCGTCTGGGTGGCGGCCAGCGCCGGGACCGGCAAGACCAAGGTGCTGACCGACCGGGTGCTGACCCTGCTGCTGGCCGGGACGCCGCCCCACAAGATTCTCTGCCTGACCTTCACCAAGGCCGCCGCCGCCGAGATGTCCAATCGCATCGCCGGGCGGCTGGGCCAATGGGCCACGGCGCGGGATCAGGATCTGGCCGGTGATCTCGAACGCCTGCTGGGCCGTCCGCCCGCCGTGGGCGAGATGATCGGAGCGCGGCGTCTGTTCGCCAGCCTGCTGGATGCGCCCGGCGGCATGCATATGGAGACCATCCACGCCTTCTGCCAGTCGCTGCTGCGGCGTTTTCCCCTGGAAGCGGGCATCGCGCCCCATTTCCAGGTGATGGATGACCGCGATGCGGGCGAATTGCTGGAATCCGCCAAGCTGGAGGTTCTGTCCCACGCCCGCATGGGCGACGGTGCCTTGGGGCGCGCCCTGGCCCTGGTGACGGCCCGCGTGCACGAGACCGCCTTTCCCGATCTGATGGGCGAACTGACCGCCGAACGTGGGCGGTTGGAGCGGCTTTTGGACCGCCATGGCGGGGTGGAGGGGGCCTTGTCGGCGCTGCGCGCCCGGCTGGGTCTGGAGGCGGGAGATTCGCCCGTCTCCCTGCTGGCCTGGGCGGTGGACGAGGCCCATTTCGATGCCCCGGCCTTGCGCGCCGCCGTCGAGGCCATGCTGGGCGGCAGCGACAGCGATGCCAAGCGCGCGGCCGACATGGCGCGGTTCCTGGCTGAACCCGAGCGGCGGGCCGATCTGTTCGAGGAGTGGTGCGCGGTGTTCATCACCGACAAGGGCACCATCCGCAAGACCCTGGCCACCAAGGCCGTGTACAAGGCCCTGCCCACGGCGGAACCAGTCCTGGCGGCAGAGGCCGAGCGCCTGCTGAGGCTGACGGAAAAGCTCAAGGCCGCCCGCATCCTCGAAGCCACCCAGGCGCTGCTGACGCTCGGCGGTGCCCTGTTGCAGTCCTATCGCCGCGCCAAGTCCATCCGCGCCCTGATGGATTACGACGACCTGATCCTCGGCGCCCGTGACCTGCTGGCCCAGCCCGGCGTGGCGCCCTGGGTGCTGTACAAGCTGGATGGCGGCATCGACCATGTCCTCATCGACGAGGCACAGGACACCAATCCCGATCAATGGGCGGTGGTCGAGAAACTGACCGAGGAATTCTTCGCCGGACGCGGCGCGCGCGAAAGCTTGCGCACCGTCTTCGCCGTGGGCGACGCCAAGCAGTCCATCTATTCATTCCAGCGCGCCGATCCGCGCGAATTCGAGCGCATGCGCCAGGCCTTCGCCGCCCATGTGCCCGCCGCGGGCGGCAAGTGGGATGTGGTGGACCTCAATCTGTCCTTCCGCTCGGCGCCATCGGTGCTGGACGCGGTCAATGCCGTCTTCGCCCCCGGTCAGCCGGGGCGCGACGGGGTGGCGGGTGATGAGGACATCACCCATCTGCCCCATCGCGGCGGTCAGGCCGGAAGGGTGGAGGTGTGGCCAGCCGTCGAACCCCGTCCCACCGACGAGCCGCCCGCCTGGAAGCCGCCGGTGGAGCGCATCAGAGGCGATTCGCCCCGCACCCGGCTGGCCCGGCTGGTGGCGTCGCGCATCCGCGCCATGATCGACGGCGAGATGCTGGAGTCCAAGGCCCGCCCGGTGCGGGCCGGTGACGTGCTGGTCCTGGTGCGCCGCCGGGGCGGCTTCGTCGAGGATCTGGTGCGCGAACTGAAAAGCCGCAAGGTGGAGGTGGCGGGCGCCGACCGCATGGTGCTGACCGAGCAGATGGCGGTCATGGATCTGATGGCGCTGGGCAATTTTCTGCTGCTGCCCGAAGACGACCTGACGCTGGCCACCGTGCTGAAAGGGCCGCTGGTGGGGCTCACCGAGGAGCAGCTGTTCACCCTGGCCCATCATCGCGGCGAGGATGTGGGGCTGTGGGAGGCCTTGCGCCGGGGCGTCGCCCATGAGGGCGGCGTTTTCGAGATGGCCTTTCGCCAGCTTTCTCAGTTGCTGGCCCAGGCCGACCATGTCTCGCCCCATACGCTTTACGCGCGGGTGCTGGGGCCGCTGGGCGGGCGGCGGAACCTGCTGGCCAGGCTGGGGTTGGAGGCCGAGGATGCCATCGACGAGTTCATGTCGCTGACGCTGGCCTTCGAACGCGCCCATCCGCCTTCGCTGCAAGGCTTCCTCCACTGGCTGGAGGCCGGTGCGCTGGAGATCAAGCGCGACCTGGAGCAAGGGGGGCGTGACGCGGTGCGCATCATGACCGTGCACGGGTCCAAGGGCCTGCAGGCACCCATCGTCTTCCTGCCCGACACCATGCAGGTGCCGACCCGCTCGCCCCGGCTGTTATGGCTGGGCGAGGGCGAGGAGGAGCTGCCCGCCTGGCCGCCGCGCGCCGAGGATATGGACGCGGTCTGCCGCCGGGGCGCGGAGGCGCGCAAGCTGTCGCGGGAAAGGGAATATCGCCGCCTGCTCTATGTGGCCATGACGCGGGCCGAGGACCGGCTGATCCTGTGCGGCTGGCGGGGCCTGAAGGCGGCGCCCGAGACTTGCTGGCACGCCCTGGTCCAAGGCGCCCTGGCCGCCACCGCCGCGGAATTCGACGACCCCTTCCTGGTCCAAGCGGGGGAGACCGCCGAAGCGCCGGTTCTGGTCCTGGCCAATGCCCAGACCGCGCCCGCCGAGACGGGTTCCGCCGCCGGGCCGGGCGAAAGGCCCGCCGCCGCTCTGCCCGACTGGGCTTCACTTTCGGCCGAGCCCGAGCCGGTGCCGCCCCGGCCGCTGGCGCCGTCGCGGCCCGAAGGCGACGAGCCCACCGTGCGTTCGCCACTCGCCGAGGCCGACGGCAAGCCGCGCTGGCAGCGGGGCAAGCTCATTCACCGGCTGTTGCAGACCGTCCCCGAACTGCCGGGGCCCGAACGCTCGCGCGCCATGCTGCGCTTCCTGGGCCGCCCGGCCTGGGGGCTGGAGACCGCCGAGCAACTGGCCATCGCCAATGAAGTCTCGGACATTCTCGACCATCCGGGGCTGGCCGGGCTGTTCGGTCCCGGATCCAAGGCCGAGGTGCCGCTGGTGGGACGCATCGGCGACCGGGTGGTCTCGGGCCGGGTCGACCGTCTGGTGGTCAGCGAGTCCGAAGTGGTGGTGGCCGATTACAAGACCAATCGCCGCCCGCCCGCCACGCCCGACGAGGTGCCTGATCTCTATGTCCGCCAGATGGCCGCCTATCGTCTGGCCCTGGCCTGCATCTATCCCCATCACCGGATACGCTGCGTTCTGGTGTGGACCGACGGCCCTCGCCTCACCGAGATCACCTCGGCCCGCCTGGACGATGCCCTGGCTGGACTGGTGGAATAAAAACGGACGGGCTTCCTCCTTTTCCGTGAATCCGGCTATGATCCGGCCAGGACGCAGGCTGGTTCGGGGGACGCTTGCCTATTCATACGGTGTTCGATCTGCTGGCCTGGGGCGGCGGCGGCCTTCTGGGGCTGGCGGTGCGGCGGTGCTGGCTGGCCGGGGCGGCCACACCCGATCCCATCCGTCACCCCTGGTGGTACGCCTCGGCCATCCTGGGCGCGGTGGCGGGCGCGGTGGCTTTGGGCACTCTCAACATCCATCTGGCAGGATTGCCCGGCATGGGAAAGAGCGTGGTCGGCGCCCTGGCCGGAGCCATCGCCGCCGTCGAGGCGTACAAGCATTTCACCGGTCTGAGCGGTTCCACCGGTCTTGGCGTGGTGGCGCCGCTGGCCTTCGGCATCGCCGTCGGGCGGATCGGCTGTCTGCTGTCGGGGCTGGAGGATTTCACCTATGGCACGCCCACCGCCCTGCCCTGGGGCATGGATTTCGGCGACGGGATTGCCCGGCACCCGGTGCAGCTTTACGAAAGTCTGGCCATGGCCGCCTTTCTGGTCTGGTTTCTGGCGGCGCTGGCGCTTGGGCACGAGATGCCTCGGCGCCATGGTTTCGCCCTGTTGGTGGCCGTCTATGCTGGGCAGCGCTTCTGCTGGGAATTCCTCAAGCCCTATCCGGACGTGATCGGGCCGTTCAACCTGTTTCATCTTACCTGCCTGGGGCTGCTGGCCTATGGACTGGTGATGATCCGCCGCCGAAGGGACCGCCATGCCCACGCCTAGGCCCTGGCTCTATCTGGGCACCACCCATGCCCTGTGCGAGGACTGTCTGGCGCTGATTCCGGCCAAGGTGGTGGCCGAGGACGGCTGCGTCTGGCACCTCAAACGCTGTCCCGCCCACGGGCCTCAGCGCACCATGATCTCCAGCGATTACGCCTATTGGCGCGAAGCCCGCGACTTCATCAAGCCGGGCGACCTGCCCGCCCACTTCCACACCCAGGTGGACAAGGGCTGTCCCCATGATTGCGGATTGTGTCCCGACCACGAGCAGCATTCCTGTCTGGCCCTGGTGGAGGTCACCGATTCCTGCGGCCTGGACTGCCCCACCTGCTTCGCCCAGTCGCGGCCCGGGCGCGGCCATCGCAGCCTGGCTGAGGTCGAGGCGATGCTCGACGCGGTGGTGCGAAGCGAGGGCGGCAGCCCGGACATCGTCCAGATTTCCGGGGGCGAGCCCGCCGATCATCCCCAGATCCTGGAGATTCTGCGGGCGGCCAAGGCGCGCCCCATCCGCCATGTGATGCTCAACACCAACGGCGTGCGTCTGGCCCGCGACCCGGACTTTGCCACCGCCCTGGCCGGGCTGGGTCCGGGTTTCGAGGTCTATCTGCAATGGGATAGCCTGGAGCCCGAGGCGCTCAGCGTTCTGCGGGGCGCCGATCTTCGCGAGGTGCGTAAGGGGGCTTTGGCGGCGCTCGATCGCCACGGCATCTCCACCACCCTGGTCTGCGTCATGGCCAAGGGAGTCAATGACGGGGAGGTTGGGGCGATCATCGACCATGCCCTGGCTGTGGCTTGCGTGCGCGGCGTCAGCTTCCAGCCCCTGCAAGACGCCGGGCGCAGCCCCGGTCTGGGCAAGGACAGCCGCATGCTGCCCTCGGATATCCGCCGGGCCATCATCGAGCAGTCCAACGGCCTGTTCGGCCCGGCCGATCTGGTGCCGCTGCCTTGCAATCCGGAAAGCATCACCATCGCCTATGCCCTGCGCCACGGGAACCGGGCGACGGCGGTAACCGGGCTGGTGCCCAGAGATCTGCTGCTGTCGGCGGTGCCCAACGCGCTCACCTTCGACGCGGTGCCGGGCCTCAAGGACAGCCTGATGCGGCTGTTGTCCATGTCCTGCGCGGGGGAGGATACCGCCGTCCAGATGGGCAAGCTGCTGTGCTGTTTGCCCGGAATCCAGGCCCCGGCATCCTTGACCTATGACAAGGTCTTTCGCCTGTCCATCGTCCAGTTCCTCGACCGCTACAGCTTCTGCCTGGGTCAGGTCAAACGCGCCTGCGTCCATGTGGCCCAGCCCGACGGCAAGATGATTCCCATCGACACCTTCAACCTGTTCCACCGGAGTAATAACCATGACTGAGCCACGACGACGGCTTCCGGTCGGAGCGATCGCCGCCGGTATTGTGACCTTGCTCGGCATCGTGGTTCTTGCCGGTTCGGGACTGTGCGTGATGATGGACCCGGTTGGCTGGATCGGCCTTGCCGCCGCCGGAGTGATCCTGGTCTTAGGCCGGGGCATTTCCGAGTATTACCGCAAGAAATTGGCGGATGATTCCGCCGCTACCGCTCGGCCCTCGCCCATGGCCTATTGGACGGCAGTCACCCTGGCCGGTTCCGGCTGGCTGACGGTGGTGACCGCAGTCTACGACTTCGTCGATTCCGTCCTTATGTCCAAGAATTTCGAGCGCCGTTTGGCCGACATGGACTATGTGCTTCCGCTCCTGGCCACGCTGTTGATGGGAATCGGCTTGATTCGGCTGGGCGGATGGCTGTCGCGCCGGTCCGGGGCTAAGCCAAATTCCCCTTCCCAAAACTGAACTGATTGGTTTAGTTTTGGGCCGTGGAGGAGCCATGACCATGACCCGGACCCGGTCCAAACCCTCGGCCAAGCGCGAGGCCATCCTGGATGCCGCCCAACGGCTGTTCCTGGTGGAGGGCTATGCCGCCACCAGCATGGATGCGGTGGCCGCCGGGGCGGAAGTTTCCAAGGCGACCATCTACGCCCATTTCGAGGGCAAGGATCAGCTGTTTGCCGCCATCATGCACCGCCGTTGCGAGGCATCCTTCGCCTTTGCGTCGCCGGACGAAAGTTTCGACGCGGAGCGCACGTTCACGACGTATGCGGAACGGCTGCTGGGTCTGCTGATGACGCCCGACGCCATGGCCCTTTACCGGGTGGTGGTGGCCGAATCGGCGCGGACCCCCGAACTGGCCCAGGCCTTCTACGAGACCGGACCCATCCGGGGCAAGGCGGCCATCGCCGCCTCGGTCGCCTGCCTTCAGGCACGAGGTGAACTGGCCACCGACATCGATCCCCTGGTGATCGCCGATCAGTTCATCGGCATGCTGCGGGCCGAAACCTATCATCGCGCCTTGCTGGGCCTGCCCGAAGGACGCTCTGTGGCAAAGACCATAGCCGCGGCCGTTCAGACCCTGATGCGGGCCTACGGCAAGCGCTAAAGCCCGTCATCCCCATCGGAGGCGAACTCATCCTCGGCGGCGGGGTGGTCGATGTCGCGACGCACTTCCGGCGAATTGAGAATGGAATCGATTCGGGATGCGGTATCGAAGGTAGTGTCTTCCTGGAACCACAGATCGGGCACGGCGCGCAATTCGACCATGCGCGAGATTTCGTGGCGCAGGAAGGCCTTGGCGCGCTTCAGGCCCGCCAGGATGGGGGCCACGTCGCCACCGCCCAGCGGCACCACGAAGACCGTGGCGTTGCGCAGGTCAGGACTGACCCGGACTTCGGTAACGGTGATGGCGCGGCCCAGAAGGTCGGGGTCGCGGAACTCGCCCCGCTCGATCACCATGGCGATGGCGTGGCGCAGTTCCTCGCCGACGCGAAGCTGGCGCTGGGACGGTGGCTTGGCACCCCGGCTCATGGCAATGACTCCGCCGCGAGAGGCACGGTCACCCCGTTACAGGGTGACCGCGATCTCCTCGATCTCGAAGCATTCGATGACGTCGCCGACCCGGATGTCTTCGTAATTGGTGAAGGACATGCCGCACTCGTAACCCTCGCGGACGTCCTTGACGTCGTCCTTGAAGCGCTTGAGCTGGCCCAGATCGCCGGTGTGGATGACCACGTTGTCGCGCAGCAGGCGCACCTTGGCGCCGCGCTTGACGGTGCCTTCGGTGATCATGCAGCCCGCCACCTTGCCGACCTTGGTGATGTTGAACACCTCGCGGATGGAAGCGTAGCCCAGGAAGCGCTCGCGCAGTTCCGGCGCCAACATGCCCGACAGCATCTTCTTCAGATCGTCGGTGACGTCGTAGATGATGGAGTAGTAGCGGATGTCCACGCCGTCGCGGCGCGCCATGTCGCGGGCCTGGGGATTGGCGCGGACATTGAAGCCGATCAGCAGGCCGTTGGAGGCCTTGGCCAGCGTGATATCCGACTCGTTGATGGCGCCCACGGCGGCATGCAGGATGCGCACCCGGACGTTTTCGTTGCCCATCTTTTCCAAGGTGGACGAGATGGCCTCGATGGAGCCCTGCACGTCGCCCTTGATGACCACGGGCAGTTCCTGGGCCTCGCCCGACTTGATGGCCGAGAACATCTGTTCCAGGGTGCCGCGCTGAACCAGCTTGGCCTTGGCCTCGCGATCCATGCGGCTCCGATAGCCGGCGATTTCACGGGCGCGGCCTTCGTCATCGACGGTGACGAAGTCGTCACCGGCGGCAGGCGTGCCCTGCAGGCCGAGAACCTCGACCGGGGTGGAGGGACCGGCTTCCTTGATGGAATTGCCATGATCGTCCACCAGGGCGCGGACCCGGCCCCATTCGGCGCCAGCCACGAAGACGTCGCCGACCTTGATGGTGCCCTTTTGCACCAGGACGGTGGCCACCGAGCCCCGGCCCTTTTCCATCTTGGCCTCGACCACCACGCCTTGGGCGGCGCGGTCGGGATTGGCCTTGAGGTCGAGGATTTCGGCCTGGAGCAGAATGGCCTCTTCCAGCTTTTCCAGGTTCAGGCGCTTCTTGGCGGACACTTCGATGGCCAGGACGTCGCCGCCCAGTTCCTCGGTGACCAGCTCGTGCTGCAGCAGTTCCTGGCGGACCTTCTCGGTATTGGCGCCCGGCTTGTCGATCTTGTTGATGGCGACGATGATCGGCACGCCAGCGGCCTTGGCATGGCGGATGGCTTCCACCGTCTGGGGCATGATGCCGTCATCGGCGGCCACCACCAGAACCACGATATCGGTCACCTTGGCGCCGCGGGCGCGCATGGCGGTGAAGGCTTCATGGCCGGGGGTGTCGATGAAGGTGATCTTGTCGCCCGAGCTCATGGTCACCTGATAGGCGCCGATATGCTGGGTGATGCCGCCCGCTTCGCCCGACACCACGTCGGTGGCGCGCAAGGCGTCCAGCAGCGAGGTTTTGCCGTGATCGACGTGACCCATGACGGTGACCACCGGCGGACGGGAGAACAGCACCTCGTCGGTGTCGACCTCGCCCTCCAGGCCGACCAGGACGTCGGCTTCGGACACGCGCTTCATGTTATGGCCGAATTCGGTCACCACCAGTTCGGCGGTATCGGCATCGATATTCTGGTTGATGGTGGCCATCACGCCCAGGCGCATCAGGCACTTGATCACGTCGGCGCCACGCACGGCCATACGGTTGGCCAGCTCCTGCACCGTGATGCTTTCGGGCACGATCACCTCGCGGATGACCTTTTCCGAACCCTTCTGCATGTGCTTGAGGCGCTCGCGTTCGCGCGCACGCTTGACGGCGGCCAGCGACCGGCCGCGTTCCGAGCGGTCGTCGTCGGTCAGCGCGTCGGTGATGGTCAGCTTGCCGGTGCGGCGACGCGGTTCGGTGCGCTTGACCGGGGCGGGCTTGTGGGCGGCGGCGCGCTTCTTGGCGCGCTCCTCCTCTTCTTCCTCTTCCTCGGTGCGGGCGCGCGGCGCGGCTGCCGTGGCGTCGGCCACCGGAGCGGCGGGCGCGGCTACGGGCTTGGGCTGGGCCGGGGCTGCTGCGACGGGGGCGGCGACAGCCGGAGCGGGCGGGGCGGGGGCCTCTTCTTCCGGCTCGGGCTGAGGCTCGGCGGCGCGCTGGCTCGCCTCTTCCTCGGCGAGACGCTGGGCCTCTTCCTCGGCGGCGCGGATGGCCTCGTCCTCGATGGCGCGGCGCACGGCCTCTTCCTCGGCGCGGGCGCGGACCTCTTCCTGATGATGGAGAGCGTCCTGCAGCGCCTTGGCGCGGGCGGCCTTCTCGTTATTGGTCAGATCATGGGCGCTGGCGGCGCGGGTGGCGGCTTCCACCTTGGCCACGGCGGCGGCGAGATCGGCCTCGGCGGCGGAATGGGCGCCTTCCTTGATCTCGTGCATGGCGCCACCGGCGCTGGTGAAGGTGCGCTTCTTGCGAACCTCGACCGTCACCACCTTGGACCGGCCATGGGAGAAGCTTTGGCGGACCTGTCCGGTCTCGACGGTCTTCTTCAGCTCCAGCTTGCCCGGCTGGGTCAGCTTCAGCGGGGCCTTACGGTCTTGATCCTGGGAATCGCTCATGTACGACTTCGTCTCTTCTGCAAAAAATCATCCACGGAAACCGGCAAGCAACGCCGCGCCATCCTTGAGACGCTGCGCCAGCCTGCCCGGAAGCACGCAGACATGAACGGCCGCATCGCGGCCAAAAACGGCGCCCAACTCGGCCCCGTCGAAAAGCTCGATCACCGGCACACCGGGTGCCATCGCCTGGACCTTGGCGCGCCCGTCGCGGGCGGCGTCCCTGGCCCCTAATACCAAGGCGGCGCGGCGGGATTTAATCTCGGCGCTCACCTTTTCGAACCCACAGACCGCCTGACCGGCGCGGCGCGCCAGACCCAGGATATCCAGGCAACGGCGCGCCAGAAGCGCTTCCATCCGGTCGGCCAGATCTTCCGATACCACCACCGGACGGCGGGCCGCCCGGGCGAAAGACCGCTTGGCCACGGCCGTATTTACCACATCCCGGCTGGCGCTCAACCAGATTCCCCGACCGGGCAACTCATGGCCGGGGTCCGGAAACAGCGTACCATCAGGGGCCACGGCGAACCGCAGCAATTCCGACTTGGGCCGGACCTGACCGGTGACGACGCACCGGCGCTCGGGTCCGACCTCTTCTTCTTCTTCCAAATCAGGGGTATCGGCCACGCCGTCCCCCTCTTACTTACCGTCCTCGAACCAATGAGCCAGCGGCTTCGCCGCCATACCGATACGATAGTGCCCATTGGTTCGGAGACGGCTGGTGCCAAAACGCATTACTTTTCCTCGAACCAATGAGCACGGGCCGCCATGATGACCGCGTTGGCCTCGTCCTCGCTCATGGCATCCTTGCCCAGGATGTCGAGCAGTTCGTCACCGGCCAGATCGCCCAGGTCGTCCAGGGTCTTGATGCCCTTGTCGCCCAGCTTGACCAGCATGGACGGAGCCAGCCCCTCGATGGCGGCCATCTCGTCGGCGACGCCCATGTCCTTGCGCATCTGGTCGTAGCGCTCGTCCTGCTCGGCCAGGAAGTTGCGCGCACGGGTCTGAAGCTCCTCGGCGACGTTCTCGTCAAAGCCCTCGATATCGGCGATATCCTCGCTGGGGACGTAGGCCACCTCTTCGACGGAGGAGAAGCCCTCGGTCACCAGCAGATGGGCAATGACGTCGTCCACGTCCAGGGCCTGGATGAACATATTGGAGCGCGAGCGGAATTCCTCGGTGCGGCGCTCGGATTCCTCGGCCTCGGTGAGGATGTCGATATTCCACTGGGTCAGCTGGCTGGCCAGACGCACATTCTGGCCGCGCCGCCCGATGGCGAGCGACAGCTGGTCGTCGGGAACCACCACCTCGATGCGGCCGGCTTCCTCGTCCAGCACCACCTTGGTGACCTCGGCGGGAGCCAGGCCGTTCACCACGAAGGTGGCGACGTCGGGCGACCACTGGATGATGTCGATCTTCTCGCCCTGCAGCTCGGCCACCACCGCCTGAACACGGCTCCCTCGCATGCCGACGCAGGCGCCGACGGGATCGATGGAGGAATCGTGGGACTGCACGGCGATCTTGGCGCGCGAGCCGGGATCACGGGCCACAGCCTTGATCTCGATGATGCCGTCATAGATCTCCGGCACTTCCTGGGCGAACAGCTTGGCCATGAAGATGGGATGGGTGCGCGACAGGAAGATCTGCGGGCCACGCGGCTCCTGGCGGACGTCGTAGATATAAGCGCGCACGCGGTCGCCAGTGCGGAAAGTCTCGCGCGGGATCAACTCGTCGCGGCGCAGCAGCGCCTCGGCCCGACCCAGATCGACGATGACATTGCCGAACTCGACGCGCTTGACCAGACCGTTGCTGATCTCGCCGACGCGGTCCTTGTATTCGTTGAACTGGCGCTGACGCTCGGCGTCGCGGACCTTCTGGACGATGACCTGCTTGGCGGTTTGCGCTGCGATGCGGCCAAAATCGATGGGCGGCAGCGGATCGACCAGGAAGTCGCCGACCTGGGCGTCCGGCTTCTTCTTCAGCACCTGCTTCAAGGTCTGCTGGGTGGCTTCGTTTTCCACCTCCTCGACCACTTCGATATAGCGGGCAAGCTGAATTTCGCCGGTCTTGCGGTCGATATGGGCGCGAATATCGTGCTCGTGGCCATATTTGGAGCGACCGGCCTTCTGAATGGCCTGCTCCATGGCTTCGAGAACCTCGTCGCGGTCGATGCCTTTATCGCGGGCGACGGCGTCTGCCACCTGAAGAAGTTCGGGGCGGGGAAGTGCGGCGATCCGTTCCATGGTCCTAATTCGTCCTCACTCTTCCTGATCTTTAACGGTCGCGGCGATCAGTTCGTCGGTCAGCACCAGCTTGGCGCCACGAACATCGGCCAGCGGAATGGAAACCTCTCCGGTCTCGACGGCCAGGCGCACATGGGCGCCCGTCTCATCCAGACCCAGCAGCTTGCCCCGGAACCGCTTGCGCCCGTCGATGGGCTGGCACGATTCCATCTTGGCTTCGAACCCCGCCCAAGCGGCGAAGTCCTTGGCCCGGGTCAGCGGACGATCGATGCCGGGCGAACTGACCTCCAATGTGTAGGCCGCCGAAATGGGGTCCTCCACATCGAGCAAGGCAGACACCGAACGGCTGATATCGGCACAATCATCCACGGCCATCATCACGCCGTCCTTGCGGTCCGCCATGATCTGAAGCGTGAGCCTCTGCTTTCCCTGCAGCTGCACCCGCACCAGCTCGTACCCCATGGCGTCCAGTGACGGCGCGATCAGGGCCTCCAAACGGCTTTGAAGATCCATAACCCTGTCGCCTTGCGACCTTAACGTTGGTCCCTAAAAACGAAAAAAGTGGGCCACTGGCCCACCCTCACAATCCCGTCTGACGGGAATACAAGAATGTGTCTTGGCGTCAATATAGCCAAATCGGCGCTTGAGGCAAGAAGCTTGTGGCATCCGCCCTACTTCTTCAGGATCCTCGGCACCGAATTGAGGCGCAGCCGGAAGGCGTCGGGCATGCCCGATCCCAAGAGCGGCCGCAGATACATGCGGAAGGAATCGGTGACATCCGTGCCGGATTCGGCGATGAAGTGATCCTCCATCACCCTGGTCTTGCCAGCGACCGCCGCCAGCGGCAGCAACTTGTAATCCACCGAGTAAAAACCGGTGCGCTGGATGGTCACCGAGCCGTCCTGATCGCCCCACATGGCGAACTGCACCGCCTTTTCCCCCACTTCGCGGGCCTCGCGCTGGTCGACATCGGAAACGCAGCCGATGAACGAGCGCTGGAGATAGCCGAACGTGTCGCCTCTGACCCGTTTGATGCCCAGCTTGCCCTTGATCTCCTCGCACAAAAGGTCTGACAGCGCCCCGGTCCCAGAAAGCTGGATATTGCCGTGGGCGTCTTTTTCCGTGGCTTTGGACAGTTTGGTGATGATCGGCGCTCCGTCCTCGTCGTGAATGCCTTCCGACAGGGCCACCACGCAGCGACCGTATTTGTCATAGGTGGCCTTCACGTCGGTGAGGAAGCTGTCCACCCGAAAGGTTCGCTCGGGGATATAGATAAGGTGGGGGCCGTCTTCAGGAAACTTCTTGCCCAGGGCCGAGGCCGCCGTCAGGAACCCGGCATGGCGCCCCATCACAACGGCGAGATAGATGCCGCGCAGCGCCGCATTGTCCAGATTGACCCCCATGAAGGCCTGGGCCACGAAGCGGGCCGCCGAGGGAAAGCCCGGCGTGTGGTCGTTTAGGACCAGATCATTGTCGATGGTCTTTGGGATATGGATGCAGCGCAGTGGATAGCCCGCCTTGCGCGCCTCTTCCGAGACGATGCGCACCGTGTCCGAGGAATCGTTGCCGCCGATATAGAAGAAATAGGCGATGCCGTGCGCCTTTAAGACCTCGAAGATCTCGTGACAGTATTTGAGGTCCGGCTTGTCGCGCGTCGAGCCCAGGCCCGATGAGGGAGTCTGCGCCACCATTTCCAGGTTGTGGCTGGTCTCCTGGGTCAGGTCGAGGAAATCCTCGTTGACGATGCCCCGCACCCCGTGATGGGCGCCGTAGACCAGATCCACATTGCGGAATTTCCGCGATTCGAGGACCGCGCCGACCATGGATTGATTGATCACCGCCGTCGGGCCGCCGCCCTGGGCCACCAGAACCTTGCCATGCAGCATGGAACCCTCCCTTTTGGTGCGAAATCAGGATAGCCCCTTTTTGCGGCCTCGCCAGCGACCAATATGAGGGGGAGATACCCGCCTCGAAAGGATAGGCCTTGCCCGCGCCAACGCTTCAGATCTTCAATTCGCCCTGCAAATCCGTCTGTCGTATGGACGACAGGTTCGGCTGGTGCGTGGGCTGTCGCCGGACGCGGGCCGAGATCAAGGCCTGGTCGACGGCCACGGACGGCGAGAAGATGGCCATTCTGGCCCGCCTGCCCGAGCGCGCCGCCGCCGAGACCCGGCTGCTGTCCGAGGGCGGTTCCTAGCAATCGGAATCGCTTAGCCGGGGTTCTTGCGAATCTGATTCAGATAGCCGTTGACTCTGCCCTGGGGGTGAGTATATTTCGGCCCTCTCGCGCTAGGCCCAAACCTTGCGCGCCACTATTTCTTTTGCTCAGGTAGAATCGTCATGTTCGCAGTCATTCAGACCGGCGGTAAGCAGTACAAGGTCGCTTCTGGCGACGTGATCCGCGTCGAGAAGCTGGCCGGTGAGGCCGGTTCGGAAGTCGTGCTCGATCAGGTGCTGATGGTCGGCGAAAAGATCGGCGCTCCCGTCGTGTCGGGTGCCAGCGTGAAGGCCACCGTGGTGGCCCAGGCCCGTGGCGAGAAGATCATCGTCTTCAAGAAGCGCCGCCGCCAGAATTCGCGCCGCAAGAACGGCCACCGCCAGGACCTGACGATCCTGCGCATCACCGATATCTCCGCCGGCTGATTGCCCGAGCGGATACCAGGAGACTAGGACAATGGCTCATAAAAAGGCTGGCGGTTCGTCCCGCAACGGTCGCGACTCCGCGGGTCAGCGGCTCGGCGTCAAGAAGTTCGGTGGCGAGCTGGTCATTCCCGGCAACATCATCGTGCGTCAGCGCGGCACCAAGTTCTACCCCGGCACCAATGTGGGCATGGGCAAGGATCACACCTTGTTCGCCACCGCCATGGGCAAGGTGAGCTTCAAGCACAAGGCCGAGGGCCGCACCTTCGTGGTGGTGGAGCCCCTGCCGGAGGCCGCCGAATAAGGCCGTTCCCGGACGCTTGCGTTTTTAAGAAAGGGGAACGGTTCGCCGTTCCCCTTTTGCTTTATATCCGCCCGATCCTGGGCACTACGAGCGAGCCGCAGGCGAGCGCGGGCGCATTGAGCGCCCCGGAGCGAAGCGGAGGAAAGCCAAGCGCGCGGAGGCGCGCGCCCGGCGTTTGAGGGCGATGAAGCAATGAAGTTCCTCGATCAGGCCAAGATTTTCGTGAAGTCGGGCGACGGCGGCGCCGGGTGCTGCTCGTTTAGGCGCGAAAAGCACATCGAATTCGGCGGGCCTGACGGCGGCGACGGCGGGCGGGGCGGCGACGTCATTTTGGAATGCGTGGCCAATCTCAACACCCTGATCGATTACCGCTATCAACAGCATTTCAAGGCCAAGATCGGCAATCACGGCCAGGGCCGCAACAAGACCGGTGGTAAGGGCGACGATGTGGTGCTCAAGGTTCCCGTGGGCACCCAGGTTCTGGACGAGGACAAGGAGACCGTGCTGGCCGATCTGACTGCGGCCGGGCAGACCATGGTGCTGATGCGGGGCGGCGACGGCGGTTTCGGCAATATGCATTACAAGTCATCGACCAATCAGGCGCCCAGGCGCGCCGACGAAGGCTGGCCGGGCGAGGAGCGCTGGATATGGCTGCGCCTCAAGATGATCGCCGATGCCGGTCTGGTGGGGCTGCCCAATGCGGGCAAGTCCACCTTCCTGGCCGCCGTGACCAGAGCGCGGCCCAAGATCGCCGACTATCCCTTCACCACGCTGCATCCCAATCTGGGCGTGGTCACCTTGGGCGAGGAAGAATTCGTCATCGCCGATATTCCCGGCCTGATCGAGGGCGCCCATGAGGGTGCGGGCATCGGCGACCGCTTTCTCGGCCATATCGAACGCTGCCGCGTCCTGCTGCATCTGATCGACGGCACCGAGGACGACGTGGCCGAGGCCTACCGCGTGGTGCGTCACGAACTGGCCGCCTATGGCGGCGGGTTGGACGAGAAGCCGGAAGTGGTGGCGCTGAATAAGTGCGATTCGCTCACCGCCGACGACATCGAGCTGAAGCTGATGGAACTGACCGAGGCCTGCGGCCAGGAGGTTCTGCCCCTGTCCGGCGTCTCGGGCGTGGGCTTGAAGCCCATTCTGGCCCGCCTCTTCGTCCATATCAAAGAGGCCCGCGAAGAAGAGCCCGAAGTGCCCGCCGCCTCGGCCATCTTCGGCGCGGGCAAGCGCGGCGCGCCCACCTTCCAACAGCGTAAGCGCAAGCAGGAAGCCGAGGACGACGAATTCGCGGGCGGCCATTGGGGCGCTGACGGCGAATGGATCTGGCACGATTCCGAGGACGGGGACGACGACGAGGATTACGAGGACGAGGCCCTGGACGACGAAGGGGACGAGGAAGAAGAGGACGACCAAGAGGAATGAACCAACTGGCCGCCGCCAAACGCCTGATCGTCAAGATCGGCTCCTCGCTGCTGGTGGATGAATCCACCGGTCAGGTGAGGCGCGGCTGGCTGGAGACCGTGGCCGCCGACATCGCCGCCTGCAAGGCGCGCGGCCAAGAGGTGATCGTGGTGTCCTCGGGGGCCGTGGCGGTGGGTCGGCGCAAGCTGGGCCTGACCCCGCCCCTCAAATTGGAAGAAAAGCAGGCCGCCGCCGCGACGGGGCAGATCCGGCTGGCCCATGCCTGGCAGGATGCCCTGGCTCATCACTCCATCACCGTGGCCCAGGTGCTCCTCACGCTCGACGATTCCGAGAACAGGCGGCGTTACCTCAATGCGCGCTCGACGCTGGAGACCCTGCTGCGCCTTGGGGCCGTGCCGGTGATCAACGAGAACGACACGGTGGCCACCGCCGAAATCCGGGTCGGCGACAATGACCGGCTGGCGGCGCGCGTGGCCCAGATGGTTTCCGCCGACGCCCTGGTGCTGTTCTCCGATATCGACGGACTCTATACCAATGATCCGCGCAAGGACCCGACGGCCCGTTTCATTCCCGAGGTGCACGAACTGACGCCCGAGATCGAGGCCATGGCGGGCGATCCCGGCTCGGCCTATGGCTCGGGCGGCATGGTCACCAAGCTGGTGGCGGCGCGCATCTGCCTGTCGGCGGGCTGCCGCATGGCCATCACCAGGGGCGAGCCCATGCACCCCTTGAAGACCATGGAAGAGGGGGGGCGCTGCACCTGGTTCCTGCCCAATTCCGAGCCCCGTACGGCGCGCAAGCAGTGGATTTTCGGCTCCATGAAGCCCACCGGCACATTGGTGCTGGACACAGGCGCGGCCCGCGCGCTGGCCCAGGGCCGCTCGCTGCTGCCCGCCGGAATCACCGAAATCGCTGGAAGCTTCGAGCGCGGCGATTGCGTGCTGGTCAAGGACGCGGACGGCAAGGTGCTGGGCCGTGGCCTGGTGGCCTATTCCGCCGAGGACGCCCGCGCCATCATGGGCCGCAAATCGGGCGAGATCGAAGCCATCTTAGGCTTTCGCGGCCGCGACGAACTGATCCACCGCGACGATCTGGTGATGGAGGGATGAGATGCGCCTGTTCTGCCTTCTCCTCCTCGTGCTGCTGCCCCAGCCTGTTCTGGCTGGCTGCCTGATCGCCCTTGATGTCGGCCATTACCAGGAGGCGCCGGGCGAGATCAGCGCGCGCGGCGTGCCGGAACTTGTCTTCAACACGGAACTGGCCCGCCGGGTGGGTTGGGAACTGGACCGGCACGGCATCGCCTGGACCCTGATCAACGGCGAGGGCGATATCGCGGATCTGGCCGAACGCCCCCGCCGCGCCGCCCAAGCCGGTGCCAGCCTGTTCCTCTCCCTGCATCATGATTCGGTGCAAGACATCTATAAGACCGACTGGGTCTGGCAGGGCGTGACGCGGGCTCATTCCGAGGTGTTTTCCGGCTTCGGACTGTTCGTCTCGGCGGCCAATCCTCGGCTGGAGGAAAGCCTGCGCGTGGCCCAGGGGATCGCCGACAGTCTGCTGGTGCAAGGTCTTGCGCCCAGCCTGCACCATGGCCTGCCGGTCGATGGCGAGAACCGGCCCCTTTTGGATTCGGCGCGCGGCATCTATCGCTTCGACGGTCTGGCGGTCCTACGCCAAGCGGTCATGCCCGCCGTGCTGATCGAGGCGGGAATCATCGTCAACCGGGACGATGAAGTCCTGATCGCCTCCGAGCCCTACCGCGCCGCCTTCGCCCGCGCTATCACGGCGGCCGCGGCCGCCCATTGCCAAGGCCTGAACTGATTGAGTACCGTGAGGACATGATGAGCAGCACCGATCTCGACGCCGTGATGACCGAATTGGGCGAACGCGCCCGCGCCGCGTCCCGCATTCTTGCCTTGACCCCGTCGGCGGCCAAGGACAAGGCGCTGCGCGCCGCGGCCCAGGCCATCCGCATCGACGCCAAGCTGATCCTGGCGGCCAATGCCCAGGATATGGAGGCGGGTACGGCCAAGGGTCTCTCGGCCTCCATGCTCGACCGCTTGATGCTCAATTCGGCGCGCATCGAGGCCATGGCCAAGGGGTTGGAGGATATCGCCCGGCTGCCCGATCCGGTGGGCCGCTCCCTGGCGGAATGGACCCGGCCCAACGGCATCCATATTTCGCGCGTCGCCGTGCCCTTGGGGGTGATCGGCATCATCTATGAGAGCCGCCCCAACGTCACCGCCGACGCCGCCGCCCTTTGCCTGAAATCGGGCAACGCCACCATTTTGCGCGGCGGCTCGGAAAGCTTTCACTCGTCCCAGGCCATCCTGAGGGCGCTGAAGGGCGGCTTCACCGCCTGCGGCCTGCCCGCCGATGCGGTACAGATGGTGCCCACCACCGACCGGGAAGCGGTGGGAGTCATGCTGCGCTTGTCCGACTATATCGACGTCATCGTGCCCAGGGGCGGCAAGTCGCTGGTGGAACGCGTGGTGGCCGAAAGCCGCATTCCCCTGTTCCAGCATCTGGAAGGCATCTGCCACACCTATGTGGACGGCTCCGCCGATCTGGAGATGGCCAAGGCCGTGGTTCTCAACGCCAAGATGCGCCGCACCGGCATCTGTGGCGCCACCGAGACGCTGCTGGTGGACGCGGCCTGCGCCAAGACACACCTCGCGCCCCTGGTCGCCATGCTGATCGATGCGGGCTGCGAGGTGAGGGGCGATCAACAGGCGATGCAGGCCGATGGCCGGGTGCTGCCCGCCGCCGAGGCCGACTGGAGCACCGAATATCTGGACGCCATCATCTCGGTCAAAGTGGTGGATGGAGTCAAAGCGGCGGTGGACCACATCAACACCTATGGCTCGCACCACACCGAGGCGATCCTCGCCGAGGATGCGGGCGCCGCCGAGGCCTTCCTCAACGGCTGCGATTCGGCCATCGTCTTGTGGAACGCCTCGACCCAGTTCGCCGATGGCGGCGAATTCGGCATGGGCGCCGAGATCGGCATCTCGACCGGCAAGATGCATGCGCGCGGCCCCGTGGGCGTCGAGCAGCTCTGCACCTTCAAATATGTGGTGCGGGGCAGCGGCCAGGTCCGGCCTGGGTGAGGTCTTTCCAGGGAACACGGATGAACACGGATTGCGCTTCGCGCTCACGGATGGACACGGATCAGGAGGGGAAATGGGCCGTGGCCGATTTCTTCTCCCCGTCCATCCGTGGCTGGCGCAGCCCGCATCCGTGTTTATCCGTGTCTCTTGATATGTCGGAACCATGGTGACCCGCCCGCCGTTGAACCGTTGGGGCGAGCGCCGACGGGCGCGGGTCGGGCTGCTGGGTGGTTCGTTCAACCCGGCCCATGACGGGCACCGGCATATCGCCCTGCTGGCCCTGCGGCTTCTGAAGCTGGACGAGGTCTGGCTGCTGGTCAGTCCGCAGAATCCCTTGAAGCCGGTCGCGGGCATGGCGCCGCTTGCCCAACGTCTCGCCTCGGCCCAAGCCATGGCGGCCGGTCATCCCCATCTGCGTCCCACCAAGATCGAGACCCAATGGGGCACATGTTACACCGCCGACACCCTGACGGTGTTGCGCCAGCGCTTTCCCCACATCCGCTTCGTCTGGCTGATGGGCGCCGATAATCTGGCCGGTTTTCATCGCTGGTTGCGCTGGGACGACATCTTCCGGTCGGTCCCCGTTGCGATTCTGGCGCGGGGTCCCTATTCTGCGCGAATCCTGGGCAGCCGGGCGGCTCATCGCTTCAAGGCCAGCCGCCTGCCGTCGTCCAGGGCCAGATTTTTGTGGCAAGGACAGCCGCCCGCCTGGGTGTTTCTGCACATCCGGCGTCACGCCGCCTCGTCCACCGCCATCCGCAACAGGAGAGAACCATAGCCCGCAAACCCGCCGCCAAGGCCGAACCCGCCCCCGCTCCCGCTCCTACCCTGGCGGAACTGGTCGCGGCCACCCTGGACGACCACAAGGCCGAGGACGTGATCGTCCTGGACCTCAAGGGCCGCACCTCCATCACCGATACCATGATCATCGCCACCGGCAAGTCCCAGCGCCAAGTGGGTGCCATGGCCGACCATGTGGAAAAGGCCCTGAAACAGGCCGGGCAGAAGGTCACCATCGAGGGCATGCCCCAATGCGACTGGGTGCTGGTGGATGGCGGCGACATCATCGTCCATCTGTTCCGCCCCGAAGTGCGCGCCTTCTACAATCTGGAAAAGATGTGGGGCGCGCTGGAAGCCAAGGCCGATGCGCCGACCGCCTCGGCGGTGCGCGCCAAGGCCATCGAACAGGGCTGATGCGTCTTCTCATCGCCGCCGTGGGCAAGGCCAAGGCCGGGCCGGAGCAGGAGCTGTTCCGCCAATATTGCCGCCGCCTGACGCCGCCGCCCATCCTCAAGGAGGTCGAGGAGAAGCGCCCGCTTTCCGGCGCCCAGTTGAAGGCGCGCGAGGCCGAGCTTCTGCTGGCCGTGATCCCCGACGGCGCCAAAGTGGTGGCCCTGGACGAGCGGGGCCGCGACCTGGGCTCGGTGGAGTTCGCCGGGAAATTGCGGGATTGGCGCGACGGCGGGGCCCAGGACATCGCCTTTGTGATCGGCGGCGCCGATGGTCATGGCGACGCGGTGCGCGACCGCGCCGATCTGTTGCTGTCCTTTGGCCGCCTGACCTGGCCGCACATGCTGGTCCGCGCCCTGCTGGCCGAACAGTTGTGGCGGGCCCATTCCATTCTGACCGGGCATCCCTATCATCGGGCATAGGACCAAGCGCTCTTGAAATTCTCCCTCTCATAGCGCAAGGATGGGGCCGGGGAGTTGGTAGGATTCCAAGGAGGGGTGGTGACGGAATCAGATATTCCGCCGGAAGAGCGGGTGGCATTCGAGGAATACGTCGCCAGAGTCGAGGGCACCAATATCAGCGCCCAGACTCTGCTTGCCACCGATTACCTCAACCATTTCAATGAAATCGTCATGCTGCTCGACATGATTCCGGACATGCCGGACATGATCGAGGAATGCAAGATGTGGGCTCCCAAGAGCTATCAGGAGCATTTCGCCGATTCCACCTTCAAGGACAAGCAGCTGGCGGTGGAGGCCTATGAGCGCGTCCCCACCAAGTTCCGCCGTCCCTTCGAGGAAACCATCAACCATCTGAACACGCTGATCCTCGGTGGCGTGGTCAAGCTGGAAGAGGAAATCGTCGCGGGCGCCGATCCGGGCCTGACCACCGAACACGTCAAGGCCATCTCGCGCGCCGCCCAGGCCCTGATGGACTGTGCCAACGCCATCATCCACGGCTCGGACCGCGCCATGGCCCAGGTGGAAATCGACGGTCTGTTGGGCGGGACCTAGCGTCGTGCCTTTAATCTGAACCAAGCTGTCACCCTTGAGGCAAAGCCCACGGCTGCCCGGTTTAATTTGAGGCGGCAGAGGTGGAGTCATGAGACACGGATGTCACGGATACGGTGCTTCGCACCGCTCACGGATAAACACGGAAATGCTTTCGTTTTCGGCCACTTCCCCGACCTTGGCCCCAGGATGACCCTACGGGATTTTTATAATCCGTGTCCATCCGTGTTCCATAACCAGATGAAACCCGCATTGGCTCTGCCTTTTGGGTCTCTCATGGAAATTTAAACCGGACAACCGTGGGCAAAACCGAAGGGGCTTTCACGAGAGAACGTCTGCCGTTTCTGCGTGAAAGATCCTTCGCTTGTACTCAGGATGACTGCGCGCCTCACATTTTGGGCTCGCCGCTAAACCTTCCTAGACACCCAACCGCCAAAGCACAGCGCGCGGAAATAGGGTTCCGGCGGGCCGAAGCCGGTTTCGGCCAGAAGAGCGGTGAGCCGCGCTTCGGGCAGCGGGAAGATGTCGCGGTCCACATGGCGGAAACCCTTGTCCACCTCGACCTCGGGAATTCCCGCCGCCAGTTGCAGGTGACGCCACCAGACGCGCAACTGCTGCTGCCAGGCATCATCCCAGGTACCGAACAGATCGGCCAGGACCAGCGGAGCGCCGGGCTTCAGATGGGCGGCGATTTCTTCCAGAAGGGATTTCTTGGCCCCGTCATCGGGCAGGAAATGCATGACCAGCAGCAAGGTGGCGGCGTCGAAGGGCTCGAATTTGGGCAGATCGCCCACCTTGGAAGGGTAGAGCCGCACCCGGCTGGTCAGGTTGTGCTCCCTCACCTTGACCTCGGCATGTTCCAGCATGTCCTTGGAAGGGTCGACGCCCACGACCGATAGATTGGGGCAGCTTTGGGCCAGGGCCACGCATTCCGCGCCGGTGCCCGCGCCGATCACCAGGGCGCGGCCCTTGCCGCCGGTGGTCTCGGCGACGATCTGGCACGACAGCACATGCAATGCGTCATAGCCGGGGATGGCCTCGCGCACCCGGTTGTCATAGGCCGCGGCGCGGTCGGTGTCCCAATGCTTGACGGTATCGCTGCTCATGCTCGTCAGTCCCCCTCCTCGGGAAAACCATCCAGACGCCGCAACGCCTCGGCGGTGGCGATGGCGGCGGCCAGCGCCACGTTGAGCGACCGTGCCCCCGCTCGCATGGGGATGCGAATTCGCGCCCCGGCCCGGTCGAACACCTCAGTGGGCACGCCACAGCTTTCCCGTCCGACCATGATGGTATCTCCGGGCGCGAAAGGAAAGCGGTCATGACGGTCCGCGCCCCCCGTCGTCAGCAGCACCAGACGGCGTCCGCCGGAGGCCAGGGTGGCGGCGAAGGCGTCCCAGGAGACGTGGCGAATGTAGCTGGCCTGATGAATATAATCCATTCCCGCCCGGCGGACCTTGCGTTCGTCAAGAACGAAGCCGCAAGGTTCGATAATATCGACGCCGACCCCCAGGCATGCGGACAGGCGCAGCAATGTTCCGGCATTCTGCGGTATATCCGGCTGAAAAAGGGCGAGTCGAAGGCGTTCCAACGGCTGTCTCGGTGACAAAAATTTGTGCGGTGCGGCAGCGCTTAGCCCTGTAGCATATTAGGTAACGCGCATGGACGTCGAGACGGCTGTTGAAACGACTCGGACGATGTGGTTAATAGTCGCGCTTCCGCGGGCCAACAAGAGGATTAATCATGGCTGATCAGGCACACAATGCCCAGCCCTCGTCGGTGGACGGGCAGACACGGCGGGATTTCCTGCTGTACGCCACGGCCGGCGTCGGTGCGATTGGGACTGGCTTGGCACTTTGGCCGTTCGTGCACAGCATGAACCCGGCCGCCGATACTTTGGCGCTTTCGACCACCGATGTGGACATCTCGGCCATCAAGCCGGGCCAGGCCGTCACAGTGGTGTGGCGCGGCAAGCCGGTTTTCGTCCGAAATCGTCTGCCTGAAGAAATTTCCGCCGCCGAACAGGCGGCCGTCGCCGATCTGCGCGATCCGCAGAAGGACAGCGACCGGGTCAAGAAGCCCGAATGGCTGATCCTGGTCGGCGTCTGCACCCATCTGGGCTGTGTGCCGCTGGGCCAGAAGCCCGCCGACCCCAGGGGTGAGTTCGGTGGCTGGTTCTGCCCGTGCCACGGGTCGCACTACGACACGTCCGGTCGCATCCGCAAGGGCCCGGCTCCCGCCAACCTGCCGGTGCCGCCTTATCAGTTCACCAGCGACACCACCGTCCGGATCGGCTGAGGGGACCCGTCATGAGCGACTTCAAGAGCAACAACAAGGTGGTCAACTGGATCGAAGAGCGCCTGCCCATCTTCTCGATGGTGCAGCATAGCGCGATCGAATATCCGACCCCTCGCAATCTGAACTACTGGTGGAACTTCGGTTCGCTGGCCGCGGTGATGCTGATCATCATGATCCTCACCGGTCTTTTCCTGGCCATGAACTATTCCTCCCACACCTCGCTGGCCTTCGACTCGGTCGAGCGCATCATGCGTGACGTGAATTACGGCTGGCTGCTGCGTTATCTGCACGCCAACGGCGCCTCGATGTTCTTCATCTTGGTGTATATCCACATCTTCCGCGGCCTCTATTACGGTTCGTACAAGTCCCCGCGCGAGATTCTGTGGTTCGTTGGCATCGCCATCTATCTGGCGATGATGGCCACCGGCTTCATGGGCTATGTGCTGCCCTGGGGCCAGATGTCCTTCTGGGGCGCCACGGTGATCACCAACCTGTTCTCGGCCTTCCCCGTGGTGGGCGAGTTCATCGTCACCCTGCTGTGGGGCGGCTTCTCGGTGGACAATCCCACGCTGAACCGCTTCTTCGCTCTGCACTTCCTGCTGCCCTTCATCATCCTGGGCCTGGTCGTGGTGCATGTGTGGGCGCTGCATACGGTGAAGTCGAACAACCCGCTGGGCATCGACATGAAGGGGCCGCAGGATTCCATCCCCTTCCACCCCTTCTACACGGTCAAGGATCTGTACGGCATCGGCCTGTTCCTGATGTTCTACCTGGCCTTCGTGTTCTGGGCGCCCAACTTCTTCGGCGAGCCCGATAACTACATTCCGGCCAATCCCATGGTGACGCCGCCGCACATCGTGCCCGAATGGTATTATCTGCCGTTCTACGCGATCCTGCGCGCCTTCACCTTCGATCTGCCCTTCCTGCCTGCCAAGCTGCAGGGCGTGCTGGCCATGTTCTCGGCCATCCTGATCCTGTTCGCTCTGCCCTGGCTGGATACCTCCAAGGTGCGTTCGGCCAAGTTCCGGCCGCTGTACCGCCAGTTCTTCTGGCTGTTCTTCGCCAACGCCATGATCCTGGGCTATGTGGGTGGAAAGCCGGCGGAAGGCATCCTGGTCAAGATCGGCCAGTTCTGCACCGCCTACTACTTCGCCCACTTCCTGATCATCCTGCCAATCCTCGGCAAGATCGAGAAGCCCAAGGCTCTGCCGGCGTCCATCGCCCAGCCGGTGGTCAAGGCCGCCGCCCTGATCATTATGCTGATGGTCGGTCTGGCCGGTTTCGGCTCCGAGGCCAGCGCCAACACCGCTGGTCCCGAGCTGAAGAAGCCCGCCACTGCCTTTTCCTGGGAAGGCTTGTTTGGCAAGCATGATCAGGCGGCGCTGAAGCGCGGCTGGCAGGTGTTTCATGACGTGTGCTCCAATTGCCACTCCATGAAGCTGGTCGCCTATCGCAGCCTGGCCGATATCGGCTTCACCGCGGACGAGATCAAGGCCTTCGCGGCCGAGAAGGAAGTCCCGGATCAGCCCAACGACGAAGGCGTGGTGGTCAACCGTCCCGCCCGCGCGTCGGACAAGATCGTGCCGCCGTTCGCCAACGAAAAGGCCGCCGCTGCGGCCAATGGCGGCGCCGCGCCGCCCGATCTTTCGCTGATGAACAAGGCCCGCAACAACGGTCCCTACTACGTCTACTCGCTGCTGCTGGGGTATGAGGACGCCGCTCCCGAGGGTCATCCGATCCCCGAGGGCAAGTTCTTCAACCACTACTTCCCCGGCAACGCCATCAGCATGCCGGCGCCCATCATGGACGACATCGTCTCTTATGCCGACGGCACCAAGGCGACCAAGGAGCAGGTGGCCTACGACATCGTGACCTTCCTCAACTGGGCCGCCGAGCCCGAGTTGAACGCCCGCAAGTCCATGGGCGTCAAGGTGATGGTGTTCCTGACCCTGCTGACCGCCCTGCTCTACGCGCTGAAGCGTCAGATCTGGAAGGACGTGCACTGAGGGGGCTGGCCCGCACCTGACGTGGCATATCCATAAGCGAAGGGACGGCCGCCGTTGGCAACAACGGCGGCCGTTTCGTTTGTTTGCCCCTCGGCCTCAGCGTTCGCTCCGCTCGCTTGGCCGCGGCCGCAATGGCCGCCGTTTCGTTTGGATGGCGCGGGCGGGCGTGATATGGTCCGCCCGCATGTGCGGACAGGGGTCGTCAATCCGTTGAGCAAGCAGAAGATTTCCTTCGATCATTCCACCTGGGTGCTGGTGCGCCGCCTGTTCAACGAGGGCATGCGCCCCTATATGGGCAAGGTCACGGCAGCGGTGTTCTGCATGGTGGTGGGCGCCGCCGCCAATGCGGGCTATGCCCTGCTCATGGACCCGGTGGTCAACAAGATCTTCACCGAGAAGCGGCCCGAATTCCTGGTCCCCCTGGCGGCGGCCGTTCTGGCCACCTTTGCCGTCAAGTCCGTGTGCAATTACGGCGAGGCGGTGTTCCTGTCCAAGGTGGGCCTCAGGGTCATCGCCGATATGCAGGCGCGTCTCTTCGCCCATCTGATGCGGCTCGACATCGCCTTCTTTCATGCCAATTCCACCGGGCGCATCCTGTCGCGGCTGACCAACGACATCTCGCAGATGCGTTTCGCGGTGTCCGACGCCCTGACCGGGGCGGGCAAGGATGCCTCGTCGGTGATCTTCCTGATCGGCGCCATGTTCTATCAGGACTGGCGGCTGTCGGCCTGGACCTTCTTCATCTTCCCCATCGCCATTCTGCCCATCCGCAAGCTGGGCCGGCGCATGCGCAAGGTGACCGCCAACACCCAGGAGCATATGGGCCAGCTCACCACCTATCTGGAGCAGGCGGTCCAGGGCATCAGGGTGGTCAAGGCCTATGGCATGGAGGACTACGAGAAGCGCAAGGTCGGCGCCCTGGTGGAGATGCTTCAGGACCTGATCTACAAGGCGGCCCGTGTGCGCTCCGCCTCCTCGCCCATCATGGAACTGCTGGGGGGCATCGCCATCACCGTGGTGATCCTCTATGGCGGCACGCGGGTGGTGGAGGGCGAAACCACGCCCGGCGCCTTCTTCTCGTTCATCACCGCCCTGATGCTGGCCTATCGCCCCATCAAGTCTCTGGCCGCCATGAACACCAATCTGCAGGAAGGTCTGGCGGCGGCGGCCCGCACCTTCTCGGTGCTCGACACCCAGCCCACCATCTTCGAAAAAGACGGCGCTCCCGATCTGGTGGTGCTGGAGGGCAATGTCAGCTTCGAGGGCGTGTTCTTCACCTATGACGGCGCCAAGGCGGTGCTGGACGGCATCGATCTGGCCGTGCCGGGCGGCAAGACCGTGGCCCTGGTAGGGCCGTCGGGGGCGGGCAAGTCCACGGTGCTGAACCTGCTGCCCCGCTTCTACGATGTCACCGACGGCCATGTCCTGGTGGACGGCCAGGATGTGCGCGGCGTCAGTCTGGCGTCCCTGCGCTCCAAGATCGCCCTGGTCAGCCAGGAGATCACCCTGTTCGACGATACGATTCGGGCCAATATCGCCTATGGCCGCTTTGGCGCCACCGACGAGGAGATCGAGGCCGCCGCCCGTTCGGCCGCCGCCCATGACTTCATCGTCAGCCTGCCCGAAGGCTACGACACTCTGGTGGGCGAGCGCGGCCTGAACCTGTCGGGCGGTCAGCGCCAGCGTCTGGCCATCGCGCGCGCCATGCTGAAGAACGCCCCCATCTTGCTGCTGGACGAAGCCACCAGCGCGCTCGACACCGAATCCGAGCGTCAGGTGCAGACCGCCCTGGAACTGCTGATGCGGGGCCGCACCACCATCGTCATCGCCCACCGTCTGTCCACCGTGGTCAATGCCGACCTGATCCATGTGCTGGACAAGGGCAGGGTGATCGAATCAGGCGACCACAACGCGCTCATCGCCAGGGACGGAACCTATGCCCGTCTCTATGCCATGCAGTTCGCCGAGGAAGCCACCAAGGTCACCGGAGGCTGAGCCCATGGGCCCTATACGATGAGCTGGGCCAAGCGCATCGGAAAGAGCGAGGGCTTGCGCGGGCTGCTGTGCTGGCTGGGCTCGCTCTACATCCGCTTGGTCTATCTCACGGGCCGCTGGAGCGTGGTCAATGGCGGCCATGCCCAGGCGCTGTGGGACCAGGGAAAGCCTTTCATCCTGGCCTTCTGGCATGGCCGCATCCTGATGATGCCCAAGTCGTGGCGGCCAAGCGTTCCCATCCACATGCTGATCAGCCAGCACCGCGACGGCCAACTGATCGCGCGCACCGTGTCGCATTTCGGCATCGACACCGTGCAGGGCTCGACCACGCGGGGCGGCAGCGCGGCGCTGCGCTCCATGCTGAAATTCCTCAAATCCGGTCAATGCGTCGGCATCACCCCCGACGGCCCCAAGGGGCCGCGCATGCGGGCCAGCGACGGTATCGTGGCGGTGGCGAAACTGGCGGGTGTTCCCATCCTGCCCGCCACCTTCGCCACAAGCCGCCGCACCTTGCTGGGTAGTTGGGACCGTTTTGCCGTGGCCTGGCCGTTCTCTCGGGGCGTCTTTGTCTGGGGCGATCCCATCGTTGTGCCCAAGGATGCCGACGAGGCGGCCATGGAGGCGGCGCGCCAGGCGGTGGAGGACAGCCTCAACGCCATCACCCGCGACGCCGATGCCAGGATGGGCCAAGAAACGCCGGAGCCGGACACGGCCGAGGGGGCGGCATGATCTACCGCCTGTACCGGGGCCTCACCACCATGGGCGGGCCGCTGATTTCCGCCTATCTGGAGCGGCGCAAGGAGCGCGGCAAGGAAGACGGCGTGCGCTTTCCCGAGCGCCTGGGCCATCCCGGAAGCGCGCGGCCCATGGGGCCGTTGGTGTGGATGCATGGCGCCTCGGTGGGCGAGGCCCTGTCCATGCTGCCCCTGGTGGAGCGGTTGATCGCTCGTGGCCTCTCGGTACTGATGACCACGGGCACCGTCACCTCGGCACGCCTGCTGGCCGAGCGCCTGCCCAAGGGCGCGGTGCATCAATACGTACCGGTGGACCGCATCGCCTATGTGCGGGCCTTCCTCAATCACTGGCGGCCCGATCTGGCCCTGTGGGCGGAATCGGAATTCTGGCCCAATCTGCTGGCCGAGACCCGCCATCGCGGCATTCCCCAGGTGCTGATCCAGGGCCGCATGTCGGCCAAATCCTTCGCCGCCTGGAAGAAGGTTCCCGGCTTCATCCATAAGATGCTGTCGGGTTTCGCGCTGTGCCTGGCCCAGACCGAATCCGACGCCGGACGGCTGCGGGCCCTGGGCGCGCGCGAGGTGCGCTGCCTGGGCAATCTTAAATACGCGGTGGCGCCCCTGCCTTGCGACCAAGCGGCGCTGGAGCGGGTGAAGGACCAGATCGCCGGACGGCCCCTGTGGCTGGCGGCCAGCACCCATCCGGGCGAGGAGGCCCTTGCCGGGCGGGTCCATGCCGTCTTGGGGCTTTCCGGCCTGCTGACCATCATCGCGCCCCGCCATCATACGCGGGGCAAGGAGGTGGCGGACGAGTTGCGGGCCCAGGGTCTGACCGTATCATTGCGCTCGGCGGGCGAGGCCATCACGCCGGAAACGGCGGTCTATGTGGCCGACACCATGGGGGAGCTGGGCCTGTTCTACCGCCTGGGCGGGCCGGTCTTCGTAGGCAAGAGCCTGTGCGTCGGCGGCGGGCAGAATCCGTTCGAGCCCGCCCTTCTCGGCGCCGCCGTGCTGTTCGGTCCCCTGATGGACAATTTCCCCGACATGGCGCCCTCCATGCTGGCAGCAGGGGCCGCCTTGCGGGTCAGGGACGAGGGTGAACTGGCCGTGACCCTGCGCGCCCTGCTGGCCGACGTCCAAGGCTTGCAGGCGGCGGGTGCGGCTGCCAAGGCTTGGGCCGATGGCGAAGCGGGGGTGCTTGATCAGGTGGAAGACGCCCTGGCGCCCTACCTGGCCCCCTTGGAGGCCGGTCATGCGCGCTCCTGACTTCTGGCGCAGGGATAATGCGGTTTCCCGCCTGTTGTCCCCCCTGGGCTCGGTCTACGGCTGGGTGGTGCGCCACCGCCTGGAGCGGGCCGAGGAATACCGTCCCGCCATTCCGGTGATTTGCGTCGGCAATATCGTGGCGGGCGGAGCAGGCAAGACGCCGGTGGGTATCGCCCTGGCCCGGCGCCTGATCACTGCCGGGGTCAAGCCGCATTTCCTGACGCGGGGCTATGGCGGCACCGAGGTGGGGCCGCGCGCCGTGGATCTCGACCGCCACGACTTCGCACGCGTTGGTGACGAGGCCCTTCTGCTGGCCCGTGAAGCGCCCACCTGGGTGGCGCGCTGGCGGCCCGATGGGGCCGTGGCCGCCGCCGAGATGGGGGCCGAGGTGATCATCATGGATGACGGCTTCCAGAACGGCTCCATCGCCAAGGACCTGTCGCTGGTGGTCGTCGATGGCAGTTACGGCTTCGGCAATGGCCGCACCATGCCGGCCGGGCCGTGCCGCGAGCCGCCCGATCAGGGGCTGGCCCGCGCCGACGCCATGGTGGTGATCGGCAAGGATCGCCGGGGGCTGGCGGAACTGGCCCGCGCCCACGATATCCCGTTGCTGGCGGCCCGTCTGGTGCCCGGCGCCGAGGGCGCCGAGTTGAAGGGCCGCAAAGTGGTGGCCTTCGCCGGAATCGGGCGGCCGGAAAAGTTCTTCGCTTCCCTAAAGCAGTGCGGGGCGCGGCTGACCGCCGATCATTCCTTCCCCGACCACCACCCCTTCGCCCGCGCCGATATCGAGGCTCTGCTGGCCGAGGCCGAGTCCAACGAGGCCCTTCTGGTCACCACCGCCAAGGACCGGGTGCGCCTGCCCGCCGATCTGCGCGCCCGTGTGTCGGTTCTGAGCGTATCGCTGGACTGGGAGGACCCGTCTTTGCTAACACCCCTGTTCGATCGAATCGGAGTGCGGGCATGACGAAAAAGGAACTGCGCCAGCGCCTGGAAGCCCTGGGGGCGCGGGCCATTTGGGCGCTGTTCGCGGCACTTCCCCTGGACGCCGCCTCGGGTCTGGGCGGCTGGCTGGGCCGCTCGATCGGGCCGCTGCTGGGCGGTGTCAACCGCACGGCGCGCAAGAATCTCAAATCCGCCTTCCCCGAGAAGAGCGATGCCGAGATCAAGGCCATCATCCGCGCCATGTGGGACAATATCGGCCGGGTGGCGGGCGAGTTCCCCCACCTGCACCAGATCGCCACCCAAAGGGTGGAACTGGTCGGCACGGAATATATCGACCTGCTGCGCGATGACGGGCGGCCGGGCATCTTCATTTCGGGCCATGTGGGCAATTGGGAGATCAACGGCGCCGTGGCGGCGCTTCACGGCCTGCCGCTGCATCTGGTCTATCGCGCCGCCAACAATCCTTATGTGGAGGAGCTCTACCGCAAGGGCCGGGCGAGCGTCGCCACCACCATGATCCAGAAAGGGCCTGAAGGGGCGCGTCAGGCGCTGATCACCCTGAAGAAGGGCGGCCATCTCGGCATGCTGGTGGATCAGAAGATGAATGACGGGGTGCCCGTTCCTTTCTTCGGCCGCGATGCCATGACCGCCCCGGCCCAGGCGGCCTTCGCCACCAAGTTCAAATGCCCGCTGGTGCCTGCAAGGGTGGAAAGGCTGGGCGGCGCCCATTTCCGGGTCACGGTCTATGCCCCCATGGACTTCCCCCATACCAGCGACAATCACGAGGATAACCGCCTGCTTCTGGTCCGCATCAATGCCCTGCTGGAGGAGTGGATCCGCGAGCGGCCCGACCAGTGGCTGTGGGTCCACCGGCGTTGGCCGGAATGAGCGGCGAATTCACCGCCTATCTGGCCGCCGCCGGGTTCGAGGACGATCTGCGGGCCGAACTGGGCGAAGTTACCGCCGAATACGGCCGCCTGATGCTGTCGCCCGGCCCGCCTAAGCCCGCCGCTTGGGCGCAGAATATCTGGGCCGAGCCCCGGATGTTGGAGGTGGCCTCCATCGGCGAGGCGGCCAAGGCGCTGAAATCCATCCAACGCAACTGGTGGCCCTACGAGTTCCATCTGCACCGCCGTACCGCCCTTCTGGCCGAGAAGCTGCCCAAGGTCTCGGCCAGGCCGCTGGTCTTCGGCACGGCCGCGCCCGCCGCTCCTCTGGGCTCGTTCA
The DNA here is from genome assembly GCF_000829825.1 of Paramagnetospirillum magnetotacticum MS-1. Taxonomy (NCBI): domain Bacteria; kingdom Pseudomonadati; phylum Pseudomonadota; class Alphaproteobacteria; order Rhodospirillales; family Magnetospirillaceae; genus Paramagnetospirillum; species Paramagnetospirillum magnetotacticum. The sequence continues at coordinate 598,536 of NZ_JXSL01000030.1, read as the reverse complement.
CCTGGATCGACGAGGGCCATATCCTGGCCTCGGCCCAATGCTCCAGCCCCTTTCCCAATGGCGAGGCCGCCTTCGTCGAGGATCGCGAGACGCCGCCCAGCCGCGCCTATCTCAAGCTGTGGGAGGCCTTGACCCTGGCCGGAGAAATGCCCGGTCCGGGTCAGACCTGCATCGATCTCGGCGCCTGTCCGGGGGGCTGGACCTGGGTTCTGGCCGCCACCGGGGCAAGGGTGATCAGCGTGGACAAAGCGCCGCTGGCCCCCAATGTGGCCGCCATGCCCAATGTGGACTACCGCCAGGGCAGCGCCTTCGGTCTGGAGCCCGCCGAGATCGGCAGGGTGGACTGGCTGTGCTCGGACGTCATCTGCTACCCCGAGCGGCTGTTGCGGCTGGTGGAGCGCTGGCTGGAAAGCGGGCTGGCGCGTAATTTCATATGCACCCTTAAATTCCAGGGTGAAACCGACCACGAGACGGCGCGGGCCTTTGCCGCCATTCCCGGCTCGCGGCTTATGCATCTGGCCCACAACAAGCACGAGTTGACCTGGATGCGGCTTGCCTCCCTATACCCTTCGGAGTAAACCAGTAGGTCCGGGGAACATTTACCAGGACCTACCGCCTCATGTCCGTCGCCAAGCTTCCACCTCCGGTGGAGATCGATACCGAGACCAAGAAGGGCGTCATCGAGGGGCTGAAGAAGGTGCTGGCCACCTTCCAGCAGGCCGGTCTGGTGGAGCCTGCCGTCACCTACCAACAGGTGATCTCGGACCCTGACATTCTCCAGTTTTTCATCAAGACCTTCCAGGCCAAGCGCGACATGGTCGACGACATCGTCCGCGCCAAGGAAGGCAAGGACCCGGTCCGCGACGAAAGCACCCCCCTGGTTTGCGGAATCAGCCTGGGCCAGATCCAGCAATTGCTGGTTCGGACCTGCGCCAAGAAGATCTTCGAGGCCGACAAGCCCATGGAGACCATCACCGAGACCGTGACGACGAAAAGCATGTTCGGCCTGATCAAGAAGACCGAACAGGTGGAGCGTCAGGCGGTGGATCCGGTCGAGGAACGCAAGGTGCGCGAATTGTCGCGCTATATCGCCTTCGGCTGGCAATTGCCGTTGCTGGAGGTCTACCGGAGCAAGCTCAGCTATCCCCAGATCATCGAGATCGGCGAGGATATCGTGGCCCTGCCCACCGCGGCCCATATCGAGGCGGTGGCCAAGTTCGAGCCCGACAAGCTGAAGAAGGTCAAAGCCGCCGTCGGTTCTGATTTCGGTGCCGTTCTCGCCGAGCGCCCACAGGCCATCGGCGGCATCTCGGTGTGGAACCGCGATATGTTCGAGTTCTTCAGGAAGACGCTGGGCGATCACGCCTGGACCTTCTTTGCCCGTGACCAGGCTTTCTTCAATGTCTGTGCCGCCCTGGACAAGTCGGTGGCCAAGATCTTCGGCGACATGCTGTGCTATATCGCCGCCGAGAATCTGCAGGAGATTCAGCGCCTCAACATCGACAAGGTCGAGGTGATGGTGCATTCGCTCAAAACCGGGTTCGGCCCCCGTGCCGAGGAAATCCTGGCCATTCCCGCCTTCGCCAAGGATATCCTGCGCAAGGTGGTGGACAACCTGCTGCACATGACCCAGGAGAAGGACAAGCTGATGCTGGCCTTCGGTCTGTCCATCAAGGCCATGGTGCCCGCCGTGGACGAATGGCTGGCCAAACGGCATTGAGACCGGTCGGCGTATTGGCATGACGGGCCAGGGACTCATCGGCATCTTAGGTCTGGTGGGGCTGGCCCTTCTGCTGTCCGAGGACCGCCGCGCCGTGTCCTGGCGGGTGGTCGCCGCAGGTCTGGCCGTGCAACTGAGCCTGGCCCTTCTGCTGCTCAAGGTTCCCGCCGCCAAGCTGCTGTTCCTTGGCCTCGACCGGGCGGTGGATGCGTTGCAGACCGCCACGCGGGCGGGGACCAGCTTTGTCTTCGGCTATGTGGGTGGCGGGCCCGCGCCCTGGACTGCCGCCAATCCGGCCTCGGGCTTCATCCTTGCCTTCCAGGCCTTGCCCCTGGTTCTGCTGATGAGCGCGCTATCGGCCCTGCTCTATCATTGGCGCATTCTGCCGGTGGTGGTGCGGGCCGCCTCGCGTCTGCTGGAAGCATCCATGGGGGTGGGCGGCGCAGTCGGCGTGTCGGCCTCGGCCACCGCCTTCCTCGGCATGATCGAGGCGCCGCTCCTGATCCGTCCCTATGTGGGCAAGCTGTCGCGGGGCGAGCTGTTCCTGGTGATGACGGCGGGCATGTCCACCATCGCCGGGACGGTGATGGTGCTTTACGCCACCTTCCTGGAGGGCGTCATTCCGGACGCCATCGGCCATCTGCTCACCGCCTCGCTGATCTCGGTGCCCGCGGGGCTGATGATCGGCCGGGTCATGGTGCCCGATCGCGCCATGACCGGGGCGGGACAACTGGGCGACGGCCACGGATATGCCGGGTCCATGGATGCCGTCGTCCAGGGAACCATGGACGGCGTCCGCCTGCTGGTGGGCATTGTCGCCATGCTGGTGGTCCTGGTCGCCCTGGTCAGCTTGGCCAATGCCGGTCTCGGCCTGCTGCCTGACGTGGCGGGCGCGCCGGTCACCCTGCAGCGGGGTCTGGGCTGGGTCATGGCTCCGGTGGCCTGGGCCATGGGAATTCCCGCGGCCGAGATGGTGACGGCGGGCGCCTTGATGGGGACCAAGACGGTGCTGAACGAGCTTCTGGCCTTCCTCGATCTGGCGCATCTGCCGCCCGAGGCCTTGTCGCCGCGATCCAGGCTGATCATGACCTATGGCCTGTGCGGCTTCGCCAATCTGGGCTCGCTGGGCATCCTGATCGCAGGATTGTCGGTGATGGCGCCCGAGCGCCGCGCAGAGATCGTCGGCCTGGGCGGGCGCTCAATCATTGCGGGTACGATGGCCAGTTGCCTCACCGGAAGCATGGTGGGGCTGCTGCTGTGATCCGGGCCATTCGCGGATTGTTTACAATAGGCCCGGGATGTTGCATGGTCGATCTATCATGAGTTCGGGCTCCGACCATCTGCGACTGTTGATTATCGAGGACAACCCTGGCGACCAGAGGTTGATCGAGATCGAATTGGCCGATGCCCAGCCCAACTGGAAGGTGTCGTGTCGATCCTCGTTGGGCGAGTCCTTGAAGGACGCGCCCTTCAGCGCTTTCGATTGCATTCTTTCTGATCTCGGCTTGCCCGATGCCTCCGGGATCGAATCTGTACTGCGGCTGAAGTCCTGGGCGCCCGACAAGGCCTTGGTGGTGCTGACCAGCCTGGACGACGAAAGGGTGGCTCAGGAGGCCATCCGGGCCGGGGCCCAGGATTATGTGGTCAAATCCGATGCGGGCCTTACCCTGTTGCCGCGCGTCATCCGCCACGCCATCGAGCGCCAGGAGGGCCAGGCGGCGCTGGAGGCGTCGCACCGCACCTCCCAGGCTCTTCTGGACGCCAGCCACGATATCGCCATGCTGCTGGATGCCGAGGGGCATATCCTGACACTGAACACGGAGGCCGAGCAGTATCTGAACGCGCCTCCCGACGCGGTGATCGGCCAATCCATCTTCGACCTGCTGCCCCTGACCCTGGCCGAACACCGCCGTTCGTTCCTGGCTGAGGCCTTGGAAAGCGGGCGGACCGTCCAGTTCGAAGATACCGACGGTATCCATTGGTTCGCCAACCGCCTGTTGGCCGTGGCGGGGGTCGAGGCGGGCGAACACCGTTTCGCCATCTTCTCGCGCGATATCACGGGCGAGCGCGCCAATGCCGCTACCCTGGCCGAGGCCAAGGAAGAGGCCGATTTCGCCAACCGCGCCAAGACCGAGTTCATGGGGCGCATGAGCCGCGACATCCGCACCCCCTTGAACGACGTCATCGGCTTTGCCGAGCTGATCTCCACCGAGATGCTGGGTCCGCTCGCCCAGGCGGGTTACCGGGAATATGCCGAGGCCATTCTCAATTCCGGCAGCCAGATCCTGAAGCTGCTGGACCGCATCACCGATGTTTCCATGCTGGAATCGGCGCTGCTCAAGGACCAGGCCTCGTATCGCGATCTGGTGGAACTGTCGCCCGACCTGATCTGTGTCTGTGTCGATGGAATCATCGAACGCATCAACGCCGCCGGTCTCGGCATGCTGCGGGCGCCCTCGGTCTCGGCCTGTGAGGGCAAGCATTTCTCCGAGTTCATCCATCCTGACTACCGCGCCATCTTCGAGGGCGGTCTCGACACTCTCTATGAGGAGGGCCATCCCCTGCCGGTCAAGGTGGTGACCTTCGCTGGCCGGGTTAGAGACGTGGAAGTGTCGGCGGTGCCGCTCCGGCGCGAGGCCCGCAACGCCACGCTGCTGGTGGGGCGCGATACCACCGAGGTGACGGCCGCCATGCGGGCGGTGGCGGCGCGCGAACACCGTATCCGTGCCATCATGGATACGGTTCTGGACGGTATCGTGACCATCGACGAGGACGGGACCATCCTGAACGCCAATCTGTCGGTGGAGCGCATTTTCGGGCACTCCCTGTCGGAGCTGATCGGGGCCAATGTCTCGATCCTGATGCCCGAGCCCGATGCGGGCCACCATGACGGCTATATCAAGAACTATCTCAGCACCGGAATCGGCGCCATCATCGGCATTGGCCGCGAGGTGATGGGCAAGCGCAAGGACGGGTCATTGTTTCCCGTTCACCTGTCCATCTCGGAATTGCGGGTGGAAAAGCGCCGCCTGTTCACCGGCACCATCCGTGATCTCACCGAAAACAAGCAGTTGGCCCAGCGTGTCGCCTATCTGGCCAATCACGATCCGCTCACCGACCTGCCCAACCGCTCCTTGCTGACCGACCGGCTGGGCCAGGCTGTCGCCATGGCGCGCAGTGCGGGTCTGCTGGTGGCCATCATCACCGTCGATTTGGACGGCTTTACCACCATCAATGATTCCATGGGCCACGACGTGGGCAATTCCCTGCTGCGCGAGACGGCCCGGCGTCTGGCCCAGGCGGTGGGGGCGGGCGGAACGGCGGCGCGGCTGGCTGGCGACGAATTCGCCGTGGTGGTCCCCCAGACGTCCGAGATGGCCGAGATCACCGCCCAGGTGACCCAGATCCACGACATCCTCAACAAGCCCTACACCATTCACGGCACCGAGATGGTGGTGCCGGTGGATATGGGCGTATCGGTCTTTCCCAGGGATGGCGACGACGCGCAGGAGCTTTTGCGCAATGCCGAGATGGCCCTGCACAACGTCAAGCGGCGCACCGATCTGCGCATGGGCTTCTTCGACGCGGCCATGTCCTTCGCGGTGACGGAGCGCATGACCCTGGAGCGATCGGTCAAGGATGCGCTGCGCTCGGGCCAGTTCGAACTGTTCTACCAGCCCCAGGTCCGCCTTTCCGACTATGCCCTGATCGGGGCCGAGGCCCTGATCCGCTGGCGCCACCCCGAACTGGGCATCATCACGCCGGACAAATTCATTCCCGTGGCCGAGGAAACCGGCCTGATCGTTCCCTTGGGCACCTGGGTGCTGCATCAGGCCTGCGATCAGCTGCGCCGCTGGAACGATCTGGGGCTGACCGGGCTGCGCCTGGGCGTCAACATTTCCGGTCGCCAGTTCCGCGAGGCCGATCTGGCCGACATCGTCGCCGACTGTATCGCGGAATCCGGGGTCAGCCCCGGGGATCTGGACCTGGAACTGACCGAGAGCATGCTGATGACCGATGGCGAGGGCACGCTGAAGCTGCTGCGCTCTCTCGCCAAGCTGGGCGTCACGCTGTCCATCGACGATTTCGGCACCGGCTATTCATCCCTGGCCTATCTCAAGCGATTCCCGGTTGATACCGTGAAGATCGATCGCGCCTTCGTGCGCGATCTTGACCAGGACGAGGATGGCCGCGTCCTGGTCAACGCCATCATTTCACTGGCCCATTCGCTGTCGCTCAAGACCATCGCCGAGGGCGTCGAGACCGAGTCTCAGGCCTCCTTGCTGGCCCGCCACGGCTGCGACGAGATTCAGGGCTATATGATCGGGCGGCCGATGCCGGTTGCCGATTTTGCCGAATTCGCCAAAAGTTACTGCCCACGCGGCCCGGAGAAGGCTACGGTACTACGGGCAGGGCAAAGTTGAATGACTGAGAGGATCGGGGCATGACCGGTACCGTCGTCGTTGTTGAAGACAACGCGATGAATATGAAGCTCCTGGAACAGGCGCTGACCATCGCGGGCTATACCACCGTCAAGTCGTCGGACGGGGACGGCTTGGTCGATTTGACTGCCGGCAGCGGAGCGGGCGTCATCTTGATGGATATCCAGCTGCCCAAATATTCGGGCATCGATCTCTTAAAGCAGCTTCGCGCCGATGACCGCACCAAGGATGTGCCGGTGGTGGCGGTGACCGCCTTCGCCGATCCCGATTCCGTGGCGGGCTTTTTGGAAGAGGGCTTCAACCAAGTCATCACCAAGCCCATTTCCATCCGCAAGCTGCTGGACGAAGTGGCGCGCTATTGCGGCGGGCAGTGAGAAGGCGGGCAGGATGCCCGCGCTCTGAGGCATGATCTTCCGTGGGGCGCGGCCATCCCGGCCGGATCACTGGGCGGTGAACTGCTTTTCCACGTCCTTGATCAGATCGATACCCTGAACCATCTCGCTCATGATGAAGTCTGCGCGCTTGATGGGGCCGCCCGAATTGGGGCGGGGGAACATCTTGGCGAAGGAACTCATCTTCACGGTCAGGCCGCACAACGCCGCGCCGATGGTGACGTGATAGCGCTCGATCATTCCCTTCACCGAGCGGAATTCGTCCTGGGAGATGTTCTCCCACATTTCGCGGGTGCGCTTGTCGAACACTTCCAGCCGGCCTGAAATGGAGGCGGAGATCGAGTTGATCACCTCCTCGACCATGTCGCAGGTCTTCATCAGATTGACGTTCTGCTTCAACTGGAAGTGAGAGCGGATGGGCGCCAGTGCCTGGACGCTGGCGGTGAAATAGGGCTCCAGCCGGTCGAGGCAGTGGCGGAAATAAGACAGCGACATGAAGGTGTCGCCGTAATCTTCGAGGAAGCGCGGCACGTCGAAGATATCGATGTTGAGGCTTTGCGCCATGGTTTCCAGGCGCTGGCGCGCCTTCTTGATATCGGGGTCGCGGAACAGCTTCAGCAGATCGTCATAGCTGTCGATATGCACATCCTCGCCCGAATAGATCATCTTCATCAGCGGGCGGGTGAACATGATCATGTAGCGGGTCAGTTCCGCCGCCTTCTCCGGCGACAGCTTGAGCGCCGCGTAATCGTTCACCGGGATGCCATGCTCACGCAAGGAGATGCGCAAGGAATAGACATCGTAGCTGGGCAGCAGCGCCAGGCGGCGCAGGATGCCGAGGTCGGGGTGGATCTGCTCGGTCGGCCAGCCGAACATGGCGGGCAGCGATTCCACATCCACCTGGCCTGAACCGGTCTGGACGTCGGAAAACAGCTCGACGGCGCTGCGCAGCCGCACGTTCTTGATCAGCTTGGCGCTTTGCAAGGCCGGGGTCTGAAGCGGGATGATCGACAGCGGCAAAACGAACATGGAATCCATGTCGCTGTCATTGATTGGTTTAAGTCCGTCGTCGTCAGCCATGATACTCTCGGTCCCCATCCCGAACGGCCATTGTGCCTGCTTTGCCGCCATGCGCAATGGGGAACATGAATCCAAATCCGACGGAATGCGTCACTTACATGAGGATTTTATCATATTTGTCATGTATCCTCATCGCCCGATGCGTCGTTTCCATGGGGGGAAAGCTGCCGTGCCTGCCAGAAAGCCACACCGTTCCGTCCTGATCGCGGCTTTGCTGTTGTGCTTCGGCGCTGGACTGGCGGCGGCGCAGGATATCCGCTTTTTCCAGATCGGCACCGGCCCGACGGGGGAAACCCGCTTTGCCTTCGGTGGCCTGATCGCCAATGCCATCAGCAATCCCCCAGGCTCGCGCGAATGCGACAAGGGGGGCTCGTGCGGGGTGCCGGGCATGGTCGCCGTGGCCAAGTCCACCGGGGGCGCCATCGCCAATATCGAGGCCATCGCGGCCAAGCGCCTCGACGCCGCCCTGGTCCAGGCCGATATCGCCTATTGGGCCTATCATGGCACCGGCATCTACAAGGGCCGGGGCGCGGTGCAGAATCTGCGGGCCATCGCCTTGCTTTATCCCGAAAGCCTCCATCTGGTGGCCCGCAAGGATTCCAAGATCCATTCGGTCAAGGATCTGCGGGGCAAGCGGGTCTCGCTGGGCGACAAGGATTCTGGCGAACTGGTCCATGGCCGCCTGCTGCTTACCGCCTTCGGCATGAATGAGAGCCAGATCAAGCAAAGCTTCCTCAAACCCGGTCCCGCCGCCGACGCCATCGCCGCTGGCCAGTTGGACGCCATGCTGGTGGTGGACGGATTGCCCGTGCCCATCATCGCCGAGCTGGCCCAGCGCTCCGACATCGTGCTGGTCCCCCTGGCCGGGCCGGAAGTGGACAAGATGCGGGCGACCTATCCTTTCTTTTCCGCCTCGACCATCCCCGCCGACAGCTATCGCGGCACCAGTTCGGATGTGAAGACCCTGGATGTGGGCGTCGTCATGGTCACCGGGGCCGAACAGCCCAACGACCTGATCTATGGCGTCACCCGCGCCCTCTGGCATCCCAGTACCCAGAAGCTGCTGACCGAAAGCCATCCGCGCGGCAAGCTGGTCAACCTCTCGGCCGCGGGTCTGGACAAGCTGGGCATCCAGTTGCATGGCGGCGCCTCGGCCTATTATTTCGACGCCGGCGTGACCAACTGATATCGGCGCCGTTCCACGGCGGCTCTGGCATGATTCGATTGCCCGTACTATCTTGGCCCCCATGAGCGAGACCCCCGCCCCCACGCCCTATCGCGTCCTGGCCCGCAAATACCGGCCGACCGACTTTGCCGGTCTGATCGGGCAGGAGGCCATGGTCCGCACCCTGTCAAACGCCATCAAGACCGGGCGCCTGGCCCATGCCTTCGTGCTGACCGGCGTGCGCGGGGTGGGCAAGACCACCACCGCCCGCATCATCGCCCGCGCGCTGAACTGTGTCGGCACCGATGGCAAGGGCGGCCCCACCATCGATCCTTGCGGTGTCTGCGAGCATTGCCGCGCCATCGCCGAGGATCGCCATGTGGACATCCTGGAGATGGATGCCGCCAGCCGTACCGGCGTCAACGACATCCGCGAGATCATCGAGGGCGTGCGCTATCGCCCCACTTCGGCGCGCTTCAAGGTCTATATCATCGACGAAGTTCACATGCTGTCCACGGCGGCGTTCAACGCCCTGCTGAAGACGCTGGAGGAACCGCCGGAACACGTGAAATTCATCTTCGCCACCACCGAGATCCGCAAGATCCCCGTCACCGTCCTGTCGCGCTGCCAGCGTTTCGACCTGCGCCGGGTGGAGATGGAGGTGCTGTCCCGGCATTTCGAGGCCATCGCCGCCAAGGAAGGCGCGGAGATCGAACCGGCAGCCTTGAAGCTGATCGCGCGCGCCGCCGACGGCTCGGTGCGCGACGGGTTGTCGCTGCTGGATCAGGCCATCAGCCACGGCGCCGGGGCGGTCACCGAGACCCAGGTGCGCGACATGCTGGGTCTGGCCGACCGGGCCCGCGTCTTCGATCTTCTCGATGCCGTCATGAAGGGCGACGTGCCCACGGCACTGGACCAGATCACCGATCAGTATGCCGCTGGCGCCGATCCGGCGGTGGTGTTGCAAGACATGCTGGAACTGGTCCACTGGCTGACGCGGCTCAAGGTGACGCCCGACGCCGCCGACCAGTTGGGCGCGCCCGAGACCGAGCGGGTCAAGGGCGCCGAGATGGCCAAGACCCTGTCTCTGGCCGCTCTGACGCGGGCTTGGCAGATGCTGTTGAAGGGGCTGACTGAGACCCGCAATGCCCCCAATCCCTTGCAGGCCGCCGAGATGGCGGTGGTGCGGCTGGCCTATGCCGCCGAACTGCCCACTCCGGCCGAACTGGTTGAGCAGTTGCGCGCCAATCCCCCGCCGCCGCCCGCACCGCGCGGCCCTGGTGGGGGAGGGGGCGGATCCGGCTTTGGCGGCGGTGGTGGCGCCGATGCGGTCTCTGTCCATCATGTGGGCGGCGGCCCGGTGCATGGCCCCGCCACCGCGCTGAAACTTCAGCCCGCGCCCATGGCCGAGACGGTGGTCCTGCCTGCCATGCCCGCCGATTTCGCGGCCATGGTGGCGCTGTTCTCCGAGCGCCGCGAAGGGCTGATCGCCGTGCAACTGCGCACCCAAGTCAATCCGGTGTCCTTTGCCCCCGGCCGCATCGAATGGCGCCAGAACAGCAGTGTCGGCTCGGACCTTGCGCCCAAGGTGGCGCGGATGCTGTCGGAATGGACGGGGCGGCGCTGGACGGTCTCGGTCAATTCCACCGATCCGGCCCAGCCGACCCTGGCCGAGCAGGAGGCCAACGCCGAACTGCGCCGCCGCGCCGATGCCGCCGAACATCCCCTGGTCAAGGCGGTGCTGGCCGCCTTCCCCGGCGCCACCATCGAGGCGGTGCGCGATCTGGGAGCCGAGGACCTGCCCGAGGCTCCGCCCATCGAGGACCCGGAAAACATCCCGGACGACGAAATGCTCCCTGGAGAGGAAGACCTATGAAGAACCTTGGCAACCTGATGAAGCAGGCCCAGCAGATGCAGTCCAAGATGGCCGAGATGCAGGCCACCATGGCCGAGATGGAAGTGACCGGCTCGGCTGGGGCGGGAATGCTGCAGGTGACGCTGAACGGCAAATACGAGTTGAAGAAGGTCAAGATCGACCCGTCCCTGGTGGACCCCAATGACGTGGAAGTGCTGGAAGACCTGCTGCTGGCCGCCTTCAACGACGCCAAGACCAAGGCCGAGACCGCCATGGCCGAGGAAATGGCCAAGATGACCGGCGGGCTGAACCTGCCGCCCGGCTTCAAGCTGCCGTTCTGATTGTTGTCGGGGCGAACCGGAATTTGGTTCGCCCTTCGCCCCTCAATCGCCGGGCGGCGGACCTCCGTCCGCCTTGGCTCCCGCGCCAAAGGGCGCGCCGGGCCTTGCCCGCAACTCCTCGCCACCGGCCAGGGCCGGCGGCTCGTCGATGAACTCTGTTACGGCTGGGCAATGGTCGGACCCGAGATCGAGCGCCTGATACAACTCCTTTCGCGGTTGCCCGGACTGGGGCCGCGCTCGGCGCGGCGTGCCGCCCTGCGTCTGGTGGAAAAGCGCGAATCCCTGCTGATTCCCTTGGGCCAGGCCATGGCCGAGGCGGCGGCCAAAGTGCGCACCTGCTCGGTCTGCGGCAATTTCGACACCATCGATCCTTGCGCCATCTGCGCCGATCACCGGCGCGATCCCTCCATGCTCTGCGTGGTCGAGGACGTGGCCGGGCTGTGGGCCATGGAGCGCACCGGCAGCTTCAAGGGCCGCTATGCCGTCCTCGGCGGTCTGCTCTCGGCCCTGGACGGGATCGGGCCGGAGGATCTGGGCATCGATTCCCTTGTGGCCCGCGCGGCGGATGACACCGTCACCGAGGTGATTCTGGCCACCCCCGCTACGGTGGAGGGCCAGACCACCGCCCATTACCTGGCCGAGCGTCTGGCCCCGTGCAACGTCACCGTCTCGGGCCTCGCCCATGGCGTGCCGGTGGGCGGCGAACTGGACCATCTGGACGACGGCACCATCACCGCAGCACTGCGGGCAAGGCGGGTGTTCTAGAATTCACATTGGGCTATCGCCCAAGCCCATTCGGGCCGCCCTTACCCCGCCAATTTGGCTTCCATGATCCAGGCCTGCATGGCCGGGTGGGCCATGATGGCGTCGCAATAGGCCTCCGACACCGCGCCCACCGGCAGGGCGTAGGTGCGGATGCGGGTGACCACGGGGGCATACATGGCGTCGGCATTGGAGAAGACGCCGAACAGGAAGGGGCCGCCCTGGCCGAATCGGTTGCGGCATTCGGTCCAGATGGCGTCGATGCGCGCCACATCGGCCTTCACGTCATCGGGGATTTCGGCCATGGGATGGTCTTCGGCCAAATCCATGGGGCAGGCCGAGCGCAAGGGCACGAAGCCCGCATGCATTTCGGCCGAGACCGAGCGGGCCAGGGCGCGGGCTTCGCGGCCCTCGGGCCACAGCCCCGCCTCGGGGAAACGTTCGGCCAGATATTCGCAGATGGCCAGAGAGTCCCAGACCTTGAGCCCATCATCGTCCAGCATGGGAACCTTGCCTGAGGGCGAGTATTCCAGGATCTTGGCCTTGGTTTCGGGCTGGCGCAGTTCGACCAGAACCTGACGGAAGGGCGCTCCGGTCGCGCTAAGCGCCATCCAGGGACGCAGCGACCACGAGGACCAACGCTTGGTGCCGACGACGAGAGTGAGTGACATGACGCTTCCCAAACGGTGAGTGGTCCATGATCATGGGAGCAAGCGCGGGATGTCTTCAACAGGCAATTAATGGAGAAACGGGTGCTGGAGCAACTGGTCGAGGCCGATGACGCGGCGACGGATCTGATCGTCTTGCGCAAGGGCGAATTGCCCGCATGGCTGGGCGGCCAGCCCGATTCCGTGCGCCGGTGGGTCGAACAGACCGGCTTCAAGGCCGAGCCCGGCACCGTCTGCCTGTTGCCCGGCGAGGGCGGGGCTCTGGCCGGGGCCCTGGCCGGACTGCCTGATGAGGACGATCCCTGGGCCTTCGCCCATTTTGCACCCAAATTGCCCGTGCGGACGTTCCGTCTGGCCGCGTCTTTGCCCGCCATCCAGGCCGATCGCGCCGCCACGGCCTGGGCGCTGGCCGCCTATGCCTTCGACCGCTACAAGGGCCGTAAGGCCAATGATCTGCCCCGTCTGGTCTGGCCCGAGACCGCCGACCGCGCCCGTGTGACCCGCGAGGTCGAGGCCATCGCTCTGGTCCGCGACCTGATCAATACTCCGGCCTCCAATATGGGGCCGGCGGAACTGGCCTCGGCCGCCGATGCCCTGGCGGCGCGCTTCGGCGCCAAATGCCGGGTCATCGTGGGCGACGGATTGGAGGTCGAGAATTACCCCGCTATTTTCGCCGTGGGCCGCGCCGCCGCCCAGAACCGCCGACCCCGCCTGATCGACCTGCGCTGGGGCGACGAGATGGCCCCCAAACTGACCCTGGTGGGCAAGGGGGTTTGCTTCGATACCGGTGGCCTGGATCTGAAGCCGTCGTCGAATATGAAGCTGATGAAGAAGGATATGGGCGGCGCCGCCCATGTTCTGGGCCTGGCCTCCATGATCATGGCAGCCGGGCTGCGGCTGCGGCTGCGTGTACTGATCCCTGCGGTGGAGAATTCCGTCTCGGGCGAGGCCATGCGGCCCTTGGACGTGCTGGCCACCCGCAAGGGCCTGACCGTCGAGGTGGGCAATACCGATGCCGAGGGCCGCCTGATCCTGTGCGACGCCCTGGCCGAGGCGTCTTCGGAAAAGCCCGCCCTCTTGATCGACATGGCGACCCTGACCGGGGCGGCGCGCAGCGCGCTGGGCACCGATCTGCCCGCCCTGTTTTGCAATGACGACGGGCTGGCGGCACAAATACTCGAGCAGGGCGAGGCCGAGGGCGAGCCGCTATGGCGTCTGCCGCTGCACAAGCCCTATCGCCGCATGATCGATTCCAAGGTGGCTGACCTCACCAATGCCACGGATTCCCCCCATGCCGGGGCCATCACCGCCGCCCTGTTCTTGCAGGAATTCGTTGGCCCTCAGATCCCCTGGGCCCATCTGGACATCATGGCCTGGAACGGCGCGGCGCGTCCCGGACGGCCCGAAGGCGGCGAGGCTTTGGCGCTGCGGGCCCTGTTCGCCACCATCGCCCAGCGGGTCGGCGGCTAAGACAGGGCTTTACAGCGGCGGCGAATCCTTCCATGAGTCGGTTCTCCTTAGGGGAAAGATGACTTGATCGATTTTCGGCCGGTTCTCTTCGTCAACGGCTTCCTGCTGCTGGTGCTGGCTGCGGCCATGGGCATTCCGGCGGTGGTCGATCTGTTGGCTGGCGACGTGGACTGGAAGGTGTTCGCCGTCTCGGCCATGGTCACCGCCTTTTCCTCCATGGCGCTGATCTTCGGCACCCATTCCAAGGGCAAGCCCGCGCTCTCGGCGCGCCAGGCCTTCATGCTGACCACGCTGGCCTGGATCAGCACGGCGGGATTCGCGGCACTGCCCTTCGCCTTCGGCAATCTGCACCTGAGCCTCACCGACGCGGTGTTCGAGGCCATGAGTGGCCTGACCACCACCGGGGCCACGGTGATCATCGGACTGGACACCGCCCCGCGCGGCATCCTGATCTGGCGGGCCTTGCTCAACTGGCTGGGCGGTGAAGGCATCATCATCATGGCCATCGCCATCCTGCCTTTGCTGCGCATCGGCGGCATGCAGGTGTTCCGCATGGAGACCTCGGACAAGACGGAGGCCATCAAGCCGCGCATCACCCAGGTGGCCACCTCCATCACCTTGGTCTATGTGGTGTTCACCGTATTGGCCGCCCTGGCTTTCTGGGCGGCGGGAATGGGCCGTTTCGACGCCATCTGCCACGCCATGGCCGCCATTTCCACCGGCGGCTTTTCCACTTCGGACACCAAGCTGGCCCACTGGAACACCGCCGTGCAGTGGGTGGCGGTCTTCGCCATGATGGTGGGAGGCTCGTCCTTCGTGCTGTGGACCGGGCCGTGGCGCCGTGGCCGCCCGCCCATCATGGATGACGCCCAGGCCCACTGGTACCTGATGTTCGTCGGCACCGCCGCTGGTGTGATGGCGCTCTGGCAATGGGCGGTCAACGACATGAGCTTTGGCATCGCCGTGCGCCACGCCACCTTCAACGTGGTCTCCACCGTGACCACCACCGGATTCGTCTCCACCGATTACGGCGCCTGGGGCGGCTTTGCCCATGTGGTGTTCTTCATCCTGGTGTTCATCGGCGGCTGTACCGGTTCCACCGGTGGCGGCGTCAAGATCTTCCGATGGGAATTGCTGTTCGCCCTGGCGGGCATCCATTTGAAGCGTCTGTTGCATCCCCACGGCATCTTCGTCATCCACTACAACCAGCGCCCCATCGCCGCCTCCATCTTGGATTCGGTGCAGGGCTTCGTGGTGATGTATTTCTTCACCTTCGCGCTGTTCGCCTTGGCCTTAAGCGTGGTGGGGCTGGATTTCATGACGGCGCTGTCGGGGTCGGCGGCGGCGCTTGCCAATGCGGGACCGGGAATCGGAGAGGTCATCGGCCCGTTCGGCAGCTATCGTCCCCTGCCCGACGCCGCCAAATGGATTCTGGCCGCCGAGATGATGCTAGGCCGCCTGGAACTGTTCACCGTGGCGGTGCTGTTCTCACGCAGCTATTGGCGGGAGTAGCGGCAGCCATGATCGATATTCGCCCAGTCCTTTCCATCGTCGGCACCCTGGTCTGCATCCTGGCGGCCGCCATGTGGCTGCCCGCCGTGATCGATTTCCGCGATGGGCACGAGGAATGGCGGGTCTTCGCCACGTCGTCGGGCATGACCTTGTTCTTCGGCCTGGCCCTGTTGCTGGGGACCCGCACGCCCCAGCAAAAGCGCAGCGTCCGCCAGACCTATCTGTCGGCCACCTTCGGCTTTGCGGTGCCCGCCCTGTTCGCCGCCCTTCCCCTGATCTACGGCCCGCTGCAATTGTCGGTGATGGATGCGGTGTTCGAGGCCACCGCCGGACTGACCACCACCAGCGCCACCGTGATCAAGGGCCTGGACGTCCTGCCGCGTGGTTTGCTGCTGTGGCGGGCTCTGCTGGGCTGGCTGGGTGGTATCGGCGTCATCGCCCTGGCCATCGCCGTTCTCCCCGATCTGGCGGTGGGCGGCATGCAGATGTTCCGTGTGGAAGTGCCGGGTCCGGCCGAACGCGCCACCTCGCGCGGGCGGCGCATCGCGCTTTCCATCCTGGCGGGCTATTGCGGCGCCACCGGATTGCTGGCCCTGGCCCTGTGGGTGGCGGGAATGAGCGGGTTCGAGGCCCTGGTCCACGCCATGGGCACCATTTCCACCTCGGGCGCGTCGACCTCGGACGCCTCCATCGGCCATTTCGACAGCGGCGCCATTACCGTGCTGATCACCTTCGGCATGATCCTGGGCGGCATGCCCTTCCTGCTGTTCTTCCATTTCCTGCGCGGCAACCGCAAAGTGGTGCTGCGTGATCATCAGCTGCGCTGGTATTTCGCCCTGCTGGCCCTGGGTACCCTGGGCGTATCATCCTGGCTGGTGACCAGCCGGGGGCTGGCGCCGTTGGACGCGTTGCGTCATGGAGCGCTGACCGTGGTGTCGGTGATGACCGGGACCGGCCATTTCACCCTGGAATACGGCAATTGGGGCGGCATGCCCGCCGCCATCCTGTTCTTCCTGGCCTTTGTCGGAGGCTGTGCCGGTTCGACCAGCGGCGGCATCAAGGTCTTCCGCTTCCAGTTCCTGTTCGCCGACGCCTTGATGCAGATCCGCCGCTTGCTGCGGCCCCATGCGGTGCTGATCGCCACCTTCAACCGGCGCACCATTCCCGAAGGCGTGCTGGGCTCGGTGATGGGATTCCTGTTCGTCTATGCGCTGAGCTTCGCCATGCTGGCCATGTCGCTGGCCTTCCTGGGGCTCGATTTCGTCACGGCGGTATCGGGGGCGGCCTCGGCCCTGGCCAATCTGGGGCCGGGCCTGGGGCCGGAAATCGGTCCCGGGGGGTCCTATGCCGGATTGCCCGACCTGGCCAAGGCCTTGCTGTGCCTGGGCATGCTGGTGGGACGTCTGGAACTGTTCACCGTGCTGGTGCTGTTTGTCCCCGCCTTTTGGCGGCAGTAGGTTTGGAAAGCCTTAGCCGAACAGCTTGTCGATGGCGTCCTGGCCCAGCATGCGGTCCACATCGGCCTGGGACACGCCCTGGCCGGGCAGCTGGGGCCCGTGCAGCAGCGCCTTGTCGGGATCGACCTCTTCCTTCTTGATCTCCACCACCACCTTGGTCAGCTCGTCCTTGCCCCAGGTAAGGATGACGGCCTTGATGCGGTCCTCGACGAATTTCATGGAGTTGACGATCTTGGAGATGCGCTGGCCGGTGATGTCTTGGAACGAGCAGGCCTCGAACACCTGATTGACCCGGTCTTCCACCTTGTCGAAGACCTGGGTCAGCGGCTGGTTATCGACGGCGGCGGCGCGGGCCTCGCACATCAGCTCGCTGATGGTCTCCATGCTTTCCATAATCGTATTGGTGGCGCTTTCCGTGGCGCCGACGATGGCGTCCAACTGTTCCGACATGCTGCCGAAATGGTCGGTGGCACCTGGCGGATTGAGGGCGGCCAGTTCGGTTCGAATTTTCTGGAGGTGGCCGAACAGCCCCACCAACTCCCTCTTGAGGAGGCCGCTCTCGGAGATCGGTGCCCGCATGTTCATTCCGTTACCTTCATACTGAACCCAGAGGATAGCCTGTTTATCGCGACGACGCCAAGGCCCATCCCTGTGACATAGAGTGACGTCAGCGTTGTCCGCGGAAGGTGCGGACCAGTTGGCGGGCCGCCGAGCCCGGCGCCATGCGCCCGGCGGCGACGCCACGTTCCATCTCGGGCAGCATCAATTCGACCCTGGGATCGTCGCGCAAGGATTGAAGCAGGGTCTCGGACACTTCGTTCCACATCCAGGCATGGGCCTGGGCGGCGCGGCGTTCGGCCAGGGCCCCGGCCTTGTCCATGGTGTCGTGGTGAGATGCGATGGTGGCCCACACCTCGTCAATTCCCGACCGCGCCAGGGCCGAGCAGGTCAGCACCGGCACGGTCCAATGGGGCGAGGCGGGCGCCAGCAGGTGCAGGGCGTTCTTGTAGTCGCGGGCGGCCCGGGCCGCAGCGGCGGCCAAGTCGCCATCGGCCTTGTTGACGATGATGGCGTCGGCCAATTCGACGATGCCCTTCTTGATGCCCTGCAATTCATCGCCGCCGCCCGGCACCAGGACGAGGAGGAACATGTCCACCATATCGGCCACCGCCGTCTCGGATTGGCCGACGCCCACGGTCTCGACCACGATGACATCGAAGCCCGCCGCCTCGCAGACCAGCATGGCCTCGCGGGTGCGGCGCGCCACGCCGCCCAGCGTGCAGCCCGACGGGCTGGGGCGGATGAAGGCGCGGGCATCCTTGGACAGATCCTCCATGCGGGTCTTGTCGCCCAGGATGGAGCCGCCCGAGCGGGGGCTGGACGGGTCGACGGCCAGAACGGCCGGGCGCTTGCCCATCTCCAGCACATGCAGGCCGAAGCTTTCGATGAAGGTGCTCTTGCCAGCCCCCGGCACGCCGGTGATGCCGATGCGCACCGAGCGTCCCGTATGGGGCAGCAGTTCGTGCATCAGCGCCTCGGCCGCCTCGCGGTGGTCGGGCCGGGTGGATTCGATCAAGGTGATGGCGCGGGCCAGGGCGCGGCGCTCGCCAGCCAGCACGCCGGAGGCCAAGGCCTTGGGATCGGGGGAAGTGCTCACGGGAGGACTTATCTCTTCTTGTCGTCGGGCTCGCGGCCCTGGTTGAGAAAGGTGAGGATGGCCATGCTCACCAGCTTGGCGCGGTCCTCGTCCGACAGATGGTCGAGGATCTTGCGCTTGGCCCGGTGGACCTCCTGGGCGCGCTTGAGCAGTTCGGCGCGTTCGGAGCCGGGGGCGGGTTTGGTCATGGGTTTGGGCGCCGCGGCCGATTTCGGCTTGGCCTTGGGCTTGGATTTTTCCTCGGCGAACAGGGATTTGAGGAAGCCGAACATCACGAACTTTCCCCCAGCAGCGCCTTCAGCGCCACCTGATTGAGCTTGGCCCGCTCCTCGTCGGAAAGATTGGCCAGCACCGATTGCCGCGCCCGGTGCACCAGCATGGCCGAGCGGATCAACTGGGCCTTTTCCGGCGGCAGGCGCTTCATGCGTTCCTCCGCCTCGGCCAAGGCGGTGGCGGGGTCGCGTTCCTTTGCCCTGGGGGTGGATGCCTTCGGGCGCGCCACAGCATTGGACGCCGGGCGTTTCAACGCCTCGCGCGCCCGCTTGTCCAGGACCAGACGGGACAGCCAGCCGAGCATGGGCTTGAGTCTACTCCAAAGTGGTCAACCCAGATAGCGCCGCCGCAGATGGGCCTCGAACACCGCAGGGTCGAGGGGGCGTCCGGTGGCCTGGATCATCAGGTCGCGCGTCGACAGCTTTGAGCCCTTGGAATGGACATTGGCGCGCAGCCAGCCCAGCAGCGGCCGGAAATCACCCCCCGCCAGACCCTTCATCACTTCCGGGTCGGCATTGCGGGCCGTGTCGAACAACTGGGCGGCGGTCATGGCGCCCAGCGTATAGGTGGGGAAATAGCCCCAGGCGCCGCCATACCAGTGGATATCCTGAAGACAGCCCAGCCGGTCGTCGGGGGGCGTAATGCCCAGCAGCCGCTCATACCCCTCGTTCCAAGCCGACGGCAGGTCCTCCAACTCCATCCGCCCCTCGATCAGCGCCTTTTCCAGGCGATAGCGGATGATGACATGGGCGGGATAGGTGACCTCGTCGGCCTCCACCCGGATGAAACCGCGGCTGACCCTCTTGCCGCGCCGGTAGATGTTGTCGGGCTCCCAGGCCGGGCCCTCGGTGCCGAAGGTGCTTTTGAGCAGGGGCGAGAGGAAGCCCGCGAATTCCTCGGAGCGGCAGGCCTGCATCTCCATGAGCAGGCTTTGCGATTCGTGCACCACCATGCCGCGCGAACGTCCCACCGGCTGGGGCCGCCAATGGCCCGAAGGCAGGCCGAACTCGTAAAGCGCATGGCCGGTCTCGTGCAGCACGCCCATCATGGCCGGGGCGAAGTCGTCCTCGTTATAGCGGGTGGTGACCCGGATATCGCCGGGATAGCCGCCGCAGAACGGATGATGCGACACGTCCAGACGGCCGTGGCGGAAGTCAAAACCCAGAACCTCCATCAGGCGGATGCCCAGGGCCTTCTGCCGGTCGGTGGGGAAGGGGCCGTCCGCCGCGATGACCGGCGGGCGGGAATTCTGGACGTCCAGAACCTCGCCGATAAAGCCGGGTAGGAACTTTTCCAGCGGATCGAAGACCGCGTCGATTTCCGCCGAACGGCCCAGGGGCTCGTACTGGTCCAAGAGCGCGTCGTAGATGGAAACGCCCAGCGCGTCCGCCTTGACGTGGCCGACTTCGCGCACCAGACCCAGCAGGACCTTCATGGCGGGCAGCACGGCCTTGAAATCGCCCGCCGGGCGGGCCTGGCGCCAGACCATCTCGCAGGCGGATTCGGCCCGCGCCTGGGCATCGACCAGATCGGCGGGCAGGGCGCTTGCGTGAATCCAGTCGCGGCGCATCTCGCGCAGATTGGCCGCCTGCCACTCATCCAGCGGCTTGGCCGCCGCGCTTTCCAGGAGTTCGCCCATATCGGGCGCGGTGATCTGTTCGTGATTGATGCCGCGCAGGGTGGCGACTTGCTCGGCGCGCATCTCGGCGCCGCCCTCGGGCATCATGGTCGCCATGTCCCAAGACAGGACCGACAGCGCCTCGGCGACGGAGTTCATCTTGCGGAAGCGGGCTTCCAGGGTGGCGTAGGCCGGGTTGGTGCTCATGGGACTCACTTGGTGTCGAGGGAAAGGAAACGATAGACCATGGCCCTTGCCTTGGGGAATCGTATAATAACGAGGAAATTTCCGTGGGAGGAAAAGGAACCATCATGACCGCCAAACCCCGCTTCGCCGTCGTCCTTTCCGGCTGCGGCGTCTATGACGGCGCCGAGATCCACGAAGCCGTGCTGACCCTGCTGGCCATCGACCGACTGGGTGGCGTCTATCAGTGCTTCGCCCCCGACCGCGCCCAGATGCATGTGGTCAATCACCTGACGGGCCAGGAAGCCGCCGGAGAAAGCCGCAACGTCCTGGTGGAATCGGCGCGCATCGCGCGCGGCAATATCAAGGCGCTGAGCGAATTCGATCCGGCCGAATACGACGCCCTGATCTTTCCCGGCGGTTTCGGCGCGGCCAAGAATCTCTGCACCTTCGCCACTCAAGGTCCCGATTGCGCCGTGGATTCCGATACCGACAAGGCGGTCAGGGCCATGCACAAGGCGGGCAAGCCCATGGGTGCGCTGTGCATCGCCCCGGCCCTGATGGCCAAGATCTTTGGGCAAGGCATCGACGTCACCATCGGCAATGACCAGGGCACCGCCCAGGCTATCGAGGCCATGGGGGCACGTCATACCCAGGCCGGTCACGGCGGCGTGGTGGTGGACAAGGCACGCAAGGTGGTGACCTCGCCCTGCTATATGCTGGATTCCTCCATCTCCCAGATCGCCGACGGCGCCGAGAACACGGTCAAGGCCCTGCTGACGCTGATGGGCCGCTAAGGAAAATCGGGGCTTTCGCCCCGCACCCCGACCGGGAGGCCGAGGCCTCCCGGACCCTCCGCTTTTTTGAAAACGAATGGGGTTTGGGGCCTTAAGGCCCCAAGCAGGTTCGGGCGGCAGCCCGCAAGTCCCAAACACCGGAAGGAAAGTTTGCTCCATGGCCCGCAAGCGCAAGGGCGATCCCGTCGATGGCTGGCTGGCCATCGACAAGCCCTTAGGAATCGGCTCCACCCAGGTGGTAGCCAAGGTCAAGCGCATCCTCAACGCCGCCAAGGTCGGCCATGGCGGCACCCTGGACCCCTTGGCGTCGGGCATCCTGCCCATCGCGCTGGGCGAGGCCACCAAGACGGTGCAATACGTCATGGATGGGGCCAAGACCTACCGCTTCCAGCTGCGCTGGGGCGAGGCCACGGCCAGTTGCGACAAAGAAAGCGAGGTGATCGAGACGTCGCCGGTTCGCCCCAGTGCCGAGGCCATTCAGGCGGCTCTGCCCGGCTTTGTGGGCGAGATCGACCAGATCCCGCCCGCCTTTTCCGCCATCAAGATCGACGGCCAGCGTGCCTATGATCTGGCCCGCGCCGGGCAAGAGGTGGAGATCAAGCCCCGCCGGGTCGCCATCCACTCCTTCACCCTGCTGGGCCAGCCCGATTCCGATCATGCCGATTTCCAGGTCCATTGCGGCAAGGGCACCTATGTGCGTTCGCTCGCCCGCGATCTGGCCCTGGCGCTCGGCACTGTCGGGCATGTCTCGGTTCTGCGGCGTACCGCCTGCGGCCCGTTTACGGAGCAAAACGCGATTTCCCTTGAATCCCTGGAGGAGTTGAGTCAAGTTCCCGCCCCTTGGACCTTTCTGCTTCCCATCGAGACCGCGCTGGACGACATCCCGGCGCTGGCCCTGACGGAAAGCGAGGCCCGCCGCCTCCGAAGCGGTAATCCCGTGTCAATCTCGCACGTGGTTTCCCGGCACCCGCAGGCTGAACTCGTCGAAGGCACAGTGTGCCGGGCGATGCAGGCAGAGCGGCTGGTGGCGTTGGTTCGCATCGAATGCGGAGAAATCCGTCCGGTGCGGGTCATGAATCTCACCGAAGAATAGGAGTATACGATGTCGATCACCGCTGAGCGTACCCAGGAACTCGTCAAGGAATATGCGACCAAGGAAGGTGACACCGGCTCCGCCGAGGTCCAGGTCGCCATTCTGTCGGAGCGCATCCGCAACCTGACCGAGCACCTGAAGTCTCACAAGAAGGATTTCCATTCGCGTCGCGGCCTGCTGATCATGGTCGGCCAGCGTCGCCGCATGCTCGACTACCTGAAGGCCAAGGACAACAAGCGCTACGAGAGCCTCATTGGCCGCCTCGGACTGCGCAAGTAATCCCCGCCAGCAGACGATACGAAGGCCGGGCGTCGCCTGGAATGCACCCGCGCGGGGATGGCTCCGCGCGGGTGTCCGTATTTGAGCCGTTTGAAGATCGGCCAGTACGAGAAATTGACGCCGGGA
Source organism: Paramagnetospirillum magnetotacticum MS-1 (assembly GCF_000829825.1). NCBI lineage: Bacteria > Pseudomonadati > Pseudomonadota > Alphaproteobacteria > Rhodospirillales > Magnetospirillaceae > Paramagnetospirillum > Paramagnetospirillum magnetotacticum. The sequence continues at coordinate 575,646 of NZ_JXSL01000030.1, read as the reverse complement.
CCGACCGCAATCCGGCGGCGGTCCTAAACATAAGGAAGTGACTTACATGTCCATGTTCAATGTCCACCGCAAGGAAATCACCTGGGGCGGCCGCAAGCTGGTTCTGGAGACCGGCAAGATCGCCCGTCAGGCCGATGGCGCCGTGCTGGTCACTTATGGCGAAACCTCGGTTCTGTGCACCGTGGTCGGCGCCAAGAGCCAGAAGCCCGGCATCGACTTCTTCCCGCTGACGGTGAACTACCAGGAGAAGGCCTTTGCCGCGGGCAAGATCCCCGGCGGCTTCTTCAAGCGCGAGGGCCGTCCGAGCGAGAAGGAGACCCTGGTCTCCCGTCTGATCGACCGCCCCATCCGCCCGCTCTTCGCCGATGGCTTCCGCAACGAAGTGCAGGTTGTCTGCACCGTGCTCTCCCATGACCTCGAGAACGATCCCGATATCGCCGCCCTGGTCGGCACCTCGGCCGCTCTGACCATTTCCGGCCTGCCCTTCATGGGCCCGGTGGGCGCGGCCCGCGTCGGCTATGTGAATGGCGAATACGTGCTGAATCCGCTGGTCGGCGATCTGCCCAAGAGCGATCTCGATCTGGTGGTCGCGGGCACCGTCGAAGGCGTGCTGATGGTCGAATCCGAAGCCAAGCAACTGTCGGAAGACATCATGCTGGGCGCCGTGATGTTCGGCCACCGCTCGTTCCAGGCGGTGATCCAGGCCATCATCGAACTGGCCGAGGAATGCGCCAAGGATCCGTGGGATCTGCCCGAGCCCCCCGCCGAGGTGGCGGTGGTCACCGGTAAGTTCAACGATGCGGGCGTGCCCGCCGAACTGGCCGAAGCCTATAAGATCATCAAGAAGCAGGACCGTTACGCCGCCGTCGGCGCCATCAAGAAGAAGGCTCTGGCTCTGCTGACCGAGGCGGCCGAGATCGCCGTGGCCGGTGGCATCCTGAAGCACCTGGAAGCCGATGTGGTCCGTGGCAACATCCTGAAGACCGGCGTGCGCATCGACGGCCGCGACACCAAGACGGTGCGCGCCATCGAGGTCGAGGTCGGCGTTCTGCCCCGCGCCCACGGTTCCGCCCTGTTCACCCGTGGCGAGACCCAGGCCCTGGTGGTCGCCACGCTCGGCACCGGCCAGGACGAGCAGATCAGCGACCAGCTGGCGGGCGAATACCGCGAGCATTTCATGCTGCACTACAACTTCCCCCCCTATTCGGTGGGTGAAGCTGGCCGCATGGGCTCGCCCGGCCGCCGCGAGATCGGTCACGGCAAGCTGGCCTGGCGCGCCATGCGTCCGACCCTGCCGACCAAGGAAAGCTTCCCTTACACCATGCGCGTGGTCTCCGAGATCACCGAGTCCAACGGCTCCTCTTCCATGGCGACCGTTTGCGGTTCGTCGCTGGCCATGATGGATGCCGGTGTGCCCCTGCCCAAGCCTGTGGCCGGTATCGCCATGGGCCTGATCAAGGAAGGCAACGACTTCGCCGTGCTGTCCGACATCCTGGGTGACGAAGATCACCTGGGCGACATGGACTTCAAGGTGGCCGGTACCGTCGACGGCGTCACCGCGCTGCAGATGGACATCAAGATCACCTCCATCACCGAGGAGATCATGAAGATCGCCCTGGGTCAGGCCAAGGACGGCCGTATCCACATCCTGGGCGAGATGAACAAGGGCCTGGATCACGCCCGTGATTCGGTGTCGGGCAATGCTCCGCGCATCACCACCATCTCCATCCCCAAGGAGAAGATCCGCGAAGTCATCGGCACTGGCGGTAAGGTCATCCGCGAGATCTGCGAGCAGACCGGCGCCAAGATCGATATCGACGACGACGGCACCATCAAGGTCGCCTCGGTGGACGCCGATGCCGCCCAGCGCGCCATCGACTGGATCCGCGGCATCGTCGCCGAGCCCGAGCTGGGCGTGATCTACAACGGCAAGGTCGTGAAGGTCGTCGATTTCGGCGCTTTCGTGAACTTCTTAGGGTCGCGCGACGGCCTGGTCCACATCTCGGAACTGGCCCGCGAGCGCGTCGCCAAGACCGCCGATGTGGTCAAGCAGGGCGATGTGGTCAAGGTCAAGGTCCTGGGCTTCGACGATCGCGGCAAGGTGAAGCTGTCCATGAAGCAGGTGGATCAGACCACCGGCGAGGACATCTCCGCCCAGCTGGAAGCCGAGCGCGCCGCTTCCAAGCGCGAGCGTCACCACGAGGATTGATCCTCGCGGTAAGCTTTGAGGGAAAGGGCGCGGTTCCGACAGGGGCCGCGCTTTTTTCTTGGGCGCCTCCGCCCTACATTAAAGGCGAAGGAGAGAGCCCATGAGCGACAAAGTGGTGAAGACCGAGGCCGAGTGGCAGGCCCAGTTGACCCCTGGCCAATACGCCGTGACCCGGCAAAAGGGAACGGAGCGACCCTTCTCCGGCCAATACGACCATCATTTCAAGCCGGGCAAATACGCCTGCGTCTGCTGTGGTCAGGAGTTATTCCTGTCTGAGGCCAAATTCAATTCCGGCTGCGGCTGGCCCGCCTTCTCCATGCCCGCCTCTCCGCAAGCGGTCGCGGAAGAGAAGGACCGCACCCACGGCATGATCCGCACCGAGGTCCTGTGCGCCAAATGCGACGCCCATCTCGGCCACGTCTTCGACGATGGGCCGGGACCGACGGGGCTGCGCTATTGCATCAACTCGCTGTCGCTGAAGTTCGAGACGCCCTGAGCTTCAGGTAAAGCTCCTCCACCTTCTGCCGCGCCCAGGGGGTCTGGCGCAGGAATTTCAGGCTGGATTTGATGCTGGGATTGTTGAAGAAGCACTGCAGATTGATCTGCTGGCACAATCCGGCCCAGCCGTAATGCCGGACCAGGGTGGTCAGCACGGTTTCCAAGGTGATGCCGTGCAGTGGATTCTTGGGCTGTTGGCTGGTCATGGCCGCAGCATAATGCGTGCTGGTCGCATCCGTCCAATTGCATCCGCACCGATTTTGTCCTAACACGTCTCGGTGATCATCGTGGCGAAAGGGCCTTTTCCATGGCGGACGGACATTCCACTCCCGTGTTGGGCATCATCGGCGGTTCGGGCGTCTATGACATCGACGGGCTGACCAACAAGGAATGGCGGCGGGTGGAAAGCCCCTTCGGCCCCACCTCGGACGAGTTCCTGTTCGGCGAACTCAACGGCCAGAAGCTGGTTTTCCTGCCCCGCCACGGGCGCGGCCATCGCATTCCTCCGTCGGAACTGAACTTCCGAGCCAATATCGACGCCATGAAGCGGGCGGGTGTCACCGAGATCCTGTCGGTCTCCGCCGTGGGGTCGTTGAAGGAAGAACTGCCGCCCGGCACCTTCGTCATCGTCGACCAGTTCATCGACCGCACCTTCGCGCGCACCAAGAGCTTTTTCGAAAGCGGTCTGGTGGCCCATATCTCCATGGCGCACCCCACTTGCGGCCGTCTCGGCGATCTGGTGGAGGCGGCGGCCAAGGAAGCGGGCATCATCGCCGTGCGCGGCGGCACCTATCTGGTCATGGAAGGCCCGCAATTCTCCACCCTGGCGGAAAGCAATCTCTATCGCCAGTGGGGCTGTGACGTCATCGGCATGACCAATATGCCCGAGGCCAAATTGGCCCGCGAGGCGGAGATGTGCTACGCCAGCGTCGCCATGGTCACCGATTACGATTGCTGGCATCCCGACCATGACGCGGTCACCGTGGACGCCATCGTCAAGGTGCTGCTGGCCAATGCCGATCGCGCCCGCTCCCTGGTCAAATCCGTTGCCCCCAAGGTGACGGGGCGAAGCGCTCCCTGTGCCAAGGGCTGCCACACCGCGCTCGACAACGCCATCATCACCCATGGCGAGGTCCGCGACGCGTCCGTGGTGGGCAAGCTCGACGCCGTGGCGGGTCGGGTGCTGAAGGGTTAGGCATCGCCTAACCCCTAGGAGCAACGCGACGCGCGCCTTATGGCGCGAAAAGCCAAGCGGCCCTTCGGGGCCGCGCCCGGCGCTTGAGGGACGAAAAGGACTTATCATGAAGATCAACGGAACCTCTTACCGCACCATCTGGCTGGGCGCCGATGGCCGTGTGGTCGAGATCATCGACCAGACCCGCCTGCCCCATGAATTCGTGACGGTGGGGCTGACATCCCTCGACGACGCCGCCAAGGCCATCAAGGATATGTGGGTCAGAGGCGCGCCGCTGATCGGGGCCACGGCGGCCTACGGCATGGCGCTGGCCTGCCTGGAAGACGCCTCCGACAAGGGGTTGGCGCGGGCCTATGAGGTGCTGCACGTCACCCGGCCCACCGCCATCAACCTCAAATGGGCCTTGGACGAGATGATGGCGGTGCTGGCGCCGCTGGCGGTCAAGGACCGGGTCGACGCCGCCTACGGGCGCGCCGCCGAAATCTGCGACGAGGATTCCGAGCAGAACGCCCGCCTGGGCGCCTTTGGTGCCAAGATCATCGCCGAGCATCACAAGGCAAAGGGGCGCACCATCAACATCCTCACCCATTGCAATGCCGGCTGGCTGGCCACGGTGGATTGGGGCACGGCGCTGGCGCCCATCTACAAGGCCTTCGACGCAGGCATTCCCGTTCATGTCTGGGTGGACGAGACCCGGCCCAGGAATCAGGGCGCCAGCCTGACGGCGCGCGAGCTGAACTGGCACGGCGTGCCCCACACGGTGATCGCCGACAATACCGGCGGACATCTCATGCAGCACGGCATGGTGGATCTGTGCATCGTCGGCACCGACCGCACCACGCGCAACGGCGATGTCTGCAACAAGATCGGCACCTATCTCAAGGCCCTGGCCGCCAAGGACAACAACGTGCCCTTCTATGTGGGCCTGCCCAGCCCCACCATCGACTGGACCGTCGCCGACGGGGTCAAGGAGATCCCCATCGAGACCCGTTCAGCCCGCGAGCAGACCCATATCTTCGGCAAGACCGAGGACGGGGCGGTTTGCGAGGTGCAGGTCACTCCCGACGGCTCGGCGGCGGTCAATTACGGCTTCGATGTCACGCCGGCCCGTCTGGTCACCGGCCTGATCACCGAGCGCGGCGTGTGCGAGGCGTCGCCGGAAGGGTTGAGGGGGTTGTTTCCCGAGCGGGCCTGACTTTGGCGTCAGGCCTCGCCGGGGGATGCCCGCCTAGCGGACGGACGGAGCCAGAGCCCAATCAGAGAAGCCGCCCGAGGCCACGGGGGTGCGGCAAAAGGTGATGTCCCAGCCATAGGTGGAGATCCGGGGGTGGGTGGTGTCGAAGATGAAGGCGCCGTCCTTGATCACCGGCACGCCCTCCGAGGCGGTCAGGACGACCTTGTTGTCCACGCATTCCCGCGCTTCGGTGGTCTCGTGCCGGGTGGTGCGGACGACGGCCTTGTAATTGGCGTTGCGGTCCTCGAAGGCGGAGTCCGAGGACTTGCCGGGGAGGCTGTCTTCCAGATTGCTCATACGATGTCGGATGGCCTTGAGGGCCAGTTCCTTGACCATGCCGCTGACCATGCGGTTGGCGGGAGCGGCGGGGGCTGCGAAAAAGCTGTCCACGGCCGACAGGGTGCTTTCCACCACCGGGACCGGCAGCTTCATCTCGCGCCCCACATCCGAGGCGTCGCTGGCCTGGGACGGATGGGGCAGGCTGACGGCGAGGGCAAGGCCGAGGGCCAGGGGCAGAGTGGCTTTAAACGAGGGGGTCATGGGTCAATTCCTGCAGGTTGGTCATGGCCGCCAGGCGCCAAACGGGCCGCGGCACCATGGAAGATCGGCGCGAAGCGTGGCGACAATATGGCAAACCTCATTCCACGTTAACCCGGCGTTATAACCACCTCTGCTATTGGGTGAAGATTACGGCTTTCCCGAACTGGAATTGCTGCGCCGTGGTTTCCGCCGTCTCGTTTCTGACCCCCACCCAGATTTCCGCCCTGTCCGTCTCGGCGGTGCAGTCGCTGTCGTCCACGTCGCTGACCGCGCTGAGCGCCACTCAGGTCAAGGCCTTCACGGTCACCAGCATCCAGGCGCTGTCCTCCACCCAGATCAGCCAGTTGGGAACCACCCAGGCGGCGGCGCTGTCGACCACCCAGATTCAGGCGCTGTCCACCGTCCAGATGACCTTTTCCGCCACCCAGCTGGCGGTCTTGAGCGCGGCCCAGGTCGATGCCTTCCAGGCTGCCGAGATCTCGGTGCTGTCCACCTTGCAGATCCGCGGCCTGACCGTGACCGAGGTTGGCGCGCTGAATACCACCCAGGTGGGGGTCCTGGCCTCGTCGCAACTGGGGGCCTTGACCGCCACACAGGTGCGCGGCCTCAGCACGACCCAGTTGAATACGGTCACCACCACTCAGATGGCTGGGTTTTCCACCACCCAGCTTGCCGCCTTGTCCACCACCCAGATCACCGCGCTGGCGACCACCAATCTCGCCGGGCTCTCCACCACCCAGGTGACCGGCCTGTCGTCGGCCGGCGTGGCCGGATTGTCCACCACCCAGTTGAACGCCCTGGCCTCGACCCAGTTGTCCCAGATGACCGTCAGCCAGGTTGCCGGGCTGTCCACCACCCAGGTGGCGGCCATGGACACCACCCATCTGAACGCCCTGACCGCGACCCAGATCGGCGGGCTGAGCGTGACTCAGGTCCGCTCGCTGACGACCACCGTGGTTGCGGATTTGACCTCGACCCAGGTGGCGTCCCTGTCGGCGGCCCAGATCGTCGCGCTGACCACCACCCAGGTGGCGGGCATGGAGACCACCGATCTGGCGGCCCTGACCACCACCCAGGTGGCGGCGCTGGAGCGCACCGATCTGGGGGCCGTCACCACCACCCAGATTACCAGCCTGACCACCACGCAACTGGGCGCGCTGACCGCCACCAATGTGACCGGCCTGTCCACCACGCAGATCACCGCGCTATCGACCACCCAGCTCGGTGGTCTGGGCAGCACCCAGATCGGCGCATTGACCGCCACCCAGATCGGCGGGCTGACCACCACGGGGATGGGGGGGCTGTCGACCACCCAGGTCAACCAATTGTCGGGGACGGCGCTGCAGGCCTTGTCCACCACCCAGGTAAACAATTTCACCACCACCCAGATGGCGGGGCTGAACATCTCGCAGGTGGCGACATTGACCACCACCCAGCTGGCCGCCGTCACCACCACCCAGTTGTCGGCTCTGACCACCACCCAGATGGTGCGGCTGACCTTGACTCAGATGGCGGGTCTTTCCACCACGGATGTGGCGCAGCTTTCCACCACCCAGTTGGGAGCGCTGAGCGCCACGGCCATCGTGGGCCTTTCCACCGCCCAGTTGGGCCAGATTTCCACCACCCAGGTCAACAACCTGACCATCACCCAGATCGGCAGCCTGACGGTGACGCAACTGAGCGGGCTTTCCACCACGCAGTTGTCGGCGGTCTCCACCACCCAGTTGGCCCGCCTCAGCGTCAGCCAGATGCGTGGGCTGAACACCACCGACATGGGGGCGCTCAGCACCACGCAGCTGAGCGGGCTGACAGCAACCCAGATGAGCAGTCTGACGTCCAGCCAGGTGGGGGCGCTGTCCACCACCAATCTGGGGGCATTGTCCACAACCCAGTTGGGCGGACTGGCCTCGGGCGTGTTGGTGGGCATGACCTCGACCCAGCTGACCTCCCTGACCTCGACCCAGATGATCGGGCTGTCCACCACCCAGGTCCGGGGGTTCACCGCCACCCAGCTGGGGCAGTTCACCACCACCCAGGTCGCCGCTCTGTCCACCACGCAGGTGGCGGGACTGACCACCACCCAGATCAACGGCCTGGGCACCACCACTCTCAACACCTTATCGACGACCCAGTTGCTGGCACTCAGCGTCCTGCAGGTGGCGGCGCTGTCGTCCTCGGGTCTGGCGGGATTGAGCACCACGGATCTGGGGGCGCTGTCGACCACCCAGATGACCGGGCTGGAGACCACGGATATCGCCGCCCTGGCATCCACCCAGCTCACGGCGCTGTCCACCACCCAATTGGGGGCGCTGACCGCCACCCAGTTCGGCGGTCTGGTCACCTCGGCCATCACGGCGCTGTCGACCACCCAGATCAATGCCCTGACCGTGACCCAACTGGGCGCCTTGACCTCGACCCAGACCGCGGTTCTGGACACCACCGATCTGGCCCAGCTTTCCACCACCCAGATCTCCAGGCTGAGCGCGACCTCGGCCGCGGCCATGACCACGACGCAGTTGAGCGGGCTCACCTCGACCCAGATGGGCGGATTGGCGGCCCTGTCCTTCGCGGCGCTGTCGACCACCGATCTGGGGTCGCTGTCCACCACCCAGATCAGCGGCGTCGCCGCCTATCAGCTGGCGGCGCTGACCACCACCCAGGCTCCCGGCCTGTCGACCACGGCGCTTGGCGTCTTCAGCACCAGCCAGATGGCGGGATTGTCGGCCGCTGGTCTGGCGGCGCTTTCCTCGACACAATTGAACGCCGCCTCCACGACCCAGCTGGCGGCTCTGTCGTCGACCCAGACAGCGCGGCTGACCACCACGCAGGTGGCGGCTCTGAACACGACGGGTCTGGCGGCTTTGACCACCACTCAGGTGGCGGCGCTGTCCACCACCCAGGCCGCCGCCATCACCACCACCGGTCTGGTCGAGCTTTCGACCACTCAGCTGGGCAGCCTGAAGACGGCGGCCATCAGCCTCCTGGCCACCACCAAGGTGGCGGCACTGTCCACCACCCAGGTGGCGGGGCTCTCCACCGCCACCTTGGCGGTTCTGAGCGCCAGCGGCATCGGAGCGCTGTCGACGACCCAGGTCAGCCTGCTTTCCACCACCCAGTTGGCGGCTATCCCCGTGGGCACGATACGCGGCTTCACCTCCACCGAACTGGCGGCGCTGACCACCACCCAGGTGGGCGGCATGGCTACGACCATGCTGGGTGCGCTCAGCGGAAGCCAGATCAACGGGCTGTCCACCACCGCCGTGGCGACGCTCTCCACCACCCAGTTGGGCGGATTGGTCACCGCCCAGTTGTCGGCCCTGTCCACCACCTTGCTGAGCGGCCTGTCCAGCACGGGGATCGGGGCCTTGACGGCGACCCAGATCCGGGGTCTGTCGACCACCAATCTCGGCACCCTGTCCACCACCCAGCTGGCGGTGCTATCGACCACCCAGATGGCGTCGCTGTCCACCACCCAGGTTCTGGGACTGTCGACCACCACCTTGGGGCTGCTGAGCACCACCCAGGTGTCGGGGCTCAGCCAGGGGGCCTTGACCGCTCTGACCACCACTCAACTGACCGGTGTGACCTCCACGGCCATCGGGGCGATTTCCACGACGGGAATCGCCCAGTTGAGCTCGTCGGTGGTCAGTGCCCTGACCACGACCCAGGTGTCGGGATTGTCCACGACCCAGCTGTCGAAAATATCCACCACCTCCATCCAGGCATTGACCACCACGTCGCTGACCGGTCTTTCCACCACCCAACTGGGCGGACTGACCGCTACGCAGACCGCGATTCTGAGCACGACCCAGGTGGGCGGGCTGACTTCGACCGAGATCTCGGCGCTCAGTACGACCCAGATGATCGCCTTGACCGCGACCAGCCTTTCCGCGCTTTCCACCACCCAATGGCGCGCCCTGTCCACCACCCAGATTGCCACCCTCTCGGCCGCCCAGGCCCGCGGTCTGGATTCCACCGATCTCGCCGCCTTGTCCACGACCCAGATGGGCGGACTGACCTCCACCGCCCTGGGCTTCTTGTTGTCCACCGCCGTGGCGGGCCTGAGCTCGACCGCCCTGGGCAGCCTGTCCACCACCCAGATTTCGGGGCTGTCGGCCAGCACCATGGTGGCGCTTGGCACGACTCAGCTGCAGGGAATTTCCACCACCCAGCTGGGGGCGCTTTCCACCACTCAGGTGAGAAGCCTGAGTTCCACCGGAATTGCGGGGCTGTCCACCACCCAGTTCGGCGGGGTCACTTCGGCACAGTTGGGAACGCTGACCACCACCCAGTTGGGGGCGCTTGGCACGACCAGCGTGGTGGGGCTGACCACCAGTCAGATGGATGGATTGACCGCCACCCAGATGACGGCCATCGCCACCACCGGCGTGGCCCTGCTCAGCACTACCCAGATTCTATCCCTGAACGCCACCCAGGCAGGGGCCTTCACCTCGGCCCAGGTGGCGGCCATGAGCACGACCCAGATTGACAGTCTAGTGTCGCTGTTCTAGCGAACCGATACGCGGTCGACCACCCATTTGACGCCGTCGAAGCCGCGCACGAAATCGGCGGCCTTTTCCGCATCCGCCCTGGAACGGGTGGTACCTTGCAAGAAGGCGACGCCGTTGACCATGCGGATCACATAGGCTCCGCTGATGCCGTCGTCACCAAGCAGCCCGGCATAGATGCGCTGTTCCAGATTGGCATCGGGCACGTAATTGGGATGGCCGGGATTTTCGGTCAGGACCAGATCGTCAAAGACCTGGGAGACGCCTTCGACACTCCGGGCCGTCTCGGCGGCGCGGCGGCGCTGGTCGGGCTTGGCGACGGCGCCGGTCAGCAGCACGCCGCCATCCCAGGCGCGGACGGACACGCCCTTGAAGGCTTCGCGGTCCGATTGGATCAGCAGGGACTGAACCTTCTTTCCCACCGAATCGTCCCAATTGCGTTCGGCCCTGGGGCGCACCACCCGGCCCTGGGCGTCCACGCTGACATCGCCGCCGCGCGGCGGGGCGCTCACGGTCGGGCCGCCCTGATCGGGCGTACAGGCGATCAGGCCCAGCAGGCCGAAGCAAAGGCAAAGGGCTTTAGCGGGTCTGTTCATTGGTTGCCTCGCCATCGTCTTCGATGACCGCCTCGGTGGCGGCGTCCAGATGCCTGCCGTGGCGGAAGCGGCGGAACAGCCATACACCCATCACCCCGGAGGTGACGAACAATACCACGCTGGCTCCGATGCGGAACACTGGATCCACCTGGATACCGCTGCCCAGCAGCGCGAAGACGACGGTCTGGGGCAGGTAGCCCAGCATGGACCCTAGAAAAAATGGCATCGGCCGGACCCCCGCCACGCCAGCGGCCAGATTGGTGACCAGATTGCTGCCCACCGGCAGCAGACGGATCAACAGCGTCATGGCGAAAGCGTTGCCAGCCAGAAAGGCGTCGAGGCGCGCCACGCGCTCGGGGTAGCGGGTGGTGACGAAGTTGCGGCCCATCAGGCGGGCATAGAAAAAGGTGATGACGCAGCCGATCAGGGAGGCCAGGCTGGACCACAAGAGCCCCTCGGCGAAGCCGAAGGCATAGCCTGCCAGAAAGCAGACCCCCTGACGCGGCAGGCCGACACAAACGGCCAGGGCGCCGATCAGGACGAACAGGACGTCGCCCCGCAGGCCCTGACCCTTGACCTCGGAATCAATCCAGTGGGTGTCGAGCGCATCGCGCAGACCCAGATGGTCCAGCACGAAGCCGATCACCGCGAAGGTCGCGATCAGCACCAGCCCCTTGGCCATGGCGCGGGGATTGAGCAGCGGGTGTGCGTGGCGGGAAGCGTTAGTCAAGGGTCTCGACCACCGGGTTACGCGCCCGGCGCATCAGCCACATGACCCCGAACAGATCGACGATGCCCACCCACAGGCGGTTCCACACCCCGTATTTGGAGGTGCCGCGCTCGCGCGGGCGGTGATTGACCTTGACCACCTCGACACTGCCGCCCGAGCGGATCACCAGGGCGGCCATGAAGCGGTGCATATGGTCGAAGCGCGGCAGATCCAGGAACAAATCGCGCGGCAGCAGCTTGATGCCGCTGCCCGAATCCGGGGTGCGGTCCTTGAGAAGCTTGGAGCGGATGGCATTGGCCAGCTTGGAGGACAGGCGGCGGATGCCGTCGTCGCGGCGATTGGCCCTCCAGCCGGTGACCATCAGCCCGGCCCGGACATGGTCGGGTTGCGAACGCCAATGGGCCAGCATGGCGGGCAGGTCGGCCGGATCGTTCTGGCCGTCGCCGTCCAGGGTACCGATCAGCTTGCCCGAGGCAAAACGCACGCCGGTGGCGACCGCCTGGCTTTGGCCGCAACTGGTCTTGTGGCGGACGACCTTGAGGCGGGGATGGACGGCCTTGGCCTGATCCAGCACCTGGAACGTGGCGTCGTCCGAGCCGTCATCCACATAGACCACCTCGAACTCCACCTTGCCCTGAAGGGCCATGTGGATCTCGTCGAGCAATGGCAGGATATTCTCGGCCTCGTTCTTGACCGGGACGACCACCGACAATTCCGGCACGGTTAGGCTGGTCACGACAGGCCCGCCCGCCCCATCTCCAGGAATTTATCGCGGCGCCGTGCCCGCAACACGCCGCCTTCGACGCCGGACAGGTCGCGAAGCGCCGAGTCCAGGGCCATGGACAGGGTCTGCATCATCAGGTCGGGATTGCGGTGAGCGCCGCCCATGGGTTCGGGCACCACGGAATCGATGATGCCCAGCTTGTGCAGGTCCTGGGCGGTCAGGCGAAGCTGTTCGGCCGCGTCCTTGGCGTTCTCGGCCGAGCGCCACAGAATCGAGGCGCAGCCCTCGGGGCTGATCACCGAATAGATGGCGTGTTCGAGCATCAACACGGTATTGCCGGTGGCCAGGGCGATGGCGCCGCCCGATCCGCCCTCGCCGATGATCACCGAGATCAGCGGCACACGCACATTCAGGCAGGTCTCGATGGAGCGTGCGATGGCCTCGGCCTGACCGCGCGCCTCGGCATCGACGCCGGGATAGGCGCCAGCGGTGTCCACCAGGGTGATGATGGGCACCTGGAAATGGTCGGCCATCTCCATCAGGCGCTTGGCCTTGCGATAGCCCTCGGGCTTGGCCATGCCGAAATTGTGCTTCAGGCGGCTTTCGGTGTCGTGGCCCTTTTCATGGCCGATGACCATCACCGAGCGCCCCCGCAACCGTCCCAGCCCGCCGATGATCGCCTGATCCTCGGCGAAGGCGCGATCACCCGCCAAGGGGGTGAAGTCCTCGATCAGCGTCGAGATATAGGCCAGCGTGTGCGGACGCTCGGGGTGGCGGGCCACCTGCGTCTTTTGCCACGGCGTGAGCTTGGCGTAGGTCGAGCGCAGCAGCTTGTCGACCTTTGCCTGGAGCTTGGACACCTCGTCGGCGATGTTGACGTCGCCGCCATCGGACAGGTGCCGCAGCTCCTCAATCTTGCCCTCGAGCTCGGCGATGGGCTTTTCGAATTCAAGGATATGCATGGAGGAAACTCATACAGGCAGAGGGGCTTCGGAGCAAGGGCTCAAGAAACTACAAGGCACGTCGCGCGATGAAGTCCAGAATCTTCTTGGACGCGCCATGCTCCCACAAATCGTTGTGGCCCGCTTCGGGAAGGAAAAGCCCTTCCTTGATGGTGTCGGCGGCATTCAGTACCGCGTGGCCCATGATCACTGGCACGAGTGTATCCTTGCCGCCATGGACCACCAGCAGCGGCACGCGCAGGCTGGGCGCCTTGATCAGGTTGTCGTAACGGTCCCAGGTCAGCAACTGGGCCAGCGGGGGCAGCACATAGGCGGGCGCCAGATCGGCCAGCGAGGTGAAGGGGCTTTCCAGCACCACCATCATCACCTCGTACCGGATGGCCATTTCCATGGCGATGCCCGAGCCCAGGGATTCTCCGTAAAGGACCAGGCGGCGCGAGGAGACGCCCTGGCCGATCAGCCAGCGCATGGCCGCCTCGGCATCGGCGTAAAGCCCCCTTTCGCTGGGGCGTCCGGCATTGCCGCCATAGCCCCGGTATTCGACCAGAAGAACTCCCATCCCGGCGTCGAGAAAGGCGCGGGCCTTGTGTGCGCGGTCGGCCAGGGTGCCGGAATTTCCGTGAAAGAAGACCACGGTCGGGCGGCCCGGGGACCTGGGGGCGGCATACCAGCTCGTGGCGATCCAGCCATCGGCGGATTTGATGGGGACCGGCACCATCTCGGGCAGCCCGGCTTCGTCGGGGCGGGTGCGGGTCTTGCCGGGATGGTAGATCATGTCGCGCTGCATCAGGGCGACGAAACCGACCAGCAGCAGGTACACCCCGCCCAGGCCCAGCACCGTCTTGACCATGATCATCAGCACGAAGCGTATCCTTTCCCAAGAAGGGCGGGCCCCAAAAAGGTTGGGGCCCGCGAACGGCTTCGCGGGCCCCGGTCTTCCCACTTAACGTGGAGTATTAGCCGCGATTCATGCGGCTGTCGATGAGGTCATCGACCACCGTCGGATCGGCCAGCGTCGAGGTGTCGCCCAGCGAGCCGAAATCGTTCTCGGCGATCTTGCGCAGGATGCGGCGCATGATCTTGCCCGAACGGGTCTTGGGCAGGCCCGGCGACCACTGGATCAGGTCGGGGCTGGCGATGGGGCCGATTTCCTTGCGGACCCAGTTGACCAGTTCCTTACGCAGATCCTCGGACGGCTCCTCGCCCTGAATCAGGGTGACATAGGCATAGATGCCCTGGCCCTTGATGTCGTGCGGATAGCCGACCACGGCGGCCTCGGCCACCTTGGGATGGGCGACCAGGGCGGATTCCACCTCGGCGGTGCCCATGCGGTGACCGGACACGTTGATCACGTCGTCGACGCGGCCGGTGATCCAGTAATAGCCGTCCTCGTCGCGTCGCGCGCCGTCACCGGTGAAGTACATGCCCTTATAAGTGGCGAAGTACGACTGGATGAAGCGGTCGTGATCGCCCCACAGGGTGCGCATCTGGCCGGGCCAGCCGGGCTCGGCCAGGCAGAGGTTGCCCTCGGTGGCGCCTTCCAGGGTCTTGCCCTCGGCATCGACCATCACCGGCTTGACGCCGAAGAACGGGCGGGTCGCCGAACCGGGCTTGAGCGCGGTGGCGCCCGGCAGCGGGGTGATCAGGATGCCGCCGGTCTCGGTCTGCCACCAGGTATCCACGATGGGGCAGCGGTTGTCGCCCACCACGCGGTGGTACCAGGTCCAGGCTTCCGGATTGATGGGCTCGCCCACCGAACCCAGCAGACGCAGGGACTTGCGGCTGGTCTTCTTGACCGGCTCCTCGCCTTCGCGCATCAGCGAGCGGATGGCGGTGGGCGCGGTGTAGAAGATGTTGACCTTGTGCTTGTCGACCACATCCCAGAAGCGCGACACGGTCGGGTAGTTGGGAATGCCCTCGAACATCAGGGTGATGGCGCCGTTGGCCAGCGGACCATAGACGATGTAGGAGTGACCCGTGACCCAGCCCACATCGGCGGTGCACCAGTAGACCTCGCCCTCGTGATAGTCGAAGACGTATTGATGGGTCATGGAGGCATAGACCAGATAGCCGCCGGTGGTGTGAACCACGCCCTTGGGCTTGCCGGTCGAGCCCGAGGTGTAGAGCAGGAACAGCGGGTCTTCCGCGCTCATCTCGACGGGGGTATGGGTCGGCGAGGCCTTGGCGACGATGTCGTGGTACCAATGGTCACGCCCCGTAACCATGTGGACGTCGCCACCGGTACGCTTGACCACGATGACGGACTTGCACGACCAGCAGGTCTCCAGCGCCTTGTCGGCATTGACCTTCAGCGGAACCTTGCGGCCGCCGCGCAGACCTTCGTCGGCGGTGATCAGCAGCGAGGAATCGCAATCCTGGATGCGGCCGGCCAGGGCGTCGGGCGAGAAGCCGCCGAACACGATGGAATGGACCGCGCCGACGCGGGCGCAGGCCAGCATGGCCACCGCGGCTTCGGGGATCATGGGCAGATAGATGGTGACGCGGTCACCCTTCTTCACGCCCAGATCGGTCATGGCATTGGCCAGACGGCAGACGCGCTCGTGCAGATCGCCATAGGTGATGTGGGCGGACTCGTTGGGGTCGTCGCCTTCCCAGATGATGGCGGTCTGGTCCCGGCGCTTGGCCAGGTGGCGGTCCAGGCAGTTGGCCGACACGTTCAGGGTGCCGTCCTCGAACCACTTGATGCTGACGTCGCCGGAATAGGAGACGTTCTTCACCTTGGTGTAGGGCTTGATCCAGTCGATGCGCTTGCCATGCTCGCCCCAGAACCCGTCAGGGTCCTTCACCGAGCGCTCATACCATGCATTGTACTTATCATTATCGATGAGAGCGTTCTTCGCGGTCTCAGCGGGCACAGGATAGACCTCGGACATCTTGGGGGTGTCTCCCTTTTCTGATTGACCCGCGTCCATTTGTTGGCTGGCGCGGGATGTTTCCCCAGGTAAGCAGGCTGACGATTATGTTCGAGTCGCCACGACGACACAAGCCCGCTCAAAGGGGTAGGTGCCATGCCGTTGTGGAATTACAATTATTCCAATTGAATAACCTGCTCATCCCTGACCTCGACGGGAAAGGGCTGAAGCGAGCGGCCATTGCAGGGGCCGCGCGTACACATCCCGCTGTCGATCTCGAACAGGGCGAAATGGTTGGCGCAGACGATGGAGGTCTGGAAGAGATCCAGGAACTTGTTGTCCTCAAGGTTGAGCGGCGCCCCGATATGGGGGCAGGAATTGACATATCCGAACACCTGCCCACCCCGGCGCACCACAAAGACCCGGCGCTTCTCGCCATCCACCATGGCCCGGAACTCGCGCGCGCCGGGATCGGGGATGGAGTCGAGGGAGCAGAGGGCTTTCATAATGGTGAATCCGCATCCAGAATGACAAGTCATCAAGGCAATGTAACGAATTCAGATCAATGAGGGCGAGTCATTCAATCCTTGCCGAGTCAATTCTTCCTATTGTAGCAATTCCTATTGTGGCCATATAAATGTAGTGTTCGCCAGCGGGAGGAACGCCCTTGATGGGGTTGCCCCCTGAATTTGGCGGAACACATTGGTGTTGACGGGCTGTTTGTTTCATGCCAGAACCCGCCCCTTCCGAATGCTCGAAAGGCCGCTCCATGACGTACAGAATTCCGGATGGTCGTGACTGGCTTCAGGTCGATGCATCCAAAATCACGGAATTAGCTTCGCGCATGACCAACTCCCACCTGATGCGCTCTGAGCCGAATAACTCCGGCTGCACGTTTGAGGTTGCATGCGATGTGCTGCGGCGTGTTGCTGAGCGACCTGATGATGTTTCGGACATATTCCCGGATCATCTTGAATAATTTTTTTGCCTCAAGTTTCCCGCATTAAAGGTTTATGCTGTGTCGGATGTGTCTAACGATCAGCCTAATGATGATGCCCGCAGATGGATGCCCGCAGATGGATGCGCGCAATTGACTTGAATAAGGCCATCCACGCAGGGCTGGATGCGTTGCAGGTTCATGCCAGCGTATCAATGATGCGCTTGTTTGATGTTGCGCAGCGGTGGGAGCATGACGCAAAACGCTTAGGGGAAAAGCATAAGAATGGCTTCTCCCCTATCAAATACATATCCTATCAGGCCTTCTGGATTCGAAAATTAAAGCCGATCAGTAATGCATACCTCATAAAGCACCTTGAAGCTGAGGGCGACAGTATTTCCCCAGAAATGGAGATACATGACATTAATGAGCGCATTGCAATCCGCATCGCAGGCCGAAATTTGCTGGAGTTTGCAGAACGCGGGTTTTACCCGACGGAGCATGGCGACGGAACTGGTCATACCACTGCCGTTGATGCCAAAATTCTGCGAGAATATCTCAGGGCCTATATGAATTTCCCGTCCCAGCGGGATGCTGGACCCCAGCATGAGGCTGACAAGGGCTCGACATACGAGAACCTTATTTATAATCAGCGCTATCGGACCTTCGGCCCGCATCATTTAGTACATATATTAGACCAAGCCGTGTTCGGCGCACTTAGGCTGCAGGCCTGCAAGAAATGAAACATTGGGAGGGGTTTCACACCTTCACCCCTCCCAGGTCGCAGATCAGCCGCCACGCATCCGCGTCCACGGGGCAGACCGACAGGCGGCTCTGGCGCAGTAGCGGCAGTTCCGCCAGACGGGGATCAGCCTTGATCTCGGCCAGGGTGATCGGCCGGGCCAGGGGCGCCACCGCTTTCAAGTCCGGGCACATCCAGCGGGGATCCTCGGCGGTGGGGTCGGGATAGGCTTCGCGCACCACCTCGACCACGCCGACGATGCGCTTTTCGTCCACCGAGTGATAGAAGAACGCCTTATCGCCCAGCTTCATGGCCTTCAGGTTGTTGCAGGCCTGGTAGTTGCGCACCCCGGTCCAGGCGGTCACGCCGTCGCGCATCTGGTCGTCCCACGACCAGGCGCCGGGTTCGGACTTGACCAGCCAGAAGGCCATCAGGGCAGAACCTTCTTGTAGCGGATGACGGTGACGCTTTCGAACAGACCGGCCTTGGCGTAGGGATCATTGACCAGGAAGGCGTCCAGTTCGGCGCGGTCGTCGGTATCGAACACGAAGGCACTGCCGATCATGCCTTGGCCGTCATCGGTCAGCAGCGGGCCGCCGATGACGATCTTGGCGCCAAAGCCCTTGGCGTATTCCAGATGGGCGGCGCGGTTGTCGAGGCGGGTCTGAAGATGACCGGGCTTGTCCTTGCACTGGACCATGAACATACTCTGGTACTCCGAATTCGGTTATGAAGACACAAGGTAACGGAAAAAAGGCCGGTCATGGAAGCCCACGAGACGCACGAGACCATCCACGAGGTCGCCCATCACGACCACCATGAAGAACACGCCCACAAGGAAGGCAAGGCCAGCCGCAACAAGAAGATCGCGGTACTGATCAGCGTTCTCGCCGCCTTGCTGGCCATCATGGAGGCAGGTGGCAAAAGCGCCCAGAACACCTCGCTGGCGGCCAATATTCACGCCAACGACCTGTGGGCCTTCTATCAGGCCAAGCATATCCGCTCGACCATGCTGCGCACCTCGGCGGATGCGCTGGAGCTTTCGGTTCCGCCATCCGAGGGCGTGACCAAGAAGGTCGCCGAGTGGCGCGCCACCGCGACCCGCTATGATTCCGAGCCTGAAACCGGCGAGGGCCGCAAGGAACTGGCCGCCAAGGCCAAGGCCGAAGAGGCGCGGCGCGACACGGCGCTTTCGGCCTATCACATGTTCGAATACGGCGCAGCCGCCCTGCAGATCGCCATCGTCCTGGCCTCGGCCTCGGTGGTGACCGGCATGCTGGTCCTGTCCTTCGTGTCGGGCGGATTGGGGGCGCTGGGCATCGCCTTCGGCCTGCTGGGCTGGCTGGCGCCGACGCTCATTCATCTTTGATCCCTGGCATCTGTGATCCTTGGGCGCCGGGAGATGCGACCATCATCCGGCTTTCCCCCTCTCCCCGCCTCGGGTACAGTCCTTGTCGGGAGTTCGGGTATCGACCGGGAGGGGTCTGATGTCAATCGCCTGGAGTGAGGCGCTGGCGGTCGGCGATCCGAGCATCGATGCCGACCATCGGCGGATGATCGAGCTGATCGCCCAGTTGGAAGCGGCGGTCTGTTCCGAGATCGACTGCGCCGCCGTCGGGCGGACGCTTCAGGACCTGGCCGATCTATGCCGCCTACACTTCGCCCGCGAGGAGGAGTTGCAGGCCTCGGTGGGCTTCCCCGAGACCGAATCCCACCGCACCGCCCATGAAATGCTGCTCAAGCGCCTGGATGCCATCCTGGCCCATTTCGCCGATGGCTGCGACGAGGTGCGGACCGGCATCATCCGCACCCTGGGCGATTCTCTGGCCACCTGGCTGGTCAGCCATATCGTCAACAACGATATGGAATTCAAACCCTATGTGGCCGGCAGGCGTTAAAGGGCTTCCTTGCCCTCGAAGGCGCACAGATCCCTGACCGCGCAAGCCCCGCATTCGGGCTTTCGGGCCTTGCAGGTATAGCGGCCGTGCAGGATCAGCCAGTGATGGGCGTGTTGCAGCCATTTCGCCGGAGTCGCCTTCATCAGCGCCTGTTCCACCAGTTCCACAGTCTTGCCCGGCGCCAGGCCTGTGCGGTTGGCGACCCGGAAGCAATGGGTGTCCACGGCGATGGTGGGTTCACCGAAGGCGATGTTGAGCACCACATTGGCGGTCTTGCGCCCGACGCCCGGCAGGGCTTCCAGCGCGGCGCGGTCATGGGGAACCTGACCGCCGTGAAGGGCGAGCAGGCGGCGAGACAGTTCGATGACGTTCTTCGCCTTGGTCTTGTACAGACCGATGGTGCGGATGGATTGGGCCAGCCCCTCCTCGCCCAATTCCACCATGGCCTGGGGTGTGGCGACGCGGGCGAAGAGCGGAGCCGTGGCCTTGTTGACCCCGGCATCGGTGGCCTGGGCCGACAGCACCACCGCCACCAGCAGGGTGTAGGGATCGGAATATTGCAGATCGCTCTTGGGCTCGGGGTTGCGTTCGGCCAGACGGGCGAAAAACAGATCGGCCTGTTTGGGGGTCATTGGTTGAGAACCCTCAAAGCCTCCGCATGCAGACGCGCATCGCCCGCCGCGCAGACCCGGCCGTCCGAGTGGATGGAAAGCGGCTTGCCCGACCAGTCGGTCATGATGCCGCCCGCTCCTTCCACCACCGGCACCAGGGCGGCGAAGTCGTAGGGCTTTAATCCCGCCTCCACCACCAGATCGCAAAAGCCCGAGGACAGCAGGGCATAGGCGTAACAGTCACAGCCATAGCGGGGCCGCTTGCAGGCCTTGGCGATGCGGTCCCAGCCGGGCCGGGTCGCCTCGCAAAACAGTTCCGGCGCCGTGGTGAAGGCATAGGCATGGGCCAGATCGGGACAGGCCCGCACCCGCGCGGGCTGGCCGTTCAGTGTGGTGGGCCGCCCCATGGCGCCCAGCCAGCGCTCATGGGTGAAGGCTTGGTCGATGAGGCCCAGGATGGGCTTGCCGTTATGGGCAAGACTGATCAGGGTGCCGAAGCTGGGCTTGCCGGTGATGAAGGCCGCCGTGCCGTCGATGGGGTCCAGGACCCAGACATATTCGGCGTCGCAATGTTCCGCCCCATGCTCTTCGCCCAGGATGCCGTGGCTGGGGACCTCGGCGGCCAGGATGGCGCGCATGGCCGCTTCCACCTCGCGGTCGGCGATGGTCACCGGGCTGGCATCTGCCTTGTCGTCCACCGCCACGGGGGTGCGGAAATATTTCTTCACCACCGGACGGGCGGCATCGGCCAGTTTCTCGGCCAGGGCGATGAATGGGGCGGGACAGGCGGTCATGTTTGAAGGTTTCCGTGCCGTTGCGACGCGCCCGAGTGTGGCGCGAAACCCGAGGCATGAACAGAGCCTTGCCGACAAGGGCGACCTGTTCCGATTCGGCGAAGGCTGCTACAACCGGGGCCAGCCATCAGCTTTCGTGGATATTCATGCCCGTACCCCTCCATATCCTGAAAACGGTCTTCGGCTTTCCCGCCTTTCGCGGCCAGCAGGAAGAGGTGATCCGCCATGTGGTGGAGGGCGGCGACGCCCTGGTCCTGATGCCCACCGGCGCGGGCAAGTCGCTGTGCTATCAGGTTCCGGCCCTGTGCCGCGACGGTGTGGCCATCGTGGTCTCGCCGCTGATCGCCCTGATGCAAAATCAGGTGGAGGCCCTGAATCAGCTGGGCGTGCGCGCCGCCGCTCTCAACTCGGCCCGCAGTCCAGACGAGGCGCGTGTCATCGAACGCCGCATGCAGGCGGGAGAGCTGGATCTGGTCTATGTGGCGCCCGAGCGCCTGGTCCTGCCCGGCTTCCTGGCGCTGCTCGAAGACTGCCGCATCGCCCTGTTCGCCATCGACGAGGCCCATTGCGTGTCGCAGTGGGGACACGATTTCCGCCCGGAATATCTGCAGCTTGCCTTGCTGCACGAACGCTTCCCCTCCGTGCCGCGCATCGCCCTGACCGCCACCGCCGATGGTCCCACCCGCAAGGATATCGCCGAGCGTCTCAATCTTCAGGAGGGGCGGCAATTCATCGCCGGATTCGACCGGCCCAATATCCGCTACCGCATCGCCACCAAGAACAACGCCCGCGAGCAATTGGCCCGCTTCCTGGAGGCCGAGCACGGCGGGCCGGGGGCGGAATCGGGCATCGTCTACTGCCTGTCTCGGGCCAAGGTGGAGGAGACCGCCTCCTGGCTGGCGGGTAAGGGCTATACCGCCCTGGCCTATCATGCCGGGCTGGACCAGCCGGTGCGGGCCGCCAACCAGCAGCGCTTCTTGCGCGAAGAGGGCATCGTGATGGTGGCGACCATCGCCTTCGGCATGGGGATCGACAAGCCCGATGTGCGCTTTGTCGCCCATCTGGATCTGCCCAAGAGTCTGGAAGCCTATTACCAGGAAACCGGCCGTGCCGGGCGCGACGGCCTGCCCGCCGATGCCTGGATGGCCTATGGCCTGGAAGACGTGGGCAAGCTGGGCCAGTTCATCGCGTCGAGTCAGGCTTCGGACGCCCAGAAGCGCATCGAGCGCCAGAAGCTCAACGCCCTGCTGGGCCTGTGCGAGACCACCCGCTGTCGCCGTCAGGTGCTGCTGGAATATTTCGGCGAGATGGGGCATCCCCCTTGCGGCAATTGCGATACCTGCCTGGAGCCGGTGGCCTCGTTCGACGGCACGGAACTGGCGCGCAAGGCGCTGTCATGCGTCTATCGCACTGGGGAAAGCTTCGGCGGCGGCCATGTCATCGACGTGCTGCTGGGCAAGGACAACGAAAAGATCCGGCGCTTCGGCCATGACAAGCTCAGCACCTATGGTATCGGCACCGAACTGCCCGCCGATCAGTGGCGCTCCGTGCTGCGGCAATTGGTGGCGGCGGGGCTGCTGTCCATCGACACCGAAGGCCATGGAGCCTTCAAGCTGACCGAGACCTGCCGCCCTGTCCTGCGCGGCGAAATGCGCGTGGATCTGCGGCGCGATCCCCTGCCGGTCAAGGGCAAGTCCAAGACCTCGGCGGGCAAAAAATCCGCCGCGCCGCTCAGCGATCCGGCCGACGAGGCCCTGTTCCAGCATCTGCGGGCCGCGCGCATGGCCCTGGCCAAGGCTCAGGGGGTTCCGCCCTATGTCATCTGGCACGATTCCACCTTGCTCGACATCGCCCGCCAACGGCCCCGCCAGATGGAGGATCTGGCCGCCATCGCCGGATTGGGCGAGGCCAAGCGCGAGCGCTATGGCCAGATCCTGCTGGACGCGGTGGCGGGTTTCGAGGGGCAATAGAACCTTGTCATCCCGAGCGATTGCGAGGGATCTCCGCCTGGACCATTGGTGCAGGTTTTAGAAAAGCCGTGCCAGGATGAGATCCCTCGGCCCAAGGCGTCGGGATGACAAGCCAAACCGCTATTTCCGCTTCATCTCCGAGCGGGAGTAATTGCTGAAATGCCCCTCACGGGCGGCGCGGGCGCGGGCCTGGCTGACCACGCCGGGGGTCTTGGCGGCGGGTGCCGTGGCGCCCATCTGGCGCTCCAGGGCCTCGCTGGCGCATTGGGGGCAGGTGGGGGTGTCGGACGACCGGACCAGGGTCTCGAACACGGTGTCGCAGCCGGTGCAGCGAAAGGTGTAGTAGGGCATCGGGTTCCTCGAAGCGGCAAAGCGAAGGCGGCGGCGGCCGAGATTACCATCCCGTCCGGGGGGAACGAAAAAAAATGTTGTGGACGGGTAGGTCGTCCCACCCGAGCCCCCACCCTCGTTTTGGCGCGCAGCCACGCGTTCAGCGCATGAAGGATAATTCGATCTCCTCCCCCGAATGGGCAGGACTCGTCTTGCAACGCAAAACTCTATGTGCTAGTTAACCGACGCGCCGTCAGGGGGGTAAATCCTGTAGGCGCCAGAATTATGTTGCCTTTCAATAGGTTACGGCTGCCGGTTCGACCCTATCCAAGGACTTGCCCAGGTGCCTTCCGAAACTATTGGCGTGATCGCCGACCGCTATGCCACCGCTCTCTTCGAGTTGGCCGATTCTTCAGGCTCGCTTGATCAGGTTGCCGGTGATCTCAAGACGCTCCAGGCCATGCTGCGCGAAAGCGCTGACCTGCGCCGCGTCGTCGACAGCCCCGTGCTGAGCCGTACCGACCAGGGCAAGGCGATCTCCGCCGTTGCCAAGGCCGCCGGTTTTTCCGAGCTGACGAACAAATTTCTAGGTCTGGCGGCGCAAAACCGCCGGCTGCACACCCTTCCGGGGGTGATTGCATCCTATCTTGGCCGGTTGGCGGCCCGTCGCGGGGAAAAGTCCGCGACGGTAGCTTCCGCCGTGGCTCTCACGCCGGCCCAGCAAGACGCCCTTACCACCGCTCTCAAGGCGGCCTTCGGCGGCAATGTTGCCGTTGAAGTCAAGGTTGATCCCAGCTTGCTGGGCGGCCTGGTGGTTCAGGTCGGTTCCCGCATGGTTGACAGCTCGCTCAAGACGAAGCTGCAGCATCTCAAGCTCGCTATGAAAGGGGTTGGATAATGGAAATCCGCGCCGCGGAAATCTCCGCAATCCTCAAGCAACAGATCGCCACCTTCGGGACCGAGGCGGAAGTTGCCGAGGTCGGTCAGGTGCTGTCTGTCGGTGACGGTATCGCCCGCGTGCACGGCCTCGACAAGGTCCAGGCCGGCGAGATGGTCGAATTCCCGGGTGGCATCAAGGGTATGGCGCTGAACCTCGAGACCGACAATGTCGGTGTCGTGATCTTCGGCGACGACCGCAACATCAAGGAAGGCGACGTCGTCAAGCGTACCGGCTCCATCGTGGACGTGCCCGTGGGCAAGGGTCTGCTGGGCCGCGTCGTTGACGCTCTGGGCAATCCCATCGACGGCAAGGGCCCCATCGAGGCGGCTTCGCGTCAGCGCGTCGACGTCAAGGCGCCGGGCATCATTCCGCGTAAGTCGGTGCACGAGCCCATGTCCACCGGCATCAAGGCCGTGGACGCCCTGATCCCCATCGGCCGCGGTCAGCGCGAGCTGGTCATCGGTGACCGCCAGACCGGCAAGACCGCCATCCTGGTCGACACCATCATCAATCAGAAGCGCTGGCACGACGCCAACGACGAGAAGGCGAAGCTGTTCTGCATCTACGTCGCCGTCGGTCAGAAGCGCTCCACCGTCGCCCAGATCGTCAAGACCCTGACCGATTACGGCGCCATGGACTACACCATCGTGGTGGCCGCGACCGCGTCGGAGCCCGCTCCGCTGCAGTTCATCGCTCCCTATGCCGGCTGCACCATGGGCGAGTATTTCCGTGACAACGGCATGCATGCCCTGATCATTTATGATGATCTCTCCAAGCAGGCCGTCGCCTATCGTCAGATGTCGCTGCTGCTGCGCCGTCCGCCGGGCCGCGAAGCCTATCCGGGCGACGTGTTCTATCTGCACTCGCGTCTGCTCGAGCGCGCCGCCAAGATGGGCGACGCCGCCGGTGCCGGTTCGCTGACCGCTCTGCCGGTCATCGAGACCCAGGCCAACGACGTGTCCGCCTACATCCCCACCAACGTGATCTCGATCACCGACGGCCAGATCTTCCTGGAAACCGAACTGTTCTATAAGGGCATCCGCCCCGCCGTGAACGTCGGTCTGTCGGTGTCGCGCGTCGGCTCCGCCGCCCAGATCAAGGCGATGAAGCAGGTTGCGGGCTCCATCAAGCTGGAACTGGCCCAGTATCGTGAAATGGCTGCCTTCGCGCAGTTCGCTTCCGACCTGGATCCGGCCACCCAGAAGCTGCTGGCCCGTGGCGCGCGTCTGACCGAGCTGCTGAAGCAGCCGCAGTTCTCGCCCATGGCCACCGAAGAGGAAGTCATTTCCATCTACGCCGGTGTGAAGGGCTATCTGGACAAGATCGATGTGCGCCAGGTTGGCCGCTTCGAGTCGTCCCTGCTGTCGGAAATCAAGTCGAAGGCTCCGGAGATCCTCTCCACCATCGCCACCGAGAAGCAGATCAGCGCCCAGACCGAAGAGAAGCTCAAGGCGTTCCTCGACGCGTTCTCCAAGACTTTCGCTTAACCGTCCCAAGGGAGTTTAGGTTATGGCGAGTCTCAAGGACCTACGGACGAAGATCGTAAGCGTCAAATCGACGCGTAAGATCACGTCCGCCATGAAGATGGTCGCTGCCTCGAAGCTCCGCCGCGCGCAAACCGCGGCGGAAGCGGCACGGCCCTTCGCCGAGCGCATGGAGCGCATGTTGGGCACCCTGGCCGCCAGCTTGGCTGGCCAGTCGGGTGCGCCCCGCATGCTCACCGGCACCGGAACCGACAAGGTGCATCTGCTCGTCGCCGTGACCGCCGATCGCGGTCTGTGTGGCGGCTTCAACTCCTCCATCGTCCGCGCCACCAAGGCGATGGCGGCGGATCTGCTGAAGCAGGGCAAGGTCGTCAAGATCATGCCGGTGGGCCGCAAGGCCCGCGAGCAGCTGCGTCGCGATTACGGCCAGTACATGATCGAAGGTTTCGAGCAGCTGGGCCGCAAGGGCATCGTCTTCGCCGAGGCCGATCAGGTCGCGTCGCAGATCTCCGCCATGTTCGATGGCGAAGAATTCGATGTCTGCACCGTGATCTATAACAAGTTCAAATCGGCGATCGCCCAGGAAGTGACCCGTCAGCAGGTCATCCCCTTCCCGGTGCCCGAACAGGCCGCCAAGTCCGACACCGGACCCAAGGCCATCTACGAGTTCGAGCCCAGCGAAGAGGAAATCCTGGCCGAGATCCTGCCGCGCAATCTGGCTACCCAGATGTTCCGTGCCTTGCTGGAAAGCCAGGCCTCGGAGCAGGGCGCGCGCATGACCGCGATGGACAACGCGACGCGCAATGCGGGCGACATGATCAATGCCTTGGCGATCAAGTACAACCGGTCGCGCCAGGCCCAGATCACCAAGGAACTGATCGAAATCATCTCCGGCGCTGAAGCGCTGTGACGGAAGACTAGGAGCACACCATGGCAAACAAGAACGTCGGCACGATTACCCAGGTCCTGGGCGCCGTCGTGGACGTGCGCTTCGACGGCCAGCTGCCGGCCATCCTCAGCGCGCTTCACCTGGAACATCAGGGTAAGAAGCTGGTTCTCGAAGTCGCTCAGCATCTGGGCGAGTCCACCGTGCGTACCATCGCCATGGACTCCACGGACGGCCTGACGCGGGGCACCGAAGTGGTGGACACCGGCGCCGCCATCCAGATGCCCGTCGGCCCCGAGACCCTGGGCCGTATCATCAACGTGATCGGCGAGCCCATCGACGAGCGCGGCCCCATCGGCAACAAGACCACCCTGCCGATCCATGCGGACGCCCCGGACTTCGTGGACCAGTCCACCGAGACCGAGATCCTGGTCACCGGCATCAAGGTCATCGACCTGCTGGCTCCCTACTGCAAGGGCGGCAAGATCGGCCTGTTCGGCGGCGCCGGCGTGGGCAAGACCGTGCTGATCATGGAGCTGATCAACAACATCGCCAAGGCGCACGGTGGTTACTCCGTGTTCGCCGGTGTGGGCGAGCGTACCCGCGAAGGCAACGACCTCTATCACGAAATGATCGAGTCGGGCGTTATCAAGCTGGACGGCCCGGGCTCCAAGGTGGCCCTGGTCTATGGCCAGATGAACGAGCCCCCGGGCGCCCGTGCCCGCGTCGCCCTGTCGGGTCTGACCGTCGCCGAGTATTTCCGCGACGTGGAAGGCCAGGACGTGCTGTTCTTCGTGGACAACATCTTCCGCTTCACCCAGGCCGGTTCCGAAGTGTCCGCTCTGCTGGGCCGCATCCCGTCGGCGGTGGGCTATCAGCCCACTCTCGCCACCGACATGGGCGCTCTGCAGGAACGCATCACCTCGACCAAGAAGGGCTCGATCACCTCGGTGCAGGCCATTTACGTGCCCGCCGACGATCTCACCGACCCGGCTCCGGCCACGTCCTTCGCCCACTTGGACGCCACCACCGTGCTGAATCGTCAGATCGCCGAGCTGGGCATCTACCCGGCCGTGGATCCGCTCGACTCCACGTCGCGCGTTCTGGACCCCCGCGTGGTCGGCAACGACCACTACCAGACCGCCCGCGACGTGCAGCGCATCCTGCAGACCTACAAGTCGCTGCAGGACATCATCGCCATTCTGGGCATGGATGAGCTGTCGGAAGAGGACAAGCTGGTGGTGACCCGCGCTCGTAAGATCCAGCGCTTCCTGTCCCAGCCCTTCCATGTGGCCGAAATCTTCACCGGCTCGCCGGGCAAGCTGGTGGCCATCGAAGACACCATCAAGGGCTTCAAGGCCATCGTGGCTGGCGAATACGATCATCTGCCCGAGGCTGCCTTCTACATGGTCGGCGGCATCGACGAAGTGATCGAGAAGGCCAAGAAGATGGCCGCCGAAGCGGCCTAAGGCTTTCGGGAATAATTAGGGGCGGGTGTCCTTGGACGCCCGCCGCTAAAACGTTGAAGGACTCGCGGCATGGCCGAGAAGATTCAGTTCGAATTGGTGTCCCCGGCGAAGCTGTTGGTTTCGTCCAAGGTGGACATGGTCGTGGTGCCTGGTTCCGAAGGCGACTTCGGTGCCCTGGCTCTGCACGCCCCCATGATCACCACCGTGCGTCCGGGTGTCATCGACATCCATGACGGCGGCAAGGTTTCGTCCTCCATCTTCGTGGCTGGCGGTTTCGCCGAGGTCAACGAGGAGCGCATCACGGTTCTGGCCGAGGAGGCTATTCCGGTGGCCGAACTGACCGCCGAGTTGGCCGAGGCCCGCAAGAAGGCCGCCAAGGATGCCCTGGACGACGCCAAGTCGGAGCGGGAAAAGGCCAGCGCCAGCCGCCTGATGCTGGTGGCCGAAGCCATGGCTGCCGCTGTCGCCTGATCGGCGAACGACACGATAGCGAAAGGGCCGCTCCCGTCGGGGGCGGCCCTTTTGTCTTGAAAATCCCCTTTCTTGCCACAGAATGGGGGCTTCAAGAGGAGTGGACATGCGGGTCAGAAAGGGCTGGAGCGCGGAAGACATCGCCTGGGACCGCTTCGACCCCAGGCTGGTGGAGCCCGATATCCTCAAGGTCGTCAAGGCCGCCGCCATGGTCGAGCGCAATGCCGCCGACTACACTGTCTATCTTGGCCGGGTCTTCCGGCACGACCCTGGCTTTGTGGCTCTTCTGGACCAATGGCGGGCCGAGGAAGTCCGCCATGGCGATGCCCTGGGCCGTTATGCGGAACTGGCCGATCCCGGCTTCGATTTCGCGGCCCGTTTCAAGCGCTTCACCGACGGCTACCGCATCCCCCTGGACGCCGAGTCTTCGGTGCGCGGATCGGTCACCGGCGAATTGCTGGCCCGGTGCATCGTCGAGACCGGCACCTCGTCCTTCTATTCCGCGATCCGCGATGCCAGCCGTGAACCCGTCCTGCGCGAGCTTTGCCATCGGATCGCCGGCGACGAATTCCGGCATTTCAAGCTGTTCTACACCGCCATGCGCGATTGCCAGGCCCGCGACCGGTTGCCGGTCTGGCGAAGAGCCCTGGTGGCGGTGGGGAGAATTCGTGAAAGCGACGACGACGAACTGGCCTATGCTTGGCACGCCGCCAACGAGCCGGAGGATTTGGCCTATGATCGGGGGCGCTGTAACCAGGCCTATGCCCTGCGTGCCTATGCCCTGTATGGCAAGGTGCATGCCGAGCGCGCCGCCAGCATGGTGGTGAAGGCTGTGGGACTGGACCCCAGGGGCTGGCTGGGACGCCGCGCCCGTGACTTCGCCTGGGTCAAGATGCAGCAGCGCTCGCGACAGTCGGGCCTGGCTTCGGGAGTATAAGGATTGATGAGCCGCGTTCTTTCCACCCTGGCTGTAGGCTTTGCCCTGGCGGCCTCCTGCGTCGAAGCTGCCGAGCCGCCCCGGAGCGTGGCCGAGATCGCCTCGGCCACCTTCGTGTTCGGTTGCGCCGCCCATGTGGGCGCGCTGGACAAACTGCACGACCGGCTTCAGCAGGGCGGCGACCTGTATCTACCCCGCCTGCCCGACGCCGCGGCCAAGCCGTTTCTCCAGGGTCGTCCAGGCGAGGCCTATCTTCGCGAGGAAGCCGGGGTGACACTGGCTCTGCTCACCAAGGACGAGCAATGCGCGGTCTTCGTGCGCCGGGTGCCCAGCGCGGCCATCAACGCCCAGGTGGAAAAGGACTTGAAGGCGGCGGTGGGGCGCTATTTCAACGTCCAGCCCGGCGGGCGCGAGGCGAACGGGCCTTTGACATCGCGCTTTCTCGACCTGCTTCCTTCTGCGGCCTACCGCGATGAACTGGTCAAGCGCCATGGTTCGGAGCCTACCGGGCTGCGGGTGATCGTCACCACCTCGGAAAACGCCAATCCCGATTTGCAGGCCATCATCACCATCGGCGTGAGGCAGCCATGAGCCGTATCACCCTTGCCTTGATTCTCGTCCTTCTCGCCCTGCCGGTGGCCGGGCATGCCCAGTCGGCGGGTGGGCTGGCCACCCGCGACGAGACCTCGCGGCTAGCGGTCGCCGTGCTGGGCCGTATCTGCGTGCTCAATATCGGCGATTACAACGCCACCATCACCTCTGCCGCACCGACGGGCGAGTTCGGTTTCGCCGATGTGACGCCCGATGTGGCGGAGACCTTCCTGAAGGGCCGTTCGGGTCTGGTCCGCGTGCTTCGCCGTCCCGGACTGGGGGCCATCACCCTGGTGATGGGCCAGGACGGCATCTGTACCGTTTGGTCGGAATATGGCGACGCCACCTCGCTGCAGCGGCACCTGCTGTCCATGGTGGAGCGCGGTGGGCTGAAGGGGGGTGCGCAGTTGCTGGCCCTTGATGCTCGGGACGAGAGCGGCCAAACGATCAGCGATTACTACCTGATGCCCGCCGATTGGTTCGCCCGCGACCTGGGGCGGCGCACGGGCGAGGACGGCAGCCAGCCCCTGGCCCTGGTCACCTCGGTCTCCGCCCCCGGCCGCCGACCCATGGAAGCCATGCTGTCGGTCAGCCGGATCCTGAAGAAGTAGCCGAACCGATCTACCGGCACTTGGAAAAGTCGGGCGCCCGCTTTTCCTTGAAGGCGGCGACCGCCTCGGTCAGGGCTTCGCCCTTCAGGCAGGCATCGAAGATTCGCGCCTCGCGTGTCAGGCGGTCCATGATGGGTTCGGGCGGAGTCTTCATCAGCGTCTTGATCTGCATCAGGATGGAACGCGGCTTGGCCGCCAGCTTGCGCGCCGCCGCCATGGCGGTCTCTTCCAGATCCTCTCCCGGCACCACGCCGTTGATCAGGCCCACGGCCTCGGCGGTTTCCACGCCGAACGGCTCGCCCAGCATCAGCATCTCGGCGGCGCGGCGGTGCCCGGCCAACAACGGCATGGTTTGGCTGGACCCGGCTTCGGGCACGATGCCCAGATTGATGAAGGGCATGTGGAAACGGGTGCCGGGCGCGGCATAGACCAGATCGCAATGGGGCAGCAGGGTCGAGCCGATGCCGACGGCCGCGCCGCGCACGGCGGCGACCACGGGTTTCTTCGCCCCGGCCACCGCACGGATGAACCGGTCGGCCACCGAGCCCGATAACGCCTCCCAGCTCAGGAAGTCGGGAAGATCGTTGCCGGCGGAAAAGTCGGTCTGGCTGCCGAGAATCAGGAAGACGCCGACCTCGTCATCGGCCTCGCCCTTGGCGAAAGCCTCGGCCAGGGCGGCGTACATCTCGCCGATCAGGGCGTTCTTCTTGTCCGGGCGGTTCATGCGGACCACCTGAACGCCGCATTCCACATGGGTCAGTACCAACTCGCTCATTCCCGCCTCTCCTTGCGCATTTATTTGCAGGAGAGGCTGGCATGAGCGCTCAGTGTGAGCAAGCCCCTAGCGTGTCGCCCGATCCAGCAAATAGACGATGGAGCGGTACGGCACATCCGCATGATCGGCCAAGCCGATCTCGCAGGTGCGGTTGGAGGAATAGCCTGCCTCGCAACCCGCCGGCACCTGGGGGGCCAGATGGCGCAGCGCATGATCGTTGAGTTCGGGCGTGGTGAAGCCCTTGTCACCGGCAAAGCCGCAGCAGCCGACGGCCTCGGGCACGATGGCGGTCTTGGCGCAGGCCTTGGCCAGGCCGACCATCTTGTCGTCGAGGCCCTGTTTGCGGGCGCCGCAATTGACATGGACCAGGACGGGAGCGTCCTGGGGCCTGGGCGACAGACGGGGCAGGACGGCATCGTGGAGGAATTCCACCGAATCCAGCACTTTGAGGCGCTTGCCCAGATAGGTCTTCATGCGCCAGGTACAGGCCGAGGCATCCATGACGATGGGCAGTTTGCCATGGTCCGAGGCCTTGAACAGGGCGGCTTCCAACTCGGCGGCCTTGGCATCGGCGGTGGCCTGCAATCCCTTGCTCTCGAAGGCTTGGCCGCAGCACAGATTGTCCAGGCCTTCGGGCATCACGACTCCGAATCCGGCGCGCTGAAGCACGCGGGTCATGACCGTGGGCAGGGAGTCCGTTTCCGGGTCGCCCGAGGCGGGACCCATGGAGCGGGCGGCGCAGGTGGGGAAATAGACCACTCGCTCGCCCGTCTGGGCATTGACCGGGGGCGTGAACGACGCGGCGGTGGGCAGATGTTCCCCGATCTTGGGGCTCAGCCCGCCCGACAATTTGCGCAATCCATTGGCCATGGCGGCCATGGCGCCCGGCCCGGCCACTTTCGAAACCAGGGCGGCGGCACCCAGGCCAAAGCGGGTGGCGCTCATGGCGGCGCCGTAATGTCGGGCCGTCCACTGGCCGATGGCATGGGCGCCCGAACCCAGACGGCGTCCGCGCAGGCTCTTGGTCAAACGTCCGGTCTCGATGCCCACCGGGCAGGAGGTGGCGCACAGCCCGCAGGCGGCGCAGGTGTCGATGCCCTGATAGCCGTAAAGACGCCGGAGTTCGTCGGCATTCTCGTTGGCGGCGGCGCGGCGCGAGATCTCGCGCCACGAGGTGATGCGCTGGCGGGGCGAAAGCGTCAGGCCGTGGCTGGGGCACATGCGCTCGCAGAAACCGCATTCGATGCAGGTATCGACCAGCGCGTCGGCGGCGGGCAGCGGCTTTAAGTTGTTCAGATGGGCATGGGGGTCCCTGTCCAGCAGAACGCCGGGATTGAGCAGCCCCTGGGGATCAAGCAGATGCTTGATGTCCCACATCAGCCCCGTGGCCTCGGCGCCCCATTCCATCTCCACGAAGGGGGCCATGTTGCGGCCCGTGCCGTGCTCGGCCTTTAACGAGCCGTCATATTTCCTGACGACGAGTTCGGCGACCTCGTCCATGAAGCGGGCGTAGCGCTCCACCTCGGCCTTGATGCCGAAATCCTGGGTGAAGACGAAGTGCAGATTGCCGTCCAGGGCATGGCCGAAGATGATGGCCTCGTCATAGCCGTGCTTGCGGCACAGATGTTCGAGATCGACGGTGGCGGCGGCGAGCGACGCGATGGGGAAGGCCACATCCTCGATGATCACCGTGGTGCCCACCGGGCGCACCGCGCCGACCGCCGGGAACAGGCCCTTTCGGATCTTCCACAGCTTGCCGTATTCGTAAGGATCATCGGTGAAGGCGGGCGGGAACACGGTGGTGACGCCGGCCAGCACCGAGGCGATTTCGGCCAGATTGACGGCCAGATCTTCGGCCGTCTCGCCGCGCGCCTCCACCAGCAGGGCGGTGACGCCATCGG
The DNA here is from genome assembly GCF_000829825.1 of Paramagnetospirillum magnetotacticum MS-1. Lineage (NCBI taxonomy): Bacteria > Pseudomonadati > Pseudomonadota > Alphaproteobacteria > Rhodospirillales > Magnetospirillaceae > Paramagnetospirillum > Paramagnetospirillum magnetotacticum. Next base: position 542,230 of record NZ_JXSL01000030.1, on the reverse strand, counting down.
CCAGCCCCCGGATCTGGGCGGGCATGCCGGGCTTGTCCTCGACACAGCGCAGACTGGCGCGGTCCATCAGCTCCACGGCGGAAACCGGGGCCTGCTTCAACAGCGCCACGGTACGGCAAGCCTCGGCGATGTCGGGGAACAGCAGCAGGGCGCTGGCCTTGTGGGCATGTTCCGGGACGGTGCGGTAGGTGATCTCGGCAATGAAGCCCAGCGTGCCCTCGGACCCGATCATCAGATGGGTCAGGATATCCAGCGGATCGGTGAAGTCGACCAGGGCATTCAGGGAATATCCCGTGGTGTTTTTGATGGCGAATTTGTGCCGGATGCGCCCCGCCAGGGTCTCGTCGCCCCGCACCCGTTTGCCCATGGCGTCCAGCTTGGCCAGCAATTCGGAATGGGAGGCGCGGAAGGCGGCGACGCTGTCGGCATTGCCCGTATCCACCAGGGTGCCGTCGGCCAGGACCAGACGCATGGACATCAGGGTCTGGTAGGAATTATCCGAGGTGCCGCAGCACATGCCGCTGGCATTGTTAGCGGCGATGCCGCCGATCTTGCACGAATCGATGCTGGCCGGGTCGGGTCCGATCTTGCGGGCGAAGGCGGCCAGGCGGCGGTTGGCCTCGGCGCCGATGACGCCGGGCTGCAGGCGGATGCGTTTGCCTTCGTCCTCGACCACGGCCTGGGTCCAGCCGGTCCCTAAGATCATCAGCACGGAATCGCTGACCGCCTGACCCGAGAGCGAGGTTCCGGCGGCGCGGAAGGTGACGGGGGCACAAAAGCGGCGGCAGGCGGCCAGCACGCCCTTGACCTCGGCCTCGTCCCTGACTTCGGCCACCACCTGGGGCACCAGGCGGTAGAAGCTGGCATCGGTGCCATAGGCCAGACGGCGCAGCGGATCGGTGATCAGGCGTTCCACCGGCATCACGCCGACGAGGTCCTGAAGCAGGGCGGAATAGTCTGGGGCGGTACGGCTCACGGAGACACACTCCCGATCAGCAAGACGATCAGTTCCTTGGGGCCATGGACGCCATAGGCCAGGGTCTGTTCGATATCGGCGGTCTTGGATGGACCCGACACCAGCACGGCATTGGTGGGCATTTGCCCGGCCCAGCCCTGGGCGCGGATGGTCTCGGCCAGACTGTCGGTAAGGCTGGCCTCTTCCACCAGGGCCACATGGATGGGCGGCAGCAGGCTCATCAGCCGGGGCTCGTCGGGCGTGGGCCACAGGACCAGCGATCCGGTCTGGGCGATGCCGCCCTTTGTGGTGGTAAAGCCCGCATCGGCCCTGGAGACCAGCACGTCCTTGAAGTCCTCCACCGGACGGTCATAGGCCACCAATCGGGTGGGGCTGTCGCCCCAGCTCCCGGCCAGCAGCTTGCCCGCATCGGTGCCGGGGGCATAGATCATGGTGCCGACGCCCTTATTGGCCAGGATGGTCTTCAGCCGTTCGGGCCAGTCGGTGGCGCTCACCTCGTGCACGTCGGCGTGGGAGGCCTCCAGCATGGATTTGAACCGGGCCTTGCGCGTCGCGGCATCATAGGCGGGCGGCGTCCAGTCGGGGCGGAGCGGCGCGGCCGCCTTGGGCGCGGCCTTCAGGCGGGCGAGGATGCGTTCACGCGGGCTATTCATCACAGAACCCCTTCTCGCGGGCCAGTTCATGCAGGCTCTTGGGCGCGAATTTCGGCTTGGTGCGCACAGAGGTCCATTGTTTGAGCATGGGTGCCGAGGACGGCATCAGATTGCCGAACCAGCCCAGCATCCTGGTGCCGATGCGATAGACCAGGGGCGAGGCGTAAAGCAGGGTCCAGCCCTTCCAGCCCAGGGTCTCGGTGGCGGAGGTGGCCGAACCGGCCCCCTTGACGGCACCGGGGCTGGTGGGGCGCACCGATTCGGTCCGAAGGCGGACCAGCAGGTCGGGAATGGGGATCTTCACCGGGCAGACATCGGCGCAGGCCCGGCACAGCGTCGAGGCATGGGGCTGGTCGCCCGCGCAGTCGAGGCCTTCCAACTGCGGGGTCAGCAGCTTTCCGATGGGGCCGGGATAGGTGAAGCTGTAAGTGTGGCCGCCGACCCTGGTATAGACCGGGCAGTGGTTCATGCAGGCGGCGCAGCGGATGCAGCGGAGCGTGTCGCGCAGTTCGGTATCGCCGTGGACCCGGGACCGCCCATTGTCCAGCAGGACCAGATGCACCGCCTTGGGCCCGTCCTTCTCGCCCTCCTTGCGGGGCGAGGAGATCATGTTGACATAGGTGGTGATGGGCTGGCCGGTGGCCGAGCGGGGCAGCAAGGACAACAAGGGCGGCACGTCGTCGAGCTTTTCCAAAACCTTCTCGATGCCGGTCACCGCGATATGCAGCGGCGGCAAGGTGGTGGACAGCCGTCCATTGCCCTCGTTCTCGATCAGCACCAATGTGCCGGTCTCGGCCACCGCGAAATTGACGCCCGAGATGCCCGCATCGGCGCCCGCGAAAGCGCCGCGCAGCGCGGCGCGGGCGGCCGCCGTCAATTCGTCCACATTCTCGGTATAGGCCTGACCTGCGATCTTGTCGTGGAACAGTTCGGCGATCTCGGCCTTGTTCTTGTGGATGCAGGGCATGACGATATGGCTGGGCGCCTCGCCCGCCAGCTGGATGATGTATTCGCCCAGATCGGATTCCACCGGGGTGATGCCGTGTTTTTCCAGATGGGCGTTGAGGTGCATCTCCTCGGTGACCATGGACTTGCCCTTGATCACCGTCTTGGCGCCCGCCGCTTCTAAGATGCCCAGGACGATGGCATTGGCCTCGGCGGTGGTTTCGGCCCAGTGCACCTGAATGCCGTTCTTGCGGCAATTGGCTTCCAACTGCTCCAGCAATTCGGGCAGCTTGGCCAGAGCATTGGCGCGCACCGCCGCGCCTCGGGCGCGCAAGGAGGTCCACTCCGCCACATCGGCGAACTGAGCGGCCCGCTTGGTCATCAATCCGTCCATGGCGCGGCGGAAATTGGCGCGCAGCTTGGGGTCGTTCAGCGCCACATGGGCCTTGGCGCCGAATTCCAGTTTCTTGGTTTCAGCCACCATGACAGCGCTCCAGGATGAACTCGGCGATGTGGCGGCCCTTGAAGCCCTTCTTGGCCTTCTCGGCGGCGCCGGTGATGTTCATCAGGCAGCCGCAATCGCCCGACACAACGCTGGTGGCGCCGGTCTCTTCGATGGAGGCCACCTTGTCGGTGACCATGGCCGCCGAGATCTCGGCCTGACGCACCGCGAAGGCGCCGCCGAAGCCGCAGCATTCCTTTTCGCGCGGGTTCTCGATCAGGGTGACGTTGGACAATTGCCGCAGCAGGGATTTGGGCTGTTCCACCACACCGGCTTCGCGCTGGGAATGGCAGGAGGGGTGCCAGGTGATGGTCACCGGCTGGCCCTTGTCCTCAAGCTTGACGCCCAGGACATCCACCAGGAACTCGGTCAGTTCGAACACCCGCGCCGAGAAGGCCTGCGCCCGGTCGTGATCGGGAGTGCCTTCGAACATCTCGGGATAATGGGTCTTCATCATGCCCGCGCAGGAGCCCGACGGCACCACGATGGGCCAGTCGCCGGGGAAAGAGTCCAGTTGCAGCCGGGCGACCTTGCGGGCCTCGTCCTGATAGCCGTTGTTGCGGGCGGGCTGGCCGCAGCAGGTCTGCTTGGGTGGAAACACCACCTTGAGACCCTCGCGCTTCAAAAGCTCCATCCCGGCCAGTCCGGCAGCGGGGTAAAACAGGTCAATCAGGCAGGTTCCGAAGAAGTAGACGCTTTCCGGGCGAGGCTGCTTGGACATGGGCGTTCCACCAGAGATTGTTTTGGCAGTGCTTGCTTGGCCGGAGGTCGAGCCCCGGCGTCACCATGGTTACAGCATTTTTACCAATCGCGTAAAGTGGTAAAATTATTTTGCCAATTTCAGCGCGGACGTCCGGTCAGATCCGAGCCCGCGCGGCGGCGCAGCGCCACATCGCGCCGTGAATTGGCGAATTGCGCCTCGCGCAGCGCTTCTTCCGTGGAGTTGATGTGGGCCTCGGCGGCGATACGCGCCGCTTCGGGATTCCCCGCGACGATGGCTTGCCAGATGGCCTGATGCTGGCGCAGGAAGGCGTCGCGCACGCCGCGTCGGCGGTAAAGGTCGATACGGTCATAGAAGACGCCGACCTTCAGCATGTCGAAGACCCGCCCCATCACCTGGCTCATGACCAGATTATGGGCGGACTGATAGATGGCCAGATGGAACTCGGCATCGGTGGCGGCCTCCTGGGCGGGATCGTCCAGGGCATGGGCCTTCTCCATGGCCTCCATGCAGGCGCGCAGATGGGCCAGATCCTCGGGCGTGGCGCGCTCGGCGGCCAGGGCGGCGGCGCTGCCCGCCATCACCCGACGGAATTCGAAATAATCGAAAACCGTCTCCGGGTGCGCCTGAAGCAGGCGGGACAGGGGATCGGAAGCTGGCTCGCCAGCGTTCCTCAAGGTCGGTTTTGGGGCGGCGTGCATCATGGGATCAGGATAGGCCTGCACAGGGCCGTATCCAACCATGGAATTATGGCATGGCAACTTTTCCATTTACACCCGGAGACGAAATGAGTTATCCACGCTAATCATCTGGTCAAATTTTGTTACCACGTTCAAGAAACGCCCAACGTCAACACCTCACCGGCATCTCGAGCGGATGCACGGTCGAACCTTCGGGGAGGCACCATGCAAGCCTGGATGCAAGTCTACGACCCGGCCGGTAATCTGTGGCTGTCGTCACTGATCGCGGCTATTCCGATCATTTTCTTCTTCGTCGCCCTGACCATTCTCAAGCTGAAGGGCCATGTGGCGGGCACCATCACGGTGCTGCTGTCCATCGCGGTCGCCATCTTGTTCTACAAGATGCCTGTGGCCAGCGCCTTCATGGCCGGTGTCCAGGGCTTCCTGTTCGGCCTGTGGCCCATCGCCTGGATCATCATCGGCGCCGTGTTCCTCTATAAGGTCACGGTCAAGACCGGACAGTTCGAGATCATCCGCTCCTCGGTGGTGTCCATCACCGCCGACCAGCGTCTGCAGATGCTGATGATCGGCTTTTCCTTCGGCGCCTTCCTCGAAGGTGCTGCGGGCTTCGGCGCGCCGGTGGCCATCACCGCCGCCTTGCTGGTGGGTCTGGGCTTTAATCCGCTCTATGCCGCCGGTCTGTGCCTGATCGCCAATACCGCTCCGGTGGCCTTCGGCGCCATGGGTATTCCGATTATCGTCGCCGGTCAGGTCTCAGGGCTCGACGCCTTCAAGATCGGCGCCATGGCGGGCCGTCAGTTGCCGCTGTTGGCCGTCTTCGTGCCGTTCTGGATCATCTTCATCATGGACGGCTTCAAAGGCGTGCGCGAGACCTGGCCCGCCATTCTGGTGGCCGGTGGCTCCTTTGCCTTTGGCGTGTGGTTCACCTCCAACTATATCGGGCCGGAACTGCCCGACATCACCTCGGCCCTGATCAGCCTGGTGTGCATCACGGTGTTCCTCAAGTTCTGGCAGCCCAAGAACATCTTCCGCTTCAAGGAAGAGGGCGCCGAGGAGAAGCACTCCCACGACTACACCGCTGGTCAGGTGGCGCGGGCCTGGGCGCCCTTCCTGATCCTCACCGCCGTGGTGACGGTGTGGAGCCTGAAGTCCTTCAAGGCCATGTTCGCCAAGGGTGGCGAGATGGTGTTCACCAATATCAACTGGGAAGTGCCCTATCTGCACAACCTTGTCGCCAAGGTGCCGCCCATCGTCGCCGCCGCCAAGGCCGTGCCCGCCGTCTACACCCTGAATCTGGTCTCGGCCACCGGCACCGCCATCCTGATCTCGGCCATCATCACCATCATCATGCTGGGGATGAAGGGCTCGGAAGGCTTGAAGACCTTCGGCGAGACCCTGAACGAACTGAAGCGTCCCATCTACACCATCGGCACGGTTCTGGCCTTCGCCTATGTGGCCAATGCCTCGGGCCTGTCCACCACCCTGGCCCTGCTGCTGACCGGTGCGGGCGATGTCTATCCGTTCTTCGCCCCGATTCTGGGGTGGCTGGGCGTGTTCCTGACCGGCTCGGACACCTCGTCCAACGCCCTGTTCGGCGCGCTTCAGGCCACCACGGCCCACCAGTTGGGGGTCAGCGACATCCTGATGGTCGCCGCCAACACCACCGGCGGCGTCACCGGCAAGATGATCTCGCCCCAGTCCATCGCGGTGGCCTGCGCCGCCGTGGGCCTGGTCGGCCACGAGTCGAATCTGTTCCGCTTCACCTTGAAGCACAGCATTTTCTTCGTGTGCATCATCGGCGTGATCACCACGCTCCAGGCCTATGTGCTGACCTGGATGATCCCTTAACCCTCCCGCATCCCCTGATGCCGGACAAACTGGCCCGGGCGCTTTCGCCCGGGCCTTTCTTCTTTGGCGCGGCAAGGGTATAGACAGGGCATGAACGCCAAGCCCCCTCTCATCGGCATTACCTTGGACAGCGAGGACCCCGGCGGCTATTCCCGCATGCCCTGGTATGCCCTGCGTCGCAATTACGCCGAGACGGTGGCCCGCGCTGGCGGCCTGCCCATGCTGCTGCCCCACGAGCCCCCTCTGGCCGCGTCCTTTCTGGACCGGATCGACGGGCTGATCGTCACCGGCGGGGCCTTCGACATCGACCCGGCCCTGTTCGGCGCCGAGGCTCGCGCCGGTCTGGTCTTAAAGCGGGGACGGACCCAGTTCGAACTGGCCATGGTGCAAGGCGCTCTGGAGCGCGGCATGCCCATTCTTGGCATCTGCGGCGGCCAGCAATTGCTCAACGTCGCCCTGGGCGGAACCCTGATCCAGCATATTCCCGACGAGGTCGAGGGCGCGCTGACCCACGAACAGCCGGGTCCCCGCACCGAGCCCGGCCACTGGGTGGAGATCGCCTCGGGGACCCGGCTGGCCGGGATCGTCGGCGAGACGCGCATTCCGGTGAACTCGGCCCATCATCAGGCGGTGCGCGACGTGGCGCCTGGCTGCGTGATCAATGCCATCGCTCCCGATGGGGTGATCGAGGGCATCGAGGCCACCGGCCACCCCTTCTGCATCGGGGTGCAGTGGCATCCGGAATATGACATCAGCCCGGCGGATTCCGCCCTGCTGCGAGCCTTTGTTGGAGCGTGCCGAACATGACCGAGGAAAAGGGCGAACGCATCGCCAAAAGGCTGGCCCGCGCAGGTCTGTGCTCGCGCCGCGAGGCCGAACGCTGGATCGAGATGGGCCGCGTTTCCGTCAACGGCAAGACGCTGGATAGTCCCGCCTGCGTGGTCGGCCCCGGCGATATCATTCTTGTCGATGGCACGCCGCTTTCCGAACCGGAGAAGACCCGGCTGTGGCGTTATCACAAGCCCGCCGGTCTGGTCACCACCCACAAGGACCCCGAGGGGCGGCCCACCGTGTTCGACCATCTGCCCGAAGGCATGCCCAGGGTGATCTCGGTGGGAAGGCTCGATCTCAATTCCGAGGGGCTATTGCTGCTGACCAATGACGGCGAACTGGCGCGCAAGCTGGAACTGCCCTCCAACGCCTGGCTGCGGCGCTATCGGGTGCGCGTCCATGGCGAAGTGTCCGAAGACGCCCTGGCCCGGCTGGAGAACGGCATCACCATCGACGGCATGGCCTATGGCCCCATCAGCGCGACGCTGGATCGCCGCCAGGGCGCCAATGCATGGCTGAGCGTCAGCTTGCGCGAGGGTAAGAACCGCGAAATCCGCCGCGTGATGGAGTTTCTCGGCTGGCCGGTTTCCCGCCTGATCCGTGTCTCCTACGGCCCCTTCCAACTGGGCACCCTGGAAGAGGGCGCCGCCGACGAGGTGGCGGGCAAGGTCCTGCGCGAGCAGATGGGCGAGGGCAAAGCGGTCCTGAAGCCCAGACCTGAGAACAAATCAGCAGGCGAGCGGGAAAAGGAACAGCGCGTCGCCGCCAAGGCCCGCAAGCAGAAGCTGGCCGACGACAAGCACGCCGCCAGTGCCAAGAAGGCCAAGTCCGATGCGCATCGTCGCCGGTCTTCATAAGGGCCGCCGCCTGGAGGCACCCTCGGGCCGCGATACGCGGCCCACCGCCGACCGGGTGCGCCAGGCCCTGTTCGACATGCTGATGCATTCCGATCGGGTGGAGATGGAGGGCGCCCGCGTGGTGGACGCCTTCGCCGGGTCGGGCGCGTTGGGCCTCGAAGCCCTGTCGCGCGGCGCGGACCATGCCTGTTTCCTCGAACTGGCGGCCCAGCCTCTGGCCGCCATCTACGCCAATATCAAGACCCTGAAGGTGGAGGGCCAAACCAAGGTGGTGCGCGCCGATGCCGCCAAGCCGCCCGTTGCCCCCCATGCCTGCACCCTGGCCTTCCTCGATCCGCCCTATCATTCGGGCCTCGCCGTGCCCTGCCTCGAAGGCCTCGCCGCCAAGGGTTGGCTGGAGGACGGCGCCCTGGTGGTGGTGGAAGTGGCCGCCGACGAAGCCTTTGCCCCGCCTGCCGGTTTCGATGCGGTGGAGGAAAGGCCGCGCGGCGCCGCAAGGCTGGTGTTTTTGCTCTTTCGTTCGGAGTGATCCAAGGGCGGGGCTTCCGCCCCGATCCCCGATTGGAGGCAAGCCTCCAAACCTCCCCTTAATCTTATCGATAAAAACAAAATGGGGTCCGGGGCATGGCCCCGGGTGGGTTTGGGCAACAACCCAATAGGAGCTGTTTGTTTCCTCGCAAAACCGTGCTACAAGGCAGTCGTTCCCGTAATGTTCGGACGGTCGCCATGGATTTTGCCCTGATCTCCGCCGCTTTGTCCCTGGCCGCTTTGGGGGGCGTGGTGGTCCTGCTGCTGCGCAAAAAGGAGGATCTCTCCGAGCGTCTCGACCGGCTGGAACGGGTGCTGCGCGACGAGGCTCGCCAGGACCGGCGCGAGACCGCCGAGATGATCCGCACGTTCCAGGGCGATTCCGCTTCCGCCGCCGACAAGAACCACACCGAGTTGCGCATTCTGGTGGAGACCAAGCTGGCCGAGTTCCGTTCGGATCAGGCCACCCAGTCCCGCGCGCTTCGTGAAGAGGTGCTGGGCGGCATCAAGCAGTTGGGCGAGGGCATCGGCAAGACGGTGTCGGAACAGACCCGCGTGGTCTCCGAGCACCTTGAAAAACTGAGGGGCGAGAATACCGCCAAGTTGGAACAGATGCGCCAGACCGTGGACGAGAAGCTTCAGGGAACCTTGGAAAAGCGCCTGGGCGAATCCTTCAAGCTGGTCAGCGACCGGCTGGAGCAGGTGCACAAGGGCCTGGGCGAGATGCAAAGTCTGGCCAGCGGGGTGGGGGATCTCAAACGCGTTCTTACCAATGTCAAGACGCGCGGCACCTGGGGTGAAGTGCAACTGGGCGCGCTGCTGGAACAGATCTTCCGCGCTGACCAGTACATGCGTGAGGCCAATTGCAAGAAGGGCAGCCTGGAACGGGTCGACTTCGCCATCCGCCTGCCGGGCAAGGGCGACCATGAGCCGGAGGTCCTGCTGCCCATCGATTCCAAATTCCCCAACGAGGATTACGAGCGCCTGCAACTGGCTGTCGAGCGCGCCGACGCCGAAGCCGTGGAGGCCGCCGCCAAGGCGCTGGAACTGCGCGTCAAGAGCTTTGCCCGCGATATCCGCGACAAATACGTCAATCCGCCCACCACCACCGACTTCGCCATTCTGTTCCTGCCTACCGAGGGGCTTTACGCCGAGGTGCTGCGCCGCCCCGGTCTGGTGGATCTGATCCAGCGCGACTACAAGGTGATCGCCGCCGGGCCGACCACGCTGGGCGCCATCCTCAATGCCATCCAGATGGGCTTCAAGACCATGGCCATCGAGAAGCGGTCAAGCGAGGTCTGGGAGATCCTGGGCGCGGTCAAGACCGAGTTCGGCAAGTATGGCGACGTGCTCGACAAGGTGCAGAAGAAGCTGCAGGAGGCGTCGAAGACCATCGATGACGTGGCGGTGCGAAAGCGCGCCATCGACCGGCAATTGCGCAAGGTGGAAGCCATCCCCGATGCGGGCGTCGAGGCCCTGCTGGCGCTCGGTGCTTCGGCCATCGAGGATTCGGGCGAGGACGAGGCTTAAACTACTGCCCGCCGCCCTGCTGCTTCATGCGGAAGGGATGGCGGGGATAGACGCCCAGGATGCGGACCTCGTGGCTGAAGAAGTCCAGTTCCTCCAGGGCCAGGCGCAGATTGCGTTGGGTGGGATGGCCTTCCACATCGGCGTAGAACTGGGTGGCGGCGAACTCGCCGCCCACCATGTAGCTTTCCAGCCGGGTCATATTGATGCCGTTGGTGGCGAAGCCGCCCAGCGCCTTGTACAGCGCGGCGGCCACGTTGCGCACCCGAAAGACGAAGGTGGTGACGCAGGGCTGGTTGGGGTTGGGCTCCAGGGCCTCGCGGGCCAGGACCACGAAACGGGTGGTGTTGTGCTCGGCGTCCTCGATGCCCGCCTTCAGCGATACCAGGCCATAGGCCTCGGCGGCCAGTTCCGAGGCGATGGCCGCCATGGTGGGGTCCTGGCGTTCGGCCAGTTCGGCCGCCGCCCCGGCGGTATCGGTGCCGACGATGACTTTCAGGCCCAGCTCGCGGATCAGGTTGCGGCACTGGCCCAGGGCATGGACATGGCTTTTCACCGATTTGATGGTCGCCAGAGTGGCGCCCGGCACGGCCAGCAGGTGGTGGCTGATGCGTTCGAAATGCTCGGCGATGATGTGCAGACCGGCATAGGGCATCAGGTGATGCACGTCGGCGACCCGGCCCGCCACCGAATTGTCGATGGGGATCATGGCATAGCGGGCGCGGCCCTCGCGCACGGCGGCGAAGGTGTCCTCGAAAGTGGCGCAGGGCAGCGGCTGCATGCCGGGATAGGCATTGCGGCAGGCCAGATGGGAATAGGCGCCGGGTTCGCCCTGGAAGGCGATGGAGCTATCGGGTGTGGGCTGGTCGGTCATGGGGGCTCAGGCTTTCAGCAGGGCGCGCGCCCTTTCAAGGTCGGCGGGAGTATCGACACCCAGCGGAACCGTGTCAACCAAGGCGCAATCGATGCGCATGCCGTTCTCCAGCGCGCGCAGCTGTTCGAGCTTCTCGCGCCGCTCCAGCACCCCTTGCGGCAAGGAAACAAAACGCCGAAGCGAGTCCCGCCGATAGGCGTAAAGGCCGATATGGTGGTAGTGGGGGCCGTCATTGGCGGGCACGGTGGCGCGGCTGAAATAGAGCGCGCGCGCCACGCGTTGGCCGGACTCGAAGCCGACCACCGCCTTGACCACGTTGGGATTGGTGCGCTCCTCCTCCACGGTGATCTCGGTCACCAAGGTGGAGACATCGACGCCCGGCTCGGCCAAGGGGGCGAAGACGGCGCGGATGATCTGGGGCTCCAGGGTGGGCAGGTCGCCCTGGACATTGACGATGGCGTCGAAGGCGCCGTCGGGATCCACATTCATCACCGCCTCCCACACCCGGTCCGAGCCCGAAGGGTGGTTGGGATCGGTCATCACCGCCTTGCCGCCATGGGCGTGGACGGCGTCGAAAACCTCGGTCTCGGAACAGGCGACCACCACGGGACCCAGCCCGGTCTGCACGGCCCGGCGCCAGACATGGATGATCATCGGCTCGCCATGGATGTCGGCCAGGGGCTTGCCCGGCAGCCTGGTGGCATGCATGCGGGCGGGGATGACGATGATGGGATTGAGATCGGCCATGGGACAAGATCCGAGCTGCGAGACGGAGGCGAGCGTCATAGAGACACCGCCCTTGCCGCCCGTCAATGCCCGCCAGCATGACGGGTGGGCCAGGGCCAGCCGGCCGGATGAGCGAAGACGGCAACCCAGCCCTACCACCCGGCCTGCTTGACGCTGACGCGGGGGCTTTCTACAGTGGACGTCCCCCGTGCGAGGACCGTCGCGCGGGGTGACGGACCTGGGGACGTGTCTGCCCCGTCCGCCGTTGGAATTCGACAAGGAACCTGCCTATGAAGATTGTGACCGATTCCTCGTTCGAGGCCGAGGTGCTGAAGGCTCCCGGCCCGGTTCTGGTGGATTTTTGGGCCGAATGGTGCGGCCCCTGCCGCCAGATCGCCCCGGCGCTTGAGGAACTCTCCAAGGACAGGGCCGACAAGATCACCATCGCCAAGATCAATATCGATGAGAATCCCGGCACCCCCGGCAAGTACGGCGTGCGTGGCATTCCCACCCTGATGATCTTCAAGAACGGCCAGGTCGCCGCCACCAAGATCGGCGCGCTGCCCAAGAGCAAGCTCTACGAATGGGTGGATTCCAGCCTTTAAGGGGCGGGACCGTCCTTCGCCGGATATTCGAGCCCCGCATCGGCGGGGCTCGAAGTGCTTCTTGAGAGACATCATGGCAAGCTTCGACGAACAAAGCCGCCAGCGGCTGTTCGACTATCTCCAGCAATCCTTCGACGACGATAACGCCGCCGATCTGGAGACCTTTGCCCAGAACTTCCTGCACAATGGCGCACTGTGGGATCGGCTGGCCGATCTGTTCCCCAACGCCTCGGCGACCGCGCTCAGGACCGTCATGACCGAGGCCTTCGCCGAATGGCGCAAGCTGCGCGACCGGGTGCACTGAGTTCCACCTCTTCAAATCGGTATCGCAATACCGGATTGACGGCGAAGGCCCCACCCGATAGGGTTGGTGCAGACCTTCCCTGACGAGAGGCGATAATGGGCTATACTCTGGCAGAATTCCTTGCGCACGCCATTGCTTTGGAGACCGAGGCCGCTGAGCGGTATGTTGAGCTGGCCGACATGATGGAAGCCCACAACAATCTCGATACCGCCACGGTTTTCCGGGACATGGCGCGCTTTTCCACCCTTCACGGCGACGAGATCAAGCAGCGTTCCCGCGCGCTGGAACTGCCCAAGCTGATGAGCTGGCAGTATCGCTGGAAGACCCCGCCGGAGGTGGGCGACGAGAACGACATCCACTATCTGATGACGCCCTACCATGCGCTGCGCTATGCCCGCGACAACGAGATCCGCGGCATGGAGTACTACAAGGAGGCCGCCGCCAATTCCGCCGATCCCGAGGTCAAGCGCCTGGGCGCCGATTTCGCGGCGGAAGAGGCCGAGCATGTGGTGGCCCTGGACAAGTGGATCGAGAAGACGCCACGTCCCTCCATCACCTGGAGCGAAGACGCCGACCCGGCCCAGTGTGTGGACTGAGGTCCGGGCTTGAGAGACTGGGAAAAGGGGGCCTTTCGGCCCCCTTTTTTTTTGGTTCTTCACTGTTTCGCGGGATGGCCTGGCAAAGAGCTTCGTCACCCCGGACAAGCGAAGCGCGATCCGGGGGCCATGGTGCCGCTGGAACCGTGGATGCCGGGTCAAACCCACTGCTGTCCGTTTTAATTTGAGACGGCTGGCGTGGAGTTACGAGACACGGATAACACGGATGCGGTGCTTCGCACCTTTCACGGATAAACACGGAAATGTGCTCTTTTCCGTATCCCCACCCGAGCTTGCCCCAGGATGACGACACGGAATTTTTCTTATCCGTGATCATCCGTGGCCGCGAAGCGGCATCCGTGTCTATCCGTGTCCATGAACGGTTGGAGCCCGCATCGGCTCTGCCATTCGGGCTCCTCGTTGAAATTTAAGCCCGACAGCAGTGGGTCAAACCCGGCATGACGAGTCTGAGGGTATCCATCCTCGGAATTCAGTGAAGAACCTTTTTATGGCTGCCGCAGGGCCTTGTCCTGGCTGCGCTTGACCACGGCGACGCCCAGCACGCCGAGCGCGATGCCCCAGATGGGCGAGGTGTTGACCAGGGCGGCGATGATGGAGGGTGCCTGGGCCGGCTCGGTGATGATGGCCCAGGAGACGGCCCCCATGGTGGCGGTCCAGGTGAGCGCCACCGCATAGCCGAATGTGGGCCGCCAGCGGCGGACATAATTGTCCTCGGAGGCGGCCTCGGCCCGCATGGTGGCGTTGATCTCGGCCAGTTGCCGGGTTTCTTCCCGCGACAATTCGATCTCGTGGGCCATCCAGGCCTGCTGAAGCTGCAGGGCCAGGGCGGGGTCGGCCTTGACGGCGGCCAGGGCATCCTCGCCGCCGGACTTGCCGGTGACGGTGCGGGCCACGCCGACCACCTGATCGGCGACCTTGGCGGCCTTTTCCGCGTCCTCGCCACCGATCCAGCGGATCAGGCCGGGTACGAACTGGGCCAGACCCAGGGCGATGGTGATGGGGTCCATGATGAAGGTCTCCTTTTAACGGGAGCAGGCCTGGCAGCCGTCCAGCTTGCCCTCGATACGGACAAGATGCTCGGTCAGGCGTTGCTCCACGTCCTTTCGACGGCGGAGTGATCGACGTTCATCACCGGCACCTTGCCGTGGCGGGCCTTGGTGCTGGCGGTGCCCTTGCCGACCTTCTGGAAGACGGCGATGGCGCCCTTGACGTTGTTGCGGCTGCGCACCGTGTTGCGGAGCTTGGTGCCCATGCGCTGATAGGCGGCATGAACCTCGTGGCCGTACTGCTTGGAGTAGGCGTTGATAACAGAAGTGGACATGTTTTGTTCCTTTGGTGGGTTGCGGTAACACGGGCCTCTTCCTCTGGTTCTGCCCGGCCGTGCGCGCCAGCAGCCGGGCGCCATGGGGATGACGCCGGATATCCCTCGGGCCGGACCGCGAAGGGCCCGGTTGTCCAAGGGAGGCAAAGGTAAGGATTAGGACCGACACCCTTGCGCTGGACGCAATTCGGGTGTTGATGGGAATTTATATATCGGCAGATAGGAACGAAGTCAACATCTTTTTTCATGCCGCCGAGAAACGTCACGAGCCGTGACTGGACCTGTCCTTCGATCTGCGGGAAAATGCATATACAGGTAATAGAGGCTGGAGGGCTTCATGCTGATCTGGCGCGATGCCATGGCCATTGGCCAAGCCGATATCGATCACGCCCGCAAGCATGTGATCGGGCGGATCAACGATTTCGAACGGGCCCTGGGCGCCCATGGGGCCCATACGGCCATGGGGCTGTTCCTCACCGGTCTTTACGAGGAAACCAGCACCGCCTTTGGCCGGGAAGAGAAAATCCAGCGCGAATGTTCCTTCCCCTTTACCGAACCCCATCACAGAGAACATGCCGCCATCTTGGAAAAGCTCGAGCTTCTCAAGGAGCGGTATGACGAGACCGATGCGAGAGGTGACTTCACCCCCTTGCTGCGCGACCTGGCGGGGTTGGCCAAGGAGTGGATCACGGTCCATATCGTCCAGAGTGATCTCAAGCTCCGTCCCTATTGGCTGAACCACAATGGGATCTATCTGAGGGGGCAGCATTAGGCTCCAAGAGTAAGGGCTCTGGAAAAGCAAAAGGCCCGGTCATCGCTGACCGGGCCTTCGCTATTTTGGTGGAGCTAGACGGAATCGAACCGACGACCTCTTGAATGCCATTCAAGCGCTCTCCCAACTGAGCTATAGCCCCGAAACTTGTTACCTGCGGGCTTGGGGCCCCGCCGGTGGAGGCGGAACATATGGTTTCCCGGATGGCCTTGCAAGCGAAAAATTCGCACTTGGCCAAAGACGGGAAATCAGACCTCGTCCCCGATCTCCTCGTCCATATGTTCCATGACCTCGGCCATGTCGTCGTCGTCTTCGCCCAGATCGGAGGCATCCTCGATCAGGCCGCTTTCATCGTCGTCGGCGCTTTCGCTTTCGCCATCGATGACGGCATCCTCGTCGTCGACCACCGCCAGATCATCGGCATCGATGGCGGCCGCGGCGGGAATCGCCGCCGCCACGGGAGCCGCCTTCTCGGCCGCGGCCGCACTGCCGCGACGCACCTTGAAGGGCATGTCGGGTTCGACCGTCGCCCCGCACTTCGGGCAGACGATGGGAGTGCGCGTCAGGTCATAGAAACGGCATCCGCAGCTTTGGCAGGTGCGCTTCTGTCCCCATTCCGGCTTTGCCACCTTCGTCCTCCTTCAAAGTGTCACGCGAACCTCTGTAAAGGGGCCATTTGCCATGTTCCCCACCCTGTGTCAAAACGAAAAAGCGTGGGCGGTGCAGCATGGAACGCAGGTCTATGACGCGAAGGGCGCCTGTGATAGAGCTTCGGCGGGCAGCTTTCTGCCTTGCCGCTGGTTATCAGGAGTGATCATGGCCAAGCCGCTTTCTTCCCGTAAGGCCGCACCGTTGGCCGGTTCGGCGCGAGTTCCGGGCGACAAATCCATCTCGCACCGCGCCTTGATGCTGGGCGCGCTGGCGGTGGGCGAAAGCGTGGTGACCGGCCTTTTGGAAGGCGACGATGTTTTACGCACGGCTGCCTGCATGCGAGCCTTGGGGGCCGAGGTGGAGCGTCAGGCCGACGGGTCGTGGCGGCTGTTCGGCAGGGGCGTCGGTGGGCTGATGGAGCCAGCCGACATTCTCGACATGGGCAATTCCGGGACGGGAGCGCGCCTGCTGATGGGGCTGGTGGCGACCCATCCCTTCACATGTTTCTTTACCGGCGATGGCTCGCTGCGGTCACGGCCCATGCGCCGGGTGATCGAGCCCCTGTCGCGCATGGGAGCGCGCTTCGTCAGCCGCGACGGCGGGCGCCTGCCCCTGGCGGTGACCGGCACCTCCCAGCCCACCCCCATCACTTACGAGCTTCCCGTGGCCTCGGCCCAGGTGAAGTCGGCCATCATGCTGGCTGGCCTCAATACCGCTGGCGAGACCACGGTGATCGAGCGCGAGGCCACCCGTGACCACACCGAACTGATGCTCAGGAATTTCGGCGCTACCGTGCGGGTCGAGGATGCCGAAGGCGGCGGCCGGGCCGTCACCGTGGTGGGCTTTCCCGAACTGACCGGCCGCCCGGTGGTGGTGCCCGCCGACCCGTCCTCGGCCGCCTTCCCGGTGGTGGCCGCCCTGCTGGTGGAGGGCTCGGAAATCCGCCTGCCCGGCGTGGGCACCAATCCCTTGCGCACCGGCCTGTACCAGACCCTGCTGGAAATGGGCGCCGATATCCGCTTCGACAATCCCCGCGATCAGGCGGGCGAGCCGGTGGCCGATCTGGTGGTGCGTGCTTCAAGGCTGAAAGGCGTCGACGTCCCTGCCGAGCGGGCGCCCTCCATGATCGACGAATACCCCATCCTGGCCGTGGCCGCCGCCTTCGCCGAGGGCACCACCCGCATGCGGGGGCTGGCCGAGCTTCGGGTCAAGGAAAGCGACCGCCTGGCCGCCATGGCGCGCGGACTGGCCGCCTGCGGCGTGGCGGTGGAGGAGGAGAAGGATTCCCTCATCGTTCACGGCACGGGACGCATTCCCGACGGCGACGCCACGGTGACCACCCATTTCGACCATCGCATCGCCATGTCCTTCCTGGTCATGGGCATGGCCTCGGCCCGGCCCGTGGCGGTGGACGACGCCGAAGCCATCGAGACCAGCTTCCCCATCTTCGTCGAACTGATGAATGGGTTGGGGGCGAAGATCGAGGCGATGGGGTGAATTCACCACGAAGGCGCGAAGGCACGAAGAATCACGAAGAGAATTCAATGCTCCTTCCCTTTTCCTTCGTGCCTTCGAGCCTTCGTGGTTAAACCAGCGTCTCAACGACGGAAGATCCCAAAACAATGACCATCATCGCCATCGACGGGCCGGCCGCCGCCGGCAAGGGGACCCTGGCGCGGCGCCTTGCCGCCGAGCTTGGCTTCGACTATCTCGATACCGGCCTGATCTACCGCGCCGTGGGCATGAAGCTGGCCCGCGCCGGGCTGGATCCCGCCGATGTGGCCTTGGCCGAGCGGGCGGCCCAGGATCTGTCGCCCACCGATCTGGCCGCCACGGATCTGCGCATCGACGAGGCGGCCCAGGCGGCCTCGAAAGTGGCCTCCATTCCCGGCGTGCGCGCCGCTTTGCTGGACTTCCAGCGCCGCTTTGCAAGCACCCCTCCGGGCGGCAAGGGAGCCGTCCTCGATGGCCGCGATATCGGGACAGTGGTCTGTCCCGAGGCGGGCGTGAAGCTGTTCGTCACGGCCAGTGTGGAAAAAAGGGCGGAGCGACGGCTGAAAGAGTTGCAGGAAAAGGGCTTGGGGGCTATATACGGCACCGTCCTGGCCGATATGCGGGAACGTGACGAGCGCGATACCAACCGCGCGGTCGCCCCGCTGGTTCCGGCCCAGGATGCCGCCGTACTGGATACTTCCGACCTCGATGCCGATCAGGCCTTTGCCGCCGCCCTCGAGATCATCCGCTCCAAACGGTAGCTTTTAGAACATGTTGACGCCGCCCGGGCAGGCCTGGGCGGTGGTTTTGTTTTTTTGAGAAACGTCCTTTTTCACGCAAAGACCGTCGGATTCAACCGGCTGGCCGGAAAGACACGATACGAAAGGAACTATCCCTACAATGACCAATACCGCTACTGCGCAGGCCGTCGACGATTTCGCCGCCCTGCTGGACGAGACCCTCGGTGTGGGCGGCTCGTTCGAAGGCTCCGTGATCACCGGTACCATCGTCGAGATCGACGGTGACGTCGCCGTGATCGACGTGGGCCTCAAGTCCGAGGGCCGCGTCCCTCTGAAGGAATTTGCGACCGCAGGCCGCGCCACCGACATCAAGGCTGGCGATCAGGTCGACGTGTTCGTCGAGCGCTATGAAGACCGCAACGGCGAGGTTGTCCTTAGCCGCGAGAAGGCCAAGCGCGAGGAAGCCTGGACCCTGCTGGAGAAGTCGTTCGAGGCGCAGCAGCGCGTCACCGGCGTGATCTTCGGCCGCGTCAAGGGCGGTTTCACCGTCGATCTGTCGGGCGCCGTGGCGTTCCTGCCGGGCAGCCAGGTCGATATCCGCCCCGTGCGCGACATCACCCCGCTGCTGGGCACCCCCCAGCCCTTCCAGATCCTCAAGATGGACCGTTCGCGCGGCAATATCGTGGTGTCTCGCCGCGCCGTGCTGGAAGAGACCCGCGCCGAGCAGCGCTCCGAGCTGATCGAGAACCTCAAGGAAGGCCAGATCCTCGAGGGCGTGGTCAAGAACATCACCGATTACGGTGCGTTTGTGGACCTGGGCGGCGTCGACGGCCTGCTGCACGTCACCGACATCGCCTGGAAGCGCATCAACCACCCGTCCGAGGCGCTGCATATCGGCCAGACCGTCAAGGTCCAGGTCATCCGCTTCAACTCCGAGACCCAGCGCATCTCGCTCGGCATCAAGCAGCTTGACGCCGATCCGTGGGAGGGTGTCGAGGCCAAGTATCCGGTGGACGCCAAGTTCTCCGGCCGCGTCACCAACATCACCGACTACGGCGCGTTCGTCGAGCTCGAGCCTGGTGTCGAAGGTCTGGTGCACGTCTCCGAGATGTCTTGGACCAAGAAGAACGTCCATCCCGGCAAGATCGTCTCCACCTCTCAGGAGGTTGAGGTCATGGTGCTGGACGTGGATCCCCAGAAGCGCCGCATCTCGCTGGGTCTCAAGCAGACCATGAACAATCCGTGGGAAGGCTTCCTGGATCGCTTCCCCCAGGGCACCCTGGTCGAAGGCGAGATCAAGAACATCACCGAGTTCGGCCTGTTCATCGGCCTGCCCGGCGATATCGACGGCATGGTCCATCTGTCGGATCTGGATTGGGCGACTCCCGGCGAGCAGGCCATCCAGAACTTCAAGAAGGGCGACGTCGTCAAGGCCAAGGTCCTGGACGTCGATGTCGAGAAGGAGCGTATCAGCCTCGGCATCAAGCAGCTGGGCGCCGACCCCTATCAGGACGCCGTGGCGTCCATCAAGAAGGGCGACGTGGTCACCTGCACCGTGACCCAGGTCACCGAGAACGGCCTGGAAGTCACCGTCGAGGGCATGACCGGCTTCATCCGCAAGTCCGAGCTGTCGCGTGAGCGGTCCGAGCAGCGCCCCGAGCGCTTCGCGGTCGGCGAGAAGCTCGACGCCAAGATCACCGCCTTCGAGAAGGCGGCGCGCAAGATCACCCTGTCGGTGAAGGCGCGCGAGGTCGAGGAAGAGAAGCAGGCCATGGCCGAGTACGGTTCGTCCGACTCGGGCGCCTCGCTGGGCGACATCCTGGGTGCCGCCATGCGCAAGGCCCAGGAGAAGGAGTAATCCTCCTCATCCAGGCTTAGCCGTTAAAGGGAAGGCCCGGTACCGCAAGGTGCCGGGCCTTTTCCTTTTGCGCGACGGACGCGAGCCATTGCCCATAGGCGCCAAGATAAGGCGGCGTCATCCCGGACAAGCGAAAGCGCGATCCGGGATCCAGGGGGGCACCTCCAGCCTTTCCGCGACTCCTGGATCCCGGCTCGAGGCCGGGATGACGAGAGAAAACTGAGGCGATAAGCCCCTACGGGTGGGGAGGCCCAAGCAGCGCGGTCCTACCGTCCGTAAACCTCGCGGACGCGGTTACGGAAATTCTGCACCACCTTGTGCTCCATGGCGGGCAAGGTCATGGCGGCCATGGACTGCAGCATGGGCGAGCGCAGCTCCATCTTGTACTCGGCCTCCACCCGGCAGCCATCGCCTTGGGCCGAGAAGGCCCAGATCAGGCGAAAGCGGCGGAATGGGCCGTCCTGGGAGGTTATGGTCAGCCTCTCGGGTGGTTCCTGGTGGGCCTGGGAGATGAAGCGGGCCTGCATGGGGCCCAGGCCGAACAGATTGTCCACCTCGAGATGGTCGCCGTCACGGCTGCGCACGCGGGCTTTTTGGCACCAGGGCAGAAAGCGGGGATAGGATTCGATGTCGGCCGCCAGGGCATAAAGCTCGGCGGGGGTATGGCCGGGAACGTCCAGCCCCCAGCCGCCGGTCAGGGCATGCATGACAGGCTCAGCGGGTCAGGTTGCGGATGTTGCGCACGAAGATGTTGAGCAGGCCGCGGATGAACGGATCGGCCTTGGCCAGCTTCTCGCGGAAGGTATCGCGCGAGATGATGATGCAAGACACGTCCGTCAATGCCTTGGCCGTGGCCATGCGCGGCTGATCATCCACCAGGGCCATCTCGCCGAACAACTCGCCCTTGCCGATGGTGGCAAGGGTCATGCCATGCTTGATGATCTCCACCTGTCCGTCCTGGATCAGATAGGCGCGGTCGCCGCTGTCGCCTTCGTTGAAGATCTTCGCACCAGCATAAAAGACTTTGCGTTCCAGAATCCTGTCGTTACGCATGCCTGCCACCCCAGCTTTTCGCTATGACTTTATTCGTCTTCGGGCCGCGAGTCACTCTCGAACGCGCATGTCGGGTGATCACCTCGCCATTACCTCGCCTTCGCCATCGACAGAAGGGCGGGGCCGGGCATAAACTTGCCGCGATGATTTCGAGGGCTCGCCATGAATAACGACGATCGCGCCAGGGGGCTGGCCCGCCTTAGGGCGCTGATGGCCATGACCACCGCCAACGGCTGCACCGAGGAGGAGGAGTTGTCGGCGGCGCGCATGGTCGCCAAGGCCGTCGAGCAACTGGATGGAAATCCGGCGGCTCAGCCCGCCACCGACCCGTCCTGGGCGGCGCGCGAGCGCGACAATCCGCAATATCAGTTGCTGCTGGAAAAGAACACCCTCGAAGGCATGCTGAAGACCACGTTGCAGGAACTGGCCCTGGCCCATATCAACACCATCTCTCCGGCCAAGCGCAATCTGCGCGGTCAGCCGGTGGAATGGGTGCGGACCACCGAATTGATGCTGCCCTATTTCAACATGATGCTGGGCAGTTCGGGTGCGTCGCGTCTGGCGCGCGGCATCGTCGATGGCATGGTGGAGGAACTGATCCTCGACGGATTGCTGCCCGACGCCCTGGCCATGCCGCGGGATTAGACCATCGATCCCTAAATGTGAGACACGCTGTCATCCTGAGCACCGCGAAGGATCTTTCAGGCAGACGCGGTAGACGTTCTGTCGTGAAAGCCCCTTCGGCTTTGCCCACTGCTGTCGGGCTTAAATTTCAACGAGGAGCCCGAATGGCAGAGCCAATGCGGGCTCCAACTGTTCATGGACACGGATAGACACGGATGCCGCTTCGCGGCCACGGATGATCACGGATATTAAAAATTCCGTGTCGTCATCCTGGGGCAAGTTCGGGTGGGGAGCCGGAAAAGAGCACATTTCCGTGTTTATCCGTGAAAGGTGCGAAGCACCGCATCCGCGTTATCCGCGTCTCGTGACTCCACGCCAGCCGTCTCAAATTAAACCGGACACCAGTGGGCTTTGCCTCAGGGTGACAGTTTGGTTCAGATTAAAGGCGCGACGGTCTGGCACTCAGCCTGGACAGCCCACAAAACAAAAAGCCCCGGACCGAAGTCCGGGGCTTTCGTCTTGTCCGAAGAAACCGGCTTAGCGCACGAAGACCTGAACCTCACCGCCAGCCACGGCCGGGCTGGTGGTGGAAGAGGTCCGCACGCGGCTGGCGGGCAGGTTCATATTGGTCAGCGACCGCAGCACCGAATCGGCGTTACGCTTGGCATTGGTGGCGGCCAGGGCCTGGGTGCCGGGCGTGTTGCCCACCGGCGACACGGCGACCACGTCGAAGGTGGCGCTGGGGCGGCGGTCAAGGGCGCTCTTGATGGCGGCGTAAAGGGCCGGTTCGTAATTCACGTTGGGCCGGTCGAAGCGGATGGTGACCAGCGGCGTCTCTCCGCCAGCCATGGCGCGGGCCGGAGCGGCGTCATAGCTGGCGTTGATGCGGTTGCTGCTCAGGCCGCCAGCGAACAGGGCGCCGTTCTTGATGCCCAGAGCCAGGGTGTTGAGGTTCTGCTTCTCCGAGGCGACATACTGCTGCTGACGGATGGAATCATTGGTCAGTTCCGACAGCAGACGCTCGACCATCACCACGGTGCGGTTGGTCTCGTCCTCGAGGATGCGCAGCTGGCGGTGATCCTCGTCCACGGCGCCCGAGAGCGACCGGGCCGAGCGGACCGAGTCCAGCAGGAAGCCCGCCATGGTCGACGACGCGGTCACGTCGTTGGTCAGGCGGTTCATTTTCAGAACGTCGTCGGTGATGCGGTCCAACTCGCCCTGAGCGGCGTTCCACTGCTGGGTCAGCACCGGATTGCCCGGCGTGGTACCGACCTGGAGGCGGGCGTTGATGGCGGCGACGGTGCCATGATAGCGCTGCGAGTCCTGAACGGTCTCGTTGCGGATCTGCTGCAGCGCCTGGTTCTGACGCGCCAGGGTCGATTGCAGGGCCTGCAGGTCGCCGCGGAGCGCTACGACCTTACCTCCGACGAAGGTCCCGGTGGGCGAGCCGGCGGTGACGCCGATGGGCTCGTAATTTCCGGTTCCCATGGCGGGCGGCACCTCGGCCGGAGCCTCGGTGCTGGAGGCGACGGTTCCCGATGTCGGAAACAGCGCATCCTCGGCAAACGAGCATCCACTCGCCAGGAG
The DNA here is from genome assembly GCF_000829825.1 of Paramagnetospirillum magnetotacticum MS-1. Lineage (NCBI taxonomy): Bacteria > Pseudomonadati > Pseudomonadota > Alphaproteobacteria > Rhodospirillales > Magnetospirillaceae > Paramagnetospirillum > Paramagnetospirillum magnetotacticum. The sequence goes on along the minus strand of NZ_JXSL01000030.1, from coordinate 518,915 downwards.
GACCGCGCACAGGGCGGCGGCATGGGTCTTTTTCAGGGCCATGGGGATTGCTGATCCTTTGGGTCGCCAGTTCGGACAAGTACCGGCGGGAGCGGACGTCTGTATCCACGAGTGAATGTCAGATTGCCCCCGCAAACTTTGGGGCGGATTCTACGCAAATGACCAAGCGGCCACAAGTACGCATTTCGATAAGTGACACATTCCTATGCCCCGTGTCCCCTTGGTTTGGCCGATTTTGCCGCCAGGCAAATTCCCGCTTGCGGCCCCCGAGGTGTTTGTGTATGGTCCGCGTCCTCGCCGGGGGGCATCCCCGACGGCCAGTGCGCCCGTAGCTCAATTGGATAGAGCACCAGACTACGAATCTGGGGGCTGGAGGTTCGAGTCCTTCCGGGCGCGCCATTCTTTTCAACGGGTTACAGAGAATTCTGTAGCCCTTTTATTTTGCCAAAATTGCTTGCGGACCCGATGCGGACCCCGCCAACAAAAAGTTCCCGCAGCTTCGCGCGAGGGCTCATGGTGGCGATGCCGCCGATGATCAGGGCTCTTGGGGGCGATCCTGCCCAAGGATTTCGAAGATTTCTTGGGCAAGATGGGATCGAAGGAGCAAACCGATCATGACCGACGCGAAGACTGATCTCATCAGCCCCGGCAACATCGCCAAGGAACTGGGGGTGTCGGACGGCAAGGTAAAGAAGGCGATCAAGGAATTGGGATTGGAACCTGCGGCAAAGAAGGGCGTTTGCAGCTTCTTTTTCCGCGATGCCGTTGCAAAGATCAAAGCGTCGGTCGGCGCCTGAATGGCGAAGTCCTGCACACTACCCGAGGGTGGCTCACTGGAACGTGTCGTCCACAGAGCATTCGCTGACGCCCGTGCGGCGGGCCTAGATGACCTTGGGGCGACACAGAGGGCTACGCAGGCGGTTCTGTCGGTTCGGCCTGACATGACGCCCAGAGAGGCCATGAGGTTGGTGGAGCGGGTTCGGGACTAAAGCAGCTAACCAAACCGGCAATTCGGCACATCAATGAACGTGCATGGCCGTGGCATGGCCGGTCAATCCCCACCCAAATTCTGAAATCGGCCACACATTTTTCTGCCGGAAAGTGGCCTCGCCTTGGCGGATGGAATCGGCTGCGGGGTGGGTTGCGCCCTGGTCGTTATCAAGCTGGTGGCTCATGCGGGGCCGTGCCCTGGATGTTTTTCCAGCGAGAAAGCCGAACGCTCTGCCCTCGAGAACCGCCACTCGGGGCGAAGGTCTGCTATGCCGGGTCAGTGCCAGTTGCGGTCATTCCCCCTGGGCGCGCCGCAGATAGCACTGTGAAGTGGAACGTTGATCCTTCACTGGGTATTGACTCCACCCAAATGCGCCCGCGATGACGCTCAACGATCTTCTTGCAAACGGCCAGCCCAATACCTGTTCCTTCGTATTTCTCTCTCGTGTGGAGGCGCTGGAAAATGCCGAAGACGCGCTCAAAATACTCCGAGGCAATACCTATGCCGTTGTCGCCAACACTGAACTGCCAATAACCATCTAGGTGTCGACCACCAATTTGAATAACTGGGTCAGCGTCAGGCTTTCGGTATTTGAGTGAGTTACCAATCAGGTTTTGGAAAAGTCTCATGATTTGAGTGGGATCGCCCAACACCCAGGAATGTTGGATTGCGTCGTCGGTGGTTATGATCGCCGAGTTGTCCTTAATCGTCATCCCCAGATTGGTGAGAGCCAATTGCACCGAAGGCATAATCGGCATGGGAACGATTGGGTCGCCCTTGCGCTCGATACGGGACAGATCGAGCAAATCAAGCACAAGATGGTCCATGCGCTTGGCGCCGTCGCGGGCGAAGCCAATGAACTCCAAGCCATCTCCATCGAGACGGTCACCGTAGCGCCTTTCTAGCAAGGACAGATAGCTGCTGATCATGCGCAGGGGTTCACGAAGGTCGTGGCTCGCGACGTAGGCAAACTGCTCCAGTTCAGCGTTTGAGCGAACCAGTTCCTCTGTCTGGGACGCAAGGGCGGCATTGGCCGCCGCCAGTTCTGCTTCCTTGGATTCGCTTTCGGCCAAGGCGGCGGTAACCTTCTGCTGATGGGCGCTTGCGGCGGTCAGGGAATTGCCGATGGCATTGAGTTCAGAAACGGAGCTGTTGTTGATGCTCGGCTGGGCACCCAACCCGAGCGCGATGGAGGCTCCGGATGCGAGGCGCAGTTGGTTGTTGAGGTGGCGTGCCACCCAGAAGGCGATCAACAGCCCTGCCCAAGCGGCGGCGATGCCGCCTACAGAATATATGATCAAGGATCTTCTTGTTCCGGAGATCAGATCGTCCAACGGTGCGCCGACGGCGACGTATAGGTTGAACTTTGATATTTTCTGAAGCTTGGCCTTAACGGGATCACCGCTCATCGTGTACGCATCAAATGGGCCGTCAATACCGTCGGCCAGGGCATCCAGAACACTTTGCGTGATCTTCGTCCCAATGAATTTCTCAGGCTCCCGGTTTCTTCCGATGATTGTTCCTGTCGAATCGATGAGGGAAAACGTCCAGCCTTTCGGTGCGTTCTGGGCGGACATAATGCTATTGAACGCGCTTGGACGGATCGTAAGCCTGAGAATGCAATCACCATATTCTGGAATTTTCGTAGGATAATTTATGGCAATGACCGGTGCTTTAGTGACTGATCCCAAAAACATATCGGAGACCGACGGGCTCCCCGTCCTGACGGAACTTTTAAAGCTGTCGATAGCCCCGATCCTAGGTAATTCCTTTCCAAAATCGACGTTAGTATTGAATATGTTTTCACCATCTTTGCAGATAAACACTATCGCATTCGCGTCTGTGAAGTTTCCGGCCAGCCTACGGGATTGAGCGTGCAGTGCTTGAATATTCCCGGACAGCGCGGCATCGGAAAGGGCCAATGCGTGCAATGTGGCCAATGCGGTTTCGATTCGCTGATCCACCTGCGTCGCGGTGATCCTCGCCTGCACCCCGAGAAAATCATAAACGGCGTCCCGCTGCTTCACCTCCAAGAGATGCAGTGTGAAAGCTGAGAAGATGATGATCGGAATGGCGGAAGCTGCCGAGATCAACATTAGCCAAGCCCGGAAACTGAGACGAAATTGGCTGATCATCCGGAAGTCTCCCCCCGCACCGGAACCGGTGTCACGTACTGCCGAGCCGGATCAGGCTTGGATATTTCGACGTTCTTGCCCCAACTGGCCCCGGAACGGTTCATCCCATTCTCAATGCCAGTCTCCTGTTATGCCGAATAGGCTAATCAGTCACAGGTCATACCACCAGTGAGGAATTGTTATTAAGTGGAATTGGCGGTGTGAATTTCCGCTGTCTTCATCACGACCCAGTCCGGTACGCCCAAGGCGGTGGAGATCACGGTCGGGGTGATCCGTCGCTTCGACGAGTACGAGAGCGCCGCGGGTCCGGCGCGGCCAAATCGGACAGGATTTGATCGGCCCCTGCCTTCGCGTCATTAACTGTCAAAAAGCAAAGCGTGGTCGGCAGCCTATCGCTTCCGCGCAACGCGATTTCCATCGTTACGACGCGGTGGCGGTTGCGGATGACAGCGGCATAATCCCCGAGGACCTTAATGCAGGCAATACCGCCCACGCCAACATGAAGCCAGTTCTTCTCCACGCTTAGGCGCCTCCAATCTGATCCATGAGATTAGCAGAGGGTGCATATACTGCGAATAGCATATGTCAATTGGTTGGTCCAGAGCTTCTAAAATCAGTGAAATTTTTGGAAGCCGTCCGGCATCGGAAGTTGCGCGCTCAGCGGCACTAGCCCAGGGGCAGGGAGGGTGGGCACTTACCGGGATGATCAGGCCGTCCTTGAGCGGCACAACGCTGCGGTGGCGCTGCTGGCCGACAAGCTGGGCGTCGATCTCGCCGGGCTAGCTGACTGGTATGGGATTGCGTGACATCAACGGTCACCGTCTGATCCAGGCTTGCTGAAGGCCCCTGCCGCGAGGTGGGGGCTTTTGGTATTGTGGCATCGATATCATGTGGAAACGCCATTCGGAGGAGCGAAGTTGAACAACGCGGTGATTGTGACTTTTACGGCTCGTGAACACTCGGGGAAGACCACGCTCGAGGCTGCGTTTGCCAAGCTGTTGGGTGAGCATGGCATCTCAGTGCGGATGCCGCCAGATGCGCAGCGGGACGAAAAGATGGAAATGTCCATGGTCGAATTGCTAGAGCGTTTCAAGGCCAAGGGCGTCACGGTTCTGATGATGGAAAGCAATGCCACCTAAAGCAGGCGCGGCATGACCATCCTGCCACCTCGCCCAACCCTGTCGCCTACCATGCGCCGCCGCCGTCGCCGTGAGCGGGTGATCCTAGCCTGGCTGGTTGCGCTGGTCACAGCTGTCTGGTGGTGGGTGCGCTGATGCTCTCAGCCATCAAATGGATAGGCACCGTCGCCGGGATCATCGGAGCGGGCCTCCTGGCGCTGAACGTGCAGGGGAGCGGCTGGGGCTTCGCCTTCTTCTTCGTGTCATCTGTGGCCTGGGCCTGGGTGGGCATCAAGACCCGCGACCATGCGCTGACGGCCCTGCAGGGCGTCTTCGTCGTCATCGACGTGCTGGGGATTTACCGATGGCTGCTGTAACCGATCCAGACATCTGGCGCTCTGCCGCCCTGCTGATCCAAAGCCACCGCAAGGAAGCTCCGACCTACGCTGCCGAGCGCGCTCAAGGGTTCAAGGCCGAGGGCGATATGGCGGGGTGGTCCATCTGGAGCCAGATCAGTCTCGCTGCTGCGGAACTGCTGCGCTCAGAGCCTGGGCCGGATGATCGGGTGAATTAGCCGACGACGATTTATGCCATTCCGTAAGCCAGAGATCGGCGCTTATCGTGAGAGATTGATCTGACCCTTCATTTTTAGATCGACCTTCAAGATGTGATCAACCAGCCAGCGACGAAGAAATTCGGTCATCTTGTCGGTAGCCACCTTGCCCGGACCCAGTTTTCCCTCACTAAACTTCACGATGAAGTCATTGAGGCTATCCAGCAGCAGGACGTGCTGAATTCGATTTTCGGCCATCCCTGCATATTGAGCCTTCCCCTGCATTTTCTCTTCGCGGGCAAAGTGATCTCGGGCGTATTGCTGCAATCGCCGCAGGGTCGTGCGCATATTATCATCCGGCACTTGCCCGGCGCCTCGTTGGGCAGAAGCCTCGAAATCATTGATGATATCGATCAGACGGCGGTGGTCGCTGTCCACCTCCTCTATGCCAACACTCATCTGCTCTCGCCATGTGATCGGCACGGAAACTACCTCAAGCTAAACGGATCGGGCTTGGCAGTCTGTACCACATCCGTCAACGGGCAAAGATTGATCGCAGGGCAGCAGACTTGCCCTACGCGGCAATCCCGCACTCAACCTCGTCAGCGTCAGGCATCAGCCCCTTGGCAATGCGGCGAGCCACCAAGTAGGGCATTTCAGCATCGGTTTGCTGAATGGCGTGAGCGGCGAAGTCCAACGCAATGCCGCGTGACATACCGCCAGCCTTGGCAGCTTCGACGGCATCAGCGATGAGTTCGAGCAGAGAGTTGTTCATGGCCTTCGATCTTTGGACAGATGTAACCCCAGCAACCTGACCCTACATCGTGGCTGGTTAATGGCGGTTAAATCTCAGGGCTCCAGATTGGAGCGAATTGAAACGGATTGCCACGCTTCCACCTTCTGGTTGGGAAAGTGACGCCTTCTATCTGACGATCAGCCCGGCGTATTCCATTGCCTTCTCACATTCTTCGCTGGCGCAATCGCCCCGGCAGACATCAAGAAGCCGCCGCGCCATCTCGACGGATGACGGCAAGTGTTTTTCAGGAGAGGTGAGGACGGCCTTCGCAGCAAGCGCCATCCGGCAGAACTTCTTGGGCATGAGGTGGAGCCTCAGCGTTGTCCGAGCTCAATATGGCAGTACCATACTTTCGATAGAATAGCCATATGACATATAGGTTAGAAAGCTAACCCCCGTGTTCTTTCGGGGGGTGACACCGGGGCCGGTGTGTACTTCCTGCGCAGAATTGGGCATTTGGGGCGCATGAAGCAGTTAGTGCTGTTCGGCACTCTTTGCCCGAGGATGGGGCGCCAAATCGCCACTATCGCCCACAAAATTTTATCTGAATTGAGGGCCGGGTTCTTTCCAGAAGGGGGTACCCCCGAAATCCCACCGGTATCAAAAATTTCTGGACTGGCCTCTGCGCACGAGCGTGAGGCCGTGTCGGCGGGTGGGTTGGGGGTGGCCCCCCTCCTGATGCCCCCAGGGCCTGCCGGGCCGAGCCTTGGGCTGCCTGCCACCGCGATCTCGCCGCCGGTCTGTTCGGCGAGGCTCCACTCGCCACCTTGGTTCCATCCGAGGCGTAGATGTGTCCATCGGCGCCTTGGAAGCGGGGGAGGGCGTCGGTGTGGTCACCGCGCAGGGTCTGGTCGGGGTAGAGAGTGGCGAAGCCCTGGGACACCATGCCGCGCCAGGACAGGAATTCCGGGTGGCGGGAATTGGTGTAACGCGGGTCGGTCAAGCGAGGGTCAAGGCCGAAAAGCGTCTATCAGAGAAGCCTGGACTGAAGGCTGTTGAGCTAGAGCTTGCCTGTATCAATGAGCGGATAAAGGCCCTTGGGGGCCGGTGAGGAGGTAGCAGCATGGCGAAGAAGATTAGGCCGTTGAACCTGCGCAAGCTGGACAGGTTGATCGCTAAGGCTGAACGGTAAGAACAGAAACAGAAACCGTATGACGTAAACGTGTGACGTATTTCTGGATAATACGCTGCTTAAGCCCTTGAATTCCTTGATTTCTGGGGGTTGGCGGAGGGAGAGGGATTCGAACCCTCGATACGGCTCAACACCGTATACACACTTTCCAGGCGTGCGCCTTCAACCGCTCGGCCACCCCTCCGCAACACACGAACCCGGCGCGCCGGGTTCGGGGAAGGGCGGGAAGATACACGAGCACCGGGATGGGTGCAAGCCCTCAAGAGATTTACAGATTTCTGCCGAAAAGTGGTTGAATTTCAGATAACTTGGGCGCAAACCTATATTCATCCGTGAGATAAGGGCTTTAATCGTCGGGGGCATACATGTTCTTCGGGCGTGTGATGGGTTGGCTGTTGATCGGCGTCGCCGTGATCATGGCGTCAGCCGATGCTGTTCTGGCCTTGGGCCCCGCCGAATACGCCAGTATCGTGACCGCCGACGTGGTTACGCTGATTTCGGGTCATGCGCCGGACACCACGGATGCTGGCCGTTCGGCGTTCAGCGCTTTTGCAGCCACTGTTCTCGACATGCCGGCATGGATTGCCGTTGGCCTGATGGGACTTGGCCTGTCCATCGCCTGCCGCCAGCGCCAGCGCCAGCGCCGTTTCGTCTTCCGCCGCTGACGCAAGTCTGGCATGAGGGTGGCGCTCGGCGCTTCTCACGCGTCGGGCAATGATCTATTTTACACTCCGTTTTTCCCTTCCGTTGCGGGGGGCGGCCCGCCTCACTTGGATTTCGGTTAGTATCTGGCGCCATGCGAGTACAGTTTGCCATTGCCGCCATCCTCGGAATCGGCGGCCTGATAGCTTTGACGCTGGCCCAGGACATTGGCCGCCTGGGGGAAGCTTTCTCCATGCTTGGCCCGGCCATTGCGGCCGTCTGCTTTTTCCGCGCCATTCCCATCGCCGCCCATACCCTGGGTTGGCGCGCCGTCATGGCGCCCGGAGACCGGCCGGGTTTCGGCTCCATGCTGGTCATGCGCTGGATCGGCGAATCCATCAATACCCTGTTGCCGGTGGGCCAGGTCGGCGGCGATGTGGCGCGGGCCCGGCTGATGGCGGCGTCCGGCGTCCGGACGCAGACGGCCGGAGCGCAGGTGGCCGTGGATTTCCTTCTGGGCATCGTCTCCCAGGCGGCGTTCGCCCTGATGGGGGTGGGCGCCCTGCTGCTGACCGCGCCTGGAATTGCCGCCAGTTTCCAGGCCGTGGCGGGAACATTGGTTCTGGTTCTGCTGGCCGGGTTGCTGGCCGCCCTTCAGCGCAAGGGGTTCTTCGGCGGCCTGTCGGGCATTGCGAAAAAGGTGATGGGGGAGGAGACCTCGTCCCGTCTGGCCAGGGGGGCGGCCGAGTTGGACCGGGAGGTGGCGTCGATCCTTGGGGACCGGCCGCGGATGCTGGCCGGTTTCGGCTGGCGGCTGGCCGGGTGGCTGACCCATGTGGGCGAGGCCTGGATCCTGCTGTCGGCCCTTGGTCTGCCTACCAATCTGGAGACCGCTCTGGCGCTGGAGAGTCTGACCTGGGCGATCCGTAGCGCCGCATTCCTGATACCGGGCGCCATCGGCGCGCAGGAGGGCGCGATCGTGGCGGTGGGGCTTTTGCTGGGTGTGCCTGCAGAATCCGCTCTGGCCCTGGCTTTGGCCAAGCGCGCCCGCGAAATCCTGGTCTGCGGTCCTGGCCTGCTGGTCTGGCTGTTTACCGAACGCCGGGGGATCAAGGGTCTGTTGGCTCCGGAGAGGCAGAATTGAGCGGCTTGCCCATCCTGTCCGTGGCGGCCCTGGTCGACCTCGAGCAACGCCAGGGGGCCGGAGGTCATGTGAAGTGCTGGGAGCGGCTGGCCGAGGCTGCGCTTCGCCAGCCCGAAAGCTTGGAACTGACGGTCTTCATGTCGGGAGAGGCCGAGCGGACCACCGAATTGGGCGCCAATGTCCGCTGCGTCACCCTGCCGCCCGTCTTCAGTACGCGGCGCTTGCAGGCCTTGACCGGTCCGCTGCCCGATCATACCGATCTGTCGCCCTGGCATCCCCTGCTGGCCCGAAGGTTGAGCGAGGGCCGCTTCAACATGCTGCACACCACCGACGCCTTCTTCGCCTTTTCCCGAACGGCGGAGCGGGTGGCGGCGCGGACCGGGCTGCCCCTGGTCAATTCCATTCACACCGCCACCCCGGAACTGACCCGACTGTTCGCCGAGCAGTCCATCCACAAGATTTGCGGCCATGGCTGGCTGGGGCGGTTGCTGACCCAGGACCTGGATCTGCCCGAACGGTTCAAGCGGACCAAGCTGGCCCGTCTGGCCCGTCATCAGTCCCGCTGCGCCTATGCGCTGGTGTCCAAGGCTGACGAAGTCCGGCTGGCCTCCGAGGTCTTGCCTCCCGACAGGGTGCGGATGCTGCGGCGCGGTCTCAACCACAATGTCTTCGCTCCGGAAAAGCGCGACCGCGCCTGGCTTTCTGCCCGTTTCGGCATTCCCGAGACCATGTCCGTCGCGCTGTTCGTCGGCCGTCTGGACCCCAGCAAAAATCTGGCCCCCCTGGTGGAAGCGATCCGGCAGGTCAACGGGCGCGGCGTCGGCCTTCATCTGTTCTGCGCCGGTGACGGCCGTGAGAAGGCGGCCATTCTCGGGCGGCTTGGTTCCTCGGTGACCTGTCCCGGCCAGTTGGGCGAGGAGGATCTGTCGCGGGTTTACGCCTGCGCCGATCTGCTGGTCATGCCCTCGGAGATCGAAGTGGTCAGCAATGTCGTTCTCGAAGGTTTGGCGTCGGGCCTGCCGGTGGTCGTCTCCGCCGCCGGAGGAATGAGCCATTATGTTCAGCCGGGGCTAACCGGCGAAGTGGTCGGCGACAGTTCCGCCCGCAAATGGGCCGAGGTTCTCGAGGCCCTGGCTGGCAATCCGGGGCATCTGGCGGAGATGCGCCAGGCGGTGACGTCCAGCACCAGCCATGCCCTGCCCAGCTGGGATCAGGTCCTGGTCGAGGATTTGCTGCCGGTCTGGCGCGCCGCCGTTGAAGAGGCCGAAGCCGTTGCCATGGGGCAGAAGCTGGAAGCCGCCTGCCGGTCATGACCGCGTCCATTCTGGTCCTCGCGCCTCATCCCGATGACGAGGTCGTCGGCTTTTCGGCGATGATCGGGCGGGCCAGGGCAAGCGGGTCGCGGGTCGCGGTTCTGTGGCTGACCGACGGCATTCCGGCGGCGGAACTGCTCTGGCCCTGGCAGCGCAGTGGGCGTTCCCGGCGTGTCGCCGTCCGAACCGCCGAGGCCGTGGCGGCGGCGAAGCTTCTGGGGGCCGAGGCCATCGGTCCGCTTCCCATCCCGACCCGCAGGCTGAAGGATGAGTTCGCCGTGGCGCGCCGCGCCGTCCTTGACGCTCTCGACCGTCTGGGGGCCGACGCCTTGTGGGTCCCGGCCTATGAAGGCGGACATCAGGACCACGACGTGGCCAGCTTTCTGGCGAGGGGATTGCGCCATCGGGTGGAGGTCTTCGAGGCGCCGCTCTACAACTTCGCCGCAGGCCGGGTGAACAGCCAGTGCTTTATCGGCGGAGTCGCGGGGCAGGTGATCGCCCTGACGCCCGACGAGCAGGTGGCCAAGAGACTCCAACTGGCCGTCTATGGCAGTGAAAGCGGCAATCTGGATTATGTCCAAAGCGCGCGCGAGGCGCTGCGGCCCCAGGCGGAGTACGACTATTCGCGCCCTCCCCATCCGGGGCTGACCTTCTACCAGAGATTCCAGTGGGTTCCGTTTCGCCATCCGCGCATCGACTTCACCACCCCGGCGGAAGTCTGCGATGCCCTGGCGAAATTGGGCAAAGAGGATCTGTAACGCGCGAAAACCGTCAGGCGACTTGCTGGCGCAAGGCGTCCAGTTGTTCGCGGATTTCGTCGAGCCGCAGCACCAAGGCGACGATGCCCAACTGCTCTTCCACCTGATTACGCTCCTCCATCAGGGCCTGACGGGCGGCGGGATCAGCGGTTTGCCAGCGGACATTCATGCCTTCTTCGTACTCGGCGAAGGTGTGAAGGGCGGTGTCCAACTCGGCATCGAGCCGTTTTTTCTCTTCGGCAAGTGATTCGGTCATGGTCTTTACGTCGTCCACGCTGGCGTCGTCGCCGTCCGCTAGGCGGCGAGCCTCTTTCTGGGATCTAGCATCTCGACCTCGGCACGGGCGGCGGCGTCCTCGACCCCGGTGACCGCCGCCAGCAGCATGGCTGCCGCGGTGAGGCCCTCCGTATGGGCGACACCATCGCCATGCCCCGAAGCAAGTGCATCCTGAACGGTTTCGTCGTAGGCGGTCAACACCATCTCCAACGTCGCTGCATCCATGATACCTCCTTCAGGCCATCGCCTGGCAACTGTGTCCCGCCAGGGAGACGGGAGACTCTTCTAGGTCGATAGTATGTCGGCGGGATTTCGGCCCGCAATAGAATAATGTCCGCATTACAAATATGAGTATTGTAATGGCGTCAAATTTATTGCGGCTTTTCATTAAACATCATGTAAACAGCCTGTAACAAGCAATTCTGCATAATCGCCATTTCGCGCGCAAGTTACCATGGCGGAGGTATGTGCCCGCATCGGCTGTCCGCATTGTGGTGGCGATGGAGTTGGGATGAGCGCCTTGGGGACGAGTCCCTTGGCGTATCCCCTCAGTGGGCCGCGTCCCAGCTGTCTGCGATTCCAGCTTCCACCAGCAGGGGGACGGAAAGGGTGGCGGCGGCTTCCATGACGCGCTTCACCACCCGGACGGTGGCCTCGGTCTCGTCCTCGGGGGCTTCGAGCACCAGTTCGTCATGGACCTGGAGCAGCAGGCGGGCCTTGAGCCCCTCCGCCACCAGAGCGGCAGGCAGGCGGATCATGGCCCGCTTGATGATGTCGGCAGCACCGCCCTGGATGGGGCCGTTGATGGCGGCGCGCTCGGCGAAGGCGCGCATGGCCCCGTTCTTGTCCTTGATGCCCGGCGTGAAAACCTTGCGCCCGAACAAGGTGGTGACGAATCCCTTCTCCCGCGCCTCCTCCTTGGTCCGTTCCATGAAGGTGCGGATTTCGGGGTAGCGGGCGAAATAGGCTTCGATATAGGCCTTGGCTTCGCCCTGGGGGATGCCCAGTTGAGCGGCCAGACCGAAGGGGCTGATGCCGTAGATGATGCCGAAATTGATGGCCTTGGCCCGGCGGCGCAGGGCGGAATCCATGCCGTCCAACGGCACGCCGAAGACCTGCGACGCGGTGATGGCGTGGATGTCGGCGCCGTCGGCGAAGGCGTCGCGCAGGCCCTCGATCTCCGCCACATGGGCGACGAGGCGCAACTCGATCTGGGAATAGTCGGCGCTGATCAGTCTCTTGCCCGGCTCGGCCACGAAGGCGTGGCGGATCTTGCGGCCTTCCTCGGTGCGGATGGGGATGTTCTGCAGATTGGGGTCGCTAGACGATAACCGCCCGGTGGTGGTGGCCGCCAAGGCATAGGAGGTGTGGACGCGGCCCGTGGCCGGATTGATCTGGGCCACCAGGGCGTCGGTATAGGTGCCCTTCAGCTTGGATAATTGCCGCCAGTCCAGCAGACGGGCGGGAAGGGGATGGAGATGGGCCAGGTCCTCCAGAACATCGGCGCCGGTGGCCCATTGGCCGGTCTTGGTCTTCTTGCCGCCGGGGAGATTAAGGGTCTCGAACAGGACCTTGCCCAATTGCTGCGGCGAGCCCAGGTTGAAGGCCTCGCCGTTATTGAGCGCCACCACCTCGGTCTCCAACTCGGTCAGGCGGCGACCGAAATCCTCGGAAAGCGCCATCAGTTGGGGGCGGTCCACCTTGATGCCGTCGCGCTCCATGGCGGCGATCACCGGCACCAGCGGGCGTTCCAGGGTCTCGTAGACGCTGACCATGCGTTCAAGCAAAAGGCGCGGCTTGAGCAGGCCGTGCAGCCTGAGCGTCATATCCGCGTCCTCGGCGGCATAGGCGCAGGCCTTGTCCAGGGGCACACGGTCGAAGGTCACCTGATTGCGCCCCGAACCGCAGACTTCCGCGAAGCTGATATTCCTGTGGCCGAGATGGAGCAGGCACAATTCGTCCAGCCCATGGCCGTGGCTGGCCCCGTCCAGCACATAGGACAGCAGCATGGTGTCGTCGAAGGATTGGATGGCAAGGCCCAGCCCCGCCATCACCTGCATGTCGTATTTGATGTTGTGCCCGACCTTAAGGACCGCCGGATCGGCCAGCAAGGGCTTCAACCGCGCCAAGATGTCGGCGGCGGGAATCAGCTTGGGCGCATCCGCCGACGGGCCGCCCAGCAGATCGCCCTGGGCCTCGCCCGAGGAATGCATCACGGGGATATAGCAGGCCCGCCCCGGCGCCAGGGCCAGGGACACGCCCACCAGCTTGGCGCGCAGCGGGTCGAGGCCGGTCGTCTCGGTATCAAAGCCCACCAGCCCGGCCTTGCTAGCCTGGGCAACCCAGCGGTCCAGGGCGGCCAAGTCGGTGACCAACTCGTAATCACTCTCCACCTTGGGCGGCAGGGAGGGCGCCTCGGCCGAAGCCGTGTCCACGATGGCGCGGGTGGCGGTCGGTGCCGTGGTGGGAATCTTGGCGTTGAGGCGGCCCATGAGCGAGCGGAAGCCCTGGGCGGCACAGAAGGCGGCCAGCTTTTCCGGAGCGGGCGGCTTGACGTCCAGATCGGCCAGCGGCACCGGCACCGGCGCGTCGGTGCGCAGGCGCACCAACTGGCGCGAGATGCGGGCCAGTTCGGCATGTTCGATCAGGCTTTCGCGGCGCTTGGGCTGCTTGATCTCCGAGGCCCTGGCCAGCAGGGTGTCGAGATCGCCGTATTCCTCGATCAGTTGAGCGGCGGTCTTGACGCCGATACCCGGTACGCCCGGCACGTTGTCGGAGGAATCGCCGCACAGCGCCTGGACATCGACCACCTTGTCCGGGGCCACGCCGAACTTCTCGCGCACCTCGGCCTCGCCGATGGCGCGGTTCTTCATGGGGTCGTACATATCGACCCCCGGCCCCACCAACTGCATCAGATCCTTGTCCGACGACACGATGGTGACGCTGGCCCCGGCCTCGACGGCCAAGCGGGCATAGGTGGCGATCAGGTCATCGGCCTCGAAGCCCTCCAACTCGATGGCGGGCAGGTCGAAGGCCCTGGTGGCTTCGCGCACCAGGGGGAACTGAGGCACCAGTTCGTCGGGCGCGGGCGGGCGGTGGGCCTTGTATTCGGGATAGATCTCGCTGCGGAAGGTCTTGCGCGAGGAGTCAAAGATCACCGCCACATGATCCGACTGGCTGTCGGCCAAGAGCTTCATCAGCATGGTGGTGAAGCCGTAGACGGCGTTCACCGGCGTGCCGTCGGGCCGCGTCATGGGCGGCAGGCCGTGAAAGGCCCGGAAGATGAAGCCCGAGCCGTCGATCAGGGTGACATGGCGAGGAGCGGTCAATGGTGACCGATCTTGGCGCCCTCGGCCAGAACATAGGTCCGCGAGCAATAGGGGCACACGATCTTGCCCTCGGCCGTCAGGTCGAGGAAGACGCGGGGATGACCGAGGCCGTTGGCCACGTCGCCGTCACAGGCGACCGAGGCGGCGGAAACGGTGACGGTGTCGAAAGCGGGCTGGGTGGAAGCGGAAGACATGGGTGCTCCGTTGACCGAGGTGTTGGCCGGATGATACCCATTGGCGGCCATGGTTCAATCACTCTCTCACACCAGCTTGCCCGAATCGGCGGTCGAAGCCCACTGTCTGGTCAAGGTCTATCAGGGCCGGGGCGGGGAAAAGCGCGCATTGGACGGCGTTTCGCTGTCGGTGCCACGCGGCTCGTTCTTCGGCCTGCTGGGCCCCAACGGGGCGGGAAAGAGTACTTTCATCAACATCATGGCCGGTCTGGTGCGCAAGACCGAGGGCCGGGTAAGGATCTGGGACCGCGATATCGACACCGACAGCCGCGGCGCCAAGGCCGCCATCGGGGTCGTGCCGCAGGAACTGAATCTGGACCCCTTCTTCACCCCGCGTGAATTGCTGGACGTGCAGGCGGGCATGTATGGCGTGCCCAAATCCGAACGCCGCACCATGGAAATTCTCGAAGCGGTGGGGCTGGCCGACAAGGCGGGGGCTTATGCCCGCACCCTGTCGGGCGGCATGCGCCGCCGTCTGCTGGTGGCCAAGGCCATGGTGCACGCGCCGCCCGTCCTGGTCCTCGACGAACCAACAGCCGGTGTCGATATCGAATTGCGCCAACAGCTCTGGGCCTATGTGCGCCAGTTGAACGAGCACGGCACCACCATTTTGCTCACCACCCATTACCTGGAAGAGGCGGAGCAGCTTTGCGACCGCATCGCCATCATCAATCACGGCAAGCTGGTGGCCTGCGATTCCACGCCCAATCTTTTGAAGCGCATCGATGGCAAGGCGTTGACCATTACCCTCGACGCCGATCTGGCGGAGATACCGGCTGAACTGGTTCCCTTTGGGCCGGAACGGCTGGACGGGCGGCGGCTTTTGTTGCGCTATCGTCCTTCGGCCACGCCCATGGGCCGCATTCTGGACGCCTTCGCCGCCGCCAAGCTGGGCATCGCAGACCTGTCCACCGAGGAAACCGATCTCGAGGATATCTTCCTGCAACTGACATCGGCGAAATAATGCGCGCCCGTGTCACGGGATTCTTGGGGAGCCTGCTGATGGTTCTGCTGCTTTGCGCCTGCTCCGCCGTCACCCAGCCAGCCGGTCCCTCGATCCGCCAGCCAGCCCTGGAGAGCAAAAGCCTGATCATGGCCGATGGGGCGGTTCTGCCCCTGCGCTCATGGCTGCCCGAGGCCGAGCCCAAGGCGGCGATCATCGCCGCCCATGGCATGAACGATTATTCCAATGCCTTCGACGGGCCGGGCAAGGGGTTGGCGGCCAAGGGGATCGCCGTCTACGCCTATGACCAGCGGGGCTTTGGCCAGGCGCCCCATCCCGGCTGGTGGTCGTCCACCGAGACCATGGCCGAGGACCTGCGCACGGCATCGCGCCTGATCGCCGCCCGCCACCCGCAAACGCCCCTCTATCTGCTGGGCGAGAGCATGGGGGGCGCCGTGGTGATCGAGACCGGAGCCCATGCGCCGCCGCCCGAGATACGGGGCCTTATCCTCTCGGCGCCCGCGGTATGGGGGCGCGCTTCCATGCCCTGGTACCAGCGCGCCGCCCTGTGGCTGTCCTACAAGGTCGCGCCGGGCTGGGTGCTGACCGGGCGCGGACTGAAGATCAGGCCTTCCGACAATATCGAGATGCTGCGCGCCCTGTCCAAGGACCCCCTGGTCATCAAGGAGACGCGGGTGGATGCCATTCACGGCATGGTCGACCTGATGGATGCGGCGCAAGAGGCCGCTCCCCATCTGGAACTGCCCTTGCTGCTGCTTTACGGCGCCCATGACGAGATCATTCCGCCCGAGCCCACCTGGGCGGCGGTGGCCGGTCTTCCCCATCTGGGCACCCGCCAGCGCGCGGCGCTGTACGAGAATGGCTGGCACATGCTGCTGCGCGATCTTCAGGCCCAGGTGGTAATCGACGATATCGCCGCCTGGGTGGAGGATCAGTCGGCTCCACTGCCTTCGGGTGCCGACAGGGCTGCGTCAGGAAAGCTTGAGACCCTTGCGTCGGAGACCCGATGACGGCGGCCATGTCCCCATGTCATACTTCGCGGGTGCACAACATGCAGGGGAGTTTCATGGCTTCTTGTTCCCGGCTCTGGACACTGGCGATGGTGCTGATTGCCGCATGGGGGCCGGCCATGGCCGACCCAAAGGTGGTCCGCGCCCTGGGCGAAGGCCTGCCCCAGCCCGGAGCCCAGATGGAAGACGTGCGCGCCATGAAGCTTGCGCCCGACCGCCGCATCGTCTGTGAGTCCGATGTGGAGAAGCCCCGGCTGGCCAATCCCGGTCTGATGCAGGCGCAGCGTTCGCGAGGCGCCGACCATGTGCGGCGCTGCGCGGTCTTCGTCGATGACGGCAAGGGAGTCTGGTCGCTGGCAGGCGTGCCGACGGTATTCGGTGATGCGCGGCTGTGGCTGATCTTCGTGGAGCAGGGCTCGCAGGGGCGATACCGCCTGGCGCAGTTCAGCCTGTGGGGCCGTAATTCGGAATGGGACAAGGCGGCGGGCCTGCTGGGCTCCATGCTGGGCGAACCCGCCACCCAGGCCGATCGCATGCTGGGCTGGAAGGACGAGCAGCACGAGACCCTGATGTTCATCGACGACAAATATCCCGATGAATTCGCCATCGCCGTGGGCGATGTCCGTCTGCGCAAGCTGATGCGATCCCCCGGAACCTCCAATCGCGAGTAGTTGCCATGCGTCTTGCCGCCCTGCTGGGCTTTCTTCTGCTCAGCCTGCCCGCCTGGGCCGCCGACACCACCCGCCCCTTGGAGCTGGGCCCGGCCCAATTGGGCATGCGGGCCAATCAGCTGCGCTATGCGGCCCTTCCCGCCAATACCCGCATGATCTGCGGCTGGGATGCCGACAAGCCGCCGGGGGTGGAGAAAACTCCGCTGATGATGGTGGGCGCCATGGTCACCGCCAAGGTGGACCGCTGCGCCATCTTCGCCGATGACGGCAAGAACAACTGGGCCCCCAAGCCCACTTCGGTGGGCGGGGTGCCCACCGAATTGTGGTTCATGACCATTGAGGACGAGACGGGGGTTCAACGCATCTTCCAGATCGTCGGCCGCCAGGACCCGGACAAGTTCCCCACCACCTTCGCCTTCCTGTCCGACCGCTGGGGGGCGCCAGTGCAGAAAGTGCCCTATTACGTCCGCTGGCTGAACGGCACCAATGAAGGCCAGATGAAGGAAAGCGAAGAGGGCATCATGCTGTGGCTGTTCGACACCAAGCTCTTCGCCCTGATGGAATCGCGCATGCCCAGGGGCAAGTCCAAGAAGTAGCAGCCCGGATCAGGGACAGCCGCGCAGCGAGCTTTCCCGGTTGATGGAGGCCAGGCGCCTTTCTCCCAGATCGAGGGCCTTGACTGCGGCCCGCCGATGGTCGAGCAACTCGCATTCCGCGGCGCTCAGAATTTTCTGATCCGATTTGGTGAGGATAGCGTGATATCGCCTGGCTGACGCGTCGCCCTGGGACTTGGCCGCCAGATAGGCCTGATGCCACTTGGCGTACTGGCCGTTGCCCACCAGCGAGATGACGACCTCGGCGGCGGACAGGCTGCCGGGCTTTAAGGGGAAGCGGATATATCCGCCGGGAATGTCCGGCGACTGCATGGTGTAGATTCCGATCGTGTTGTCGACGACCGCATTGGTCTGTTTGTCCGCGGAGATCGGCTGACAGCGCAGGTCCTTGACCTCGGCGCTCAGGGCCCGCTGCTTGGGGGCCAGTTCCGCCGTCATGTCGATGGCCTTGCGCAGCAGTGCCACGCATTCCGACGCCTGTTCACCCGCTCCAATCTGGATTTTCCTCCCCTTGTACTCTACCGCCTGAGGCGCGGCCTCGGCGCCCAGCGCCGTCACGAGTCCCAATGCGGCGACCCATCCCACTGCCTTCATGTCGATCCCCCCAAGTTGGCGCCGCCTTTCCCTCCCCAGAGAAAGTTACGACGAAGAACGAATGATGAAGGACGGCGAATGGACGATCAATCGCACCAATAGGCCTACTCATGATTGTTCAGAAAGACATATATTCCGCCTTCATGCCGCCGTAATTCTTTGGCACGAATATGCGTATGAGCAAGGAAGCCGCCCTTTTCGCCCTGACCCGTTTCGGGATGGGCGCCGCCCCCGGCGAGGTTGCCGCCATCGCCGCCGATCCCCGCGCCTGGGTGCTTGAGCGATTGGAGCACCCGTCCGTACCGGCGGAACTGTCCGGTTTGCCCGACCATGCCACCACGCTTCGGCGCATGGAGGAGATCAAGAAAGCCCAAAAGGCCAATCCCGAATTGGGCAAGGACGAGATGCGCCGCCTGTTCGTCACCGAGGCGGCGGCCCGCATCCGCGCGGGTGTGACCTCGCCCAGCCCGGTGGTGGAGCGGCTGGTCCGGTTTTGGAGCAACCATTTCACCGTTTCGGCCCAGCGCCATAATGTGGCCCCTATCATCGGCGCTTTCGAGCGCGAGGCCATCCGTCCCCAGGTCCTGGGCCACTTTCACGACATGCTGCGCGCCGTGGTGCGCCATCCCGCCATGCTGGGCTACCTGGACAACGCCCAGTCCATCGGCCCCAACTCTCCCGCTGGGCAAAAGCAGCGCAAGGGGCTGAACGAGAATCTGGCGCGCGAGATTTTGGAACTGCACACCCTGGGCGTGGATGGTGGCTATGGCCAGGCCGATGTGGAGGCCTTTGCCGGAATCTTGACCGGCTGGACCATCGATCCAGCGGGGGGATTTTTCCGCTATGTGCCCAACCGTCACGAACCGGGGCCCAAGCGCCTGCTGGGCCAGGTCTTCGACGGCGGCGAGATGGAAGCCGAACGTGCCCTCTTGATCCTGTCGCGGGAAAAATCCACGGCCCGCTTTGTCGCCACCAAGCTGGCGCGACACTTCGCTGCCGACGAGCCGCCGCCCGCCCTGATCGACGCGCTGGCCCGGACCTTCCTCGACACCGATGGCGACCTGCTGGCCGTGACCCGCCTGCTGGTCATGCGGGGCGAGACCTGGAGCCAGCCCCTGGCCAAGTTGCGCAGTCCCGACGATCTGGTCATCGCCGCCCTGCGGCTGACCGGCGCCGAGAGTGGAGAGGATGCCGACCGCCGTCTGGTTCAGTCCCTCAATCTGCTGGGCCAGCCCGTCTGGTCGGCGCCGTCCCCGGCGGGATGGACCGACCGGGCCGAAGGCTGGATGGCCCCGGAAGCGCTGATGCTGCGGCTGGAATGGCTGAAGGCCCTGGCCGACCGCAAGGGCAAGGGATTTACCCCTGCCCAGGCCGAACAGGTGATTGCCGCCGGTCCCGCCACCCGTCAGGCCCTGAGCGGGGCCGGTGGACCCGAAGGGCTGTTCCTTCTTCTGGCCAGCCGGGAGTTTCAGAGGAGATGAGCATGGACCTCTCCCGCCGCGCCTTTCTCGGCGCTTCTGCCGCGCTCGGTTTCGTTCCCGCCGCCTGGGCCGCGCCCCTGGCCGAGCGCCGTCTGGTGGTGATCGTCCTGCGCGGTGGCATGGACGGGCTGCACGCCGTGCCGCCGCTGGGCGATCCCGCGTATGAGGCGGCGCGGGGTGGTCTTGCCCTCAAGGCCGAGGGCGGCGCGCCGCGTCTTGATTCCACCTTCGCCCTGCATCCCGCCCTGTCCCCCTTGCTGCCCCTGTGGCAGGCCCGCGAACTGGCCTTGGTGCATGCGGTGGCCTCGCCCTATCGCGAGCGGTCCCATTTCGACGGCCAGGACGTGCTGGAATCGGGGGCAACGCGCCCCCATGCTCTCAAGGACGGCTGGCTCAACCGGGCCGTGGCGGCGCTGGGCAATGCACCCGCCCTGGCGGTGAGCCAGTCCCTGCCGCTGCTGCTGCGCGGACCGGCCAAGGCCTCATCCTGGGCGCCGTCGCCGCTGCCCGGTCTGCCGCCCGCGCGCCTGGCCGCGCTGCGGGCGCTTTTTGCCGGTGATCCGCTCTTGTCCATGGCCTTCGAGGAAGGGGTGCAGATGGACACCCTGGCTACCGAGGCCCTGGCCGCCGAACCGGGCATGGCGGGCGGAGCCCGCAAGGTCGCCAATGCCTTTCCCGCCCTGGCCGGTGCCGCGGGCAGTCTGATGGCCGCGCCCGCCGGCCCCCGGCTGGCCGTGATGGAACTGGGCGGCTGGGATACCCATAGCGGCCAGTTGGGTCGCATGAACCAACCACTCGGGCAATTGGCCGAGGGCATCAATGCCCTGGCCCGTGCCCTCGGCCCCGCCTGGAAAACCACCATTGTGGTTGCCGCGTCCGAATTCGGCCGCACCGTGGCCGAGAACGGCACGGGGGGCAGCGATCACGGCACCGGCGGCGCCATGATTCTAGCCGGTGGCGCCGTGGCGGGCGGAAAAGTCTTCACCGACTGGCCCGGCCTGGACAAAGCCCGGCTCTACCAGAGCCGCGACCTGCTTCCCACCCTGGACAGCCGCGCCGTCTTCAAGGCCATCCTGCGTGATCATCTGGGAGTAACGCCCAAGGTCCTCGACGGCGCCGTCTTTCCCGATAGCGCCGCCGTGCGCCCGGTGGAGGGGTTGGTCAGGGCCTAAACGTTCGACAGCCCACCCGAATGCTGGTTGTGGATCAGCGCCATGAATTCGCGGCGCGTGGCGGGGTCGTCGCGGAAGGCGCCCAGCATGCGGCTGGTGACCATGGTGACGCCGGGCTTGTGAATGCCTCTGGTGGTCATGCACTGGTGGGCGGCTTCGATGACCACGGCGACGCCCTTGGGCTGCAGCACGTCATTAATGGTATTGGCGATCTGGGCGGTCAGCTTTTCCTGAATCTGCAGGCGGCGCGCATAGATTTCCACCACGCGGGCCAGCTTGGAGATGCCTACCACCCGGCGGTTGGGCAGATAGGCCACATGGGCCTTGCCGATGATGGGGACCACATGGTGTTCGCAATGGGATTCCAGGCGGATATCGCGCAGCAGCACCATCTCGTCGTAACCGTCGGTTTCCTCAAAGGTGCGGTGCAGGATCTCGGTGGGGTCCAGGTCGTAGCCGGAGAAAAACTCCTCGTAGGCGCGCACCACCCGGTCGGGGGTGCCCACCAGGCCTTCGCGGTCGGGATCGTCGCCGGCCCAGCGCAGCAGGGTGCGCACCGCTTCCTCGGCCTCTTCGCGCGAGGGCTTTGCCAGGCGGTGGGCCTGGGCGGGAAGCAGTTCCTTGGGCAGGGTGAGGGAGGCGGAGTCGTTGCTCACGGCGGCGTTCCTTTCGCTTTGATCACGATCCGGCATGTGGAGGCGCTTCCCAGAAAATACAAGCCCGACTAATTCAGTCTGGGTTTCTCATGGGGGCTGTCGAGGGAAAAAGCGGGGATGGCGATGTCGAAGGCCGAGCCGTCCTCGTCCTCCATCTCGTAGGTGCCGACCATGATGCCGGACGGCGTGGGCAAGGGCGTGCCGGACGTGTATTCATAGGCATCGCCGGGGCGCAGAACGGGCTGTTCGCCCACCACTCCCGGTCCCTTGACTTCCTGTACCCGGCCGATGGCGTCGGTGATGACCCAGTGGCGGCGCATGAGCTGGACGGTACGGGTCCCCTTGTTGATGATGCGCACGCGATAGGCCCAGACGAAGTGATTGTCTTCGGGCGAGGACTGGTCGTCCAGGTAGAAGGGCTTGACGCTGACCTCGACGTCTCGGGTGGTCTGGCTGTACATGAAACTCCCCGTCCGGAACAAGACCGATCCCCATCATATCAGGGGGAGATCGGCCTTTGTCCACCGGCAGAATCGAAAGAGTCTAGCTTTCCAGCGCCTGGGCGATGTCGTCGGCCAGATCGTCGCCGTCCTCCAGGCCCACCGACAGGCGCAGCAACCCCTCGGTAATGCCCATGGACAGCTTGTCCTCAGGGCTCAGGCGCTGATGGGTGGTGGTCCAGGGATGGGTGATCAGGCTCTTGGCATCGCCCAGATTGTTGGAGATGTCGATCAGGTCCAGGCCGTTCAGCAGATCATAGGCCGCCTGTTTGCCGCCTTTGAGCTCAAGGGCCACGATGCTGCCCCAGCCGCGCATCTGGCGCTTGGCCAGATCGTGCTGGGGGTGGCTTTCCAGGCCGGGATAAAGGACGCGGGCCACTTCCCCACGGGTCTCCAGGAAGCGGGCCAGTTTCAGGGCATTGGAACAGTGGCGTTCCATGCGCAGATCCAGCGTCTCGAGGCCTTTCAGCAGGACCCAGGCGTTGAAGGGCGACATGCAGGGTCCGGTATTGCGCAGGAAGGGCCCCAGGATATCGGCGCAAAATTCGGTAGAGCCCAGAACGGCACCTCCCAGGCAGCGGCCCTGGCCGTCAATATGCTTGGTGGCGGAATAGACGACGATGTCGGCACCCAGTTCCAGCGGGCTTTGCAAGATGGGGGTGGCGAAGACGTTGTCCACCACCACCTTGGCCCCGGCCTTGTGGGCAAGATCGCATACGGCGGCCAGATCGATGATCTCCAGCGTCGGATTGGAGGGCGTCTCCAGGAAGACGCAGGCGGTGGGACGGGACAGGGCGGCTTCCCAGGACTTGAGATCGGTGCCGTCGACGAAGACCCGCTCGATGCCGTAGCGCGGCAGCAATTCGTTGATGATCCAGTGGCACGAGCCGAACAGCGCATTCGAAGCCACGACGCGGTCTCCGGCCTTCAACTGGCAGAGCAGGGCGGCATGGACGGCGGCCATGCCCGAAGCGGTGGCGCGGCAGGCGGGCGCGCCCTCGATTTCGGCCAGGCGCTGTTCGAAGACGGCGATGGTCGGATTCTTGAAGCGGGAATAGACCATGCGGTCCAAGGTGCCGTCGAAACTGGCCTCGGCCTCCTCGGCGCTGTCATAGACATAGCCGGAATTCATGAACATGGCTTCCGAGGTCTCGCGAAAATTGGTGCGCGACAACCCGCCGCGCACCGCTTGAGTGCGGGGGCGCCAGGTGCGGGCAGGCTTGGAATCGCTATTGCTCATGGGAACCTCCGAAGACAAAAGCCCCGACCATGGTGCGGGCCGGGGCTCGACTAGCGGAGCGCTCGGACCTCTTTAGCGGGATGTTTAACGTGGCCGCAATCCGGTCGGACAAATCACCACGGACCAAGACATAGCGCCGGGCACGCCCGAGCGTCAAGCTCATTGGCGTTTCATTGAACACTCAATGTTTTCCGAATATTACGGTTGTGCGAAATGCAGGGCACGGCTGGTCATACCGCTTGAAGAAATAAGGAGTGGGGGTCTATGCTGCGTCGCAGCAATGCATATTGGAGAGTTTGTCATCATGACCATCGACGTGAATGCCGCTCCGGCGCCGCTGAAGCTTCTCGATCTGCGCGGCAAGAAGGGATTGATCATCGGTATCGCCAATGACCAGTCCATCGCATATGGCATCGCCAAGCACTGCCACGCCTATGGTGCCGAACTGGCCATCACCTATCTCAACGAGAAGGGCGACAAATACGTCCGCCCCCTGGCCGAGGGCCTGTTTGCCCCCATCTACCTGCCTTGCGACGTGCGCGAGGATGGTCAGCTGGAAGCGGTGTTCAAGGCCATCGAGGAGAAGTGGGGCCGTCTGGACTTCGTCATCCACTCCATCGCCTATGCCAATCGTGACGATCTTCATGGCCGCGTGACCGATTGCTCGCGCGAGGGTTTCGCCCTGGCCATGGATGTGTCGTGCTTCTCCTTCGTTCGCTGCGCCAAGCTGGCCGAGCCGCTGATGAAGAATGGCGGCGCCCTGATCACCGTGTCGTTCTATGGCGGCCGCAAGGTGGTCGAGCACTACAACGTCATGGGTCCGGTCAAGGCGGCGCTGGAAAGCACCACCAAGTATCTGGCGCACGAGCTTGGCCCCAAGGGTATCCGCGTCCTGGCCCTGTCGCCCGGACCGCTGAAGACCCGCGCCGCCTCGGGCATCGACCGCTTCGACGAACTGATGGACGCCGCCGCCCAGAAGGCGCCGACCCATCAGTTGGCCGATATCAATGATTGCGGTTCCTTCGCCGCCTATCTGGTCAGCGATCTGGCCAAGTCGGTGACCGGCACCACCTTGTATATCGACGGCGGCGCCCACATCGTCGGGTAGCCCTACTTTGCCAGGAGCGCCGCCCAGGCGGCGCCCTGGTCACGGTAGAATCTCAGCCTTGCCTGATCGCGCGGCGATATTGCGTCGTCGGCCAGGGTCGGTACGGTCAGGCATTGCCGCCGTCGCGAGATATCCTCGCGCTGCTCGGCGGCCAGCCGCTGGAACAGCCGCGCCCGCGCCCTTCCCGATGGCGGGGCGGCGGGGTCGGCGGGCGGAATGGGGCCGTCATGGCGCCGCTCCGCCGCATCCATTTGCCCAAAGGCAAAGCGGACGGGCATTTCCCGGTCTCCTCTGATTCAGGAAATTATTGGCTGGACCACAGAATCCGGGCGATCCAGGCCACCTCCTCGGTGGCCAGGGAACGGCCGGGATGGGCCGGATTGATGGAGGCCAGTTCGATGCGCTTGGCGGTCTGGCGCACCAACTGCTTGACCATCACTTCGCCCTCGGTGGTGCGCACCACCACGCGGTCGCCGCGCCGAACGCCCGCGGCGGGGGAAACGATCACCACGTCGCCGTCGCGGTAGAGGGGTTCCATGGAATCGCCGCTGACCTCCAGTGCATAGGCATGGGGGTCGCCGATCTCGGGGAAGGGGATCTCATCCCAGCTGCCGCCCACCGGATAACCGGCATCGTCGAAATAACCGCAGTCACCCGCCTGGGCGAATCCGATCAGGGGGATGGTGTTGGCCGTCTGGCGCGCTTGGGCCGTATCCTCGATATAACCGACGAAGGCGGTCATGGTGGCCCCGGTGGCCTCCAGAACCTTGGCGACGCTTTCCGTCGACGGCCAGCGGGGCTTGCCCTCGCGGGTGACGCGTTTGCTCTTGTTGAAGGTGGTGGGGTCCAGCCCGGCCTTGCGGGCAAGGGCAGACGCCGTCAGCCCGTGGTCACGGGCAAGCGCATCAATGGCGGCCCAGATGTCGGCGTGCTTCAGCATGGGAAGATGGTCCCGCAATTTTGCCTCCGGTTCTACAGGAACATAAACCTTTTTCTTGACTCTATTCCGGGGCGTGACGCAATGTCAATGGCATATGGTCCTATAAGTGGAGAACAAAGATGGCTGCTATGCGAAACATTAAGGGAACCTATGATGCTCGGGAGGGCGAGCCCTTCGCCACGCCGGAGGATGCCTGGATCTGGTATGCCCACTGCCAGATGGCCCGCGACGAGGGGGCGCGGTTTCAGGCAGGGCTTGGGGATATTGCCAGGCCTTGCGTCCCCGACGACATCGCGCGCGAGGTTCGGCGCCTCTATCGCCATCGCGTCCTTCGGGGTGCCCATTTGCGGGTCCTGGTGCGGTTTGGGGACGAAGCCGCCAGGACGGTCGGGGACGATGGCGGCGAGACCCGCCTGTGGCGCGAGGCGCTGGACCGGCTGGCGGTACCGTTACGGGCCAAGGGGATCATCGCATGAATCCGTCTTCCCGGGCCCTGGTGGTGTTCTCGGGCAAGGCCGATTTAGCCTGGTTGCGCCTGTTGCGGCCGGGATTTCGTCATTGTTTCGTCCTGCTGGAATTGGATGGCGCTTGGGTCTGCATCAATCCCCTGGCGCATCGGACCTCGGTGGAGGTCTGGTCGCCGGGAGGCGGCCTCGATCTCCTCGCCTGGCTGCGATCGCAGGACGGGCTGACCGTGGTCGAGACCGCCGTGCGCCACCCGCCCCGCCGCCCCAGTCCGATCGGTCTATATTCCTGCGTCGAGGCGGTGAAGCGGGTGTTGGGGCTGCAAGAGCGGTGGGTGCTGACGCCAGGCCAGTTGTATGACTATCTTGCTAGTAACGGAAAAAAGTCCTTTACAGATGTAAAAATTAGGTCTATGGTCAGGAAATCAACACCCGAACTCTGTCCGGACCAACCCCTCGCCACCAGCGAGGCGGATGGCTTCGGCTGCGGACGGGAACAAAACATGATCAATTCGTAAGGAGATATGCCATGGGTGGTTTCTTTGCTCCCGATCCGCCGTCCCCGCCTGCGCCGGTGGTCCTGCCTGCGACGCCCAGCCCTGAGGATGCGGCGGCCAGTGAACGTCTCGATGCCATCAACCGCAACCGGCGCGGCCTGCTGGGCACCATCGCCACCTCGGAGACCGGGGTTCTGCAATCGGCGGGCTCGGGCAATCGCACGGGCAAGACCTTGCTGGGAGAATAGACATGGACGGTACCGAAACCCGCCGCCGCAAGGATGGCGAGGAAAAGGCCGCCTTGGGCGAGGCCCTGTTGGGCGTCGAGGGGGATGACCCTTCGGTTTTGCTGCGGCGTTACCGCAAGGCCAAGGAACGCCGCTCCACCTGGGAATCCCACTGGCAGGAATGCTACGACTACGCCCTGCCCCTGCGCGACGGCATGTTCCACGCCGGTGTGCCGGGCGAACGCAAGGCCGACCGGCTGTTCGACGGCACGGCTCCCGACTGCGTCGATCAACTGGCCGCCAGCCTATTGTCGGAACTGACTCCGCCCTGGGCGCAATGGTTCGGGCTGACCGCTGGCGATCAGATGCCCGAGGCCGAACGCGATCAGGTGGCTCCGCTCCTGGAGCGGGTGGCCGCCGTGATGCAGTCCCATTTCGATCGCTCCAACTTCGCCATCGAAATGCACCAGTGCTATCTGGATGCGGTCACCGGCGGCACCGCCTCGCTGTTGTTCGAGGAGGCCGCACCCGGCGAGGCCTCCGCCTTCCGCTTCACCTCGGTTCCCTTGGGCCAGGTGGTGCTGGAGGAGGGGCCCGCCGGGCGTCTGGACGTCACCTTCCGCCGCAGCGAAATGTCCGTGGCGGCGCTGAAGGCGCGCTTTGCCCGCGCCGTCCTGTCCGGCCATCTGATCAAGGCGGCGGCCGATGATCCTGATTTGCGCCTGGGTGTGGTCGAAGCGGTGATTCCGGTGCGTGGCGGCTATTCCTATGCCGCAGTGCTCGACGACGAATCCTCGGATGTGGTTTTGGGGCGTGGGTCGTTTTCCAGTTCGCCCTTTCTCAATTTCCGCTGGCTGAAGGCTCCGGGCGAGGTTTATGGCCGCTCTCCGGTCATGAAGGCCCTGCCCGACATCAAGACCGCCAACAAAGTGGTGGAACTGGTGCTGAAGAACGCCACCATCGCGGTGACCGGCATCTGGCAGGCCGATGACGACGGGGTGCTCAATCCCGCCAATATCAAGCTGGTTCCCGGCACCATCATTCCAAAGGCGGTGGGGTCGGCCGGGTTGCAGCCGCTGACCGCGCCGGGGCGCTTCGACACCTCGCAACTGGTGCTCGACGATCTCAGGGGCCGCATCCGCCACGCCCTGATGGGCGACAAGCTGAGCCAGCCCGCCTCTCCGTCGCTCACCGCCACCGAGGTGTTGCAGCGTTCCGACGACATGGCCCGGCTGCTGGGTGCGACTTATGGCCGCTTGCAAAGCGAACTGCTGACCCCGCTGATCATGCGCGCCATCCATATCCTGCGCAGGCGGGGCGAAATTCCCCCGCTGTCGGTGGATGGGCGCGTTTTCGATCTGCAATACCGCTCGCCATTGGCTCAGAATCAGGGACGTCGCGACGCCCGCAACGTGCTGAGCTGGCTGGGTGCCCTGTCCAGTCTGGGCCCTGCGGCCCTGGCCACCGTCGATGCGGCAGCCGCCGCCCGCTGGCTGGGCCGGGCCTTCAACGTTCCGTCGGAACTGGTCCGTCCCGCCTCGGAGCAACAGGCAGGCGCCATGGATCCCGACCCGGCCGCCCTCGACTCGCTCATCAGGGGCCTTGATGCGCCGGGCGGGCACAAGCCCAAGGGAGGCTTCCATGCCCCCGGGTGATTCCGGCTGGACCTGGTTGGACCACGCCGCGGCGTCCTCGCACGGCGACGACGCGGTTCAGTTGTTGTCCCGGCAGGCCGCCCGGCTGTTCGCCACCCCCGATGGCGAGGCCGTTCTGCACCACCTGAAATCCATGACCATCGATCGCTGTCTCGGACCTGAGTCCGGCGACAACGCGCTGCGCCATCTGGAAGGCCAGCGTCATCTGGTCCTGCATCTCCTTGCCCTGGCCGCCCGTGGCCGGACGGGGATGTAGGGCGCCCTGATACAACTTCAAAGGAGTTTACAATGATGTCCCAAGCCGCTTTTTCGCCTTCCGCCGACACTGTCGGCGAGACCGCCCGCCCCGAGAACGTGCCCGCCAAGTTCTGGGATTCCGCCACCGGCCAGGTGCGGACCGACGCCCTGTTGCGGGCCTATCGCGATCTCGAACGCCGCGCCTCGTCCATGGTCCGGGTTCCCGGTCCCCAGTCCGGGGCCGACGAGGTCGGCACCTTCCGCCGGGCCGTTGGCGTTCCGCCCAGCCCTGATCAGTACAGCATCAATGCCTCTCACCCCGCCCTGGCCAGCGATCCCGGTGTGAACCAGCGCCTGCATCAGGCCGGCTTCACCCAGGAACAGGCCCAGATGGTTTATGATCTGGCCCATGAATGCCTGCTGCCCCTGATCAATGACCTGGCCGCCAGCCAGGATCAGGCCAGCCAGATCGAACATCTGAAGGGCCATTTCGGCGGCGAGGTCCAGTGGCAGGAAAGTGCGCGCCAGATCAAGGCCTGGGGCAAGGCCAATCTGCCCAAGGCGGCCTATGACGCCCTGGCCTCCACCGCCGACGGGGTCAAGACCATGCATCGTCTGATGCTGTCCGATGAACCGTCGCTGGGCGCAGCGCCGTCGGCCGGAGCCGATGGCCGCACCGAGGAGCAATTGAAGAAGATGATCAACGATCCCCGCTACTGGAAGACCAAGGACCCGGCCTTCATCGCCAAGGTCAGTGACGGCTTCCGCCGCCTTTACGGGGAATAGGCATGAAAAAGCCCCCTCCCCACGGGGAGGGGGCTTTGATGCGGCTGCTTACCGGTTCATGGCGGCGACGCCGCTGCCGATATCGAGACCGGCGAACCAATCGATGAAGCGCTTGACGTCGTCACCCTTGAACACCAGGCCGTGCTGCGGCGCCAAGATGTCGATCTCCAGCTTGGACACCTGGGCGCACCAGGCGTCACGGGCGCGGGTCGAGGCCAGCCAGCGGCGGTGGAACCCATCCATGTACTGCACATGGGAGGCGAAGTCGGTGACGAACATGGAGCCGCTGGCCTTGTCCCTAGGGACCAGCGCGGCGCCCACATCGCCCGAGAACAAGACCTTCGCCTTGGGGTCGTAGACGTTGAAATTGCCCGAGGAATGAAGGTAATGGGCCGGGATGAAGCGCAAGCGGAGGCTGGGCGACAGCGATATTTCCATTCCCTCGTCGGGAATGGTGGTGAAGGTGGCGTCGCGGTCGAAATGGGCGGTGAAACTGGACCACAGCCAGGACAGATAGACCTTGATGTCGGGCTCGCAGACCCGGCGCCACAGCGGCAGGGACGAGCCGATATCCGGGTCCTGATGTGACAGGAACAGCGCCTTGAGATTGGACACCGGTATTTCGCGCGTCAGCGCCGCCAGCATGGCCGGAAACACCTCCATCCCGCCCGGATCGAGCAGGATGGCGTTGTCGCCCGACCGGACCAGATACTGGTTGGTGTCGACGATGGCGTCAGGCCTGTCCGGGTCCTGGCCGAATATTTGCCAGCAGTGATCATCCTCGCGGTACAGCGTAACGCACTTCATGGCTTGGGTCCTGACTGGCTATGAGTTGCGATGGAGTTCATCAAGGGCGTCGAGGCCGACGCGCCGCAACGCCACCCCCTTCTCGGCGGCACGGCGCACCGCGTCCGACGCTTCGTCGATCATCTGGCGCAGGTCGTCCACATAAAGCCGCATCGTGTCCGAGACCGTGCGGAACTCCTTCTCGTGGACACCGGCGGCGGCGGCCTCGATGGCGATGTTGGTGGCGATGGAATCGGACTGACTGACCACTTCTTCCACGCCGTGGGTGCGACGCGTCAGATCGCTCACGGCATTGGCCATGCCGTCCAGGGTATCGACCAGCATGGTCATCAGATCGGCGAAAGCCCGCTTGGCGCAATCATTCGATTGTCTGTCGGCCGGATCGTTGTCGATCAGCTGGTTGGCGCGCTCGAACAGGCGAAGCTGCATCAGCGCCCGTAAGATGGTGGACGAGAAGGCGAAAGTGCGCCCGCGCAAGGAATGCATCTCGCCCTGTATCTGGGCCAGACGGTTGACCAGTTCGCGGGTGTATTGGGTGAGTGCCCTGACCGCCTTGCCCTTGTCCCCCGCCCGGCCCGCCGCCAGTTCGGCGTTGAGCGACAAGATGCGCAGATTTTCCGCCAGTTCGTCCAGATCGCCGAAGGCATGAAAGGCGCGGCGGCAATCGCCCAGCAGGCCGTTGGCCCGCGCCTCGATGCGGTCGGTACGGTGGGTATGTGTCCGTGTGTTCGTCGAAACCTGGCTCATGTCCGCCTATCCGGCAAAGACCCCATTAGCAGGGATGATAATGGGTTTTTCGCCGCCCGGAAGGGGGAAACTTGTCGCGGTCAAACAAAGATCTCAAAGAGCAACCGGTGATCTGATCACGGGCTTTGCTCTTCATCGTAAGGTTCTCAGGCGGTGCCGGGAGCCCCTATTCACAGGAGAAAGATATGTCAGGATTCGAGACGATTGTTCCCGTGGTGGCCAGCGCCGCCATGAGTGTGGCCGGTCAGGCCAGCCGCGCCTCGGCGGCAAATGAGGCCGCTGCGGCCCAGGCGGATGCGCAAGCCCGGCAGAACCAGCTGATCCTTCAGCGTCAGGCCGCCGACCAGCAGCAGCAACGCGACCTTTTGGAAAAGGCTTCCGCCACCCAAAGAGCGCGGATGGCGGCATCGGGAATGGACGGTTCGGGCGGTTCCGCCGATGCCATCCTGGCGGGAATGAGCCAGGATACGGCCGATTCCATCAACGCCTCGGCCCAGACCGCCCAGCTCAAACTGCGAAATCCATCATCAGGATCGAGCATGGGGTCCAATCTTTTGGATTTGACCACCGGAGGAAACGCCGGTCTCTCGGTCTTGAAGAGTTTCTATGATTCCATGGAGTGAACGAAAATGGGCGGGAAGTCGCCTTCCCGCCCATGGGCAATCAGATCCTTAACGCCCGAAATCAGGCGGCCTGTCCCCGCTTCTTCAGCAGTTCCAGGATCTCGGCGGCGGCCTTGGGGATATTGGTGCCGGGGCCGTAGACCGCGGCCACGCCCGCCTTGTACAGGAAGTCGTAGTCCTGGGTGGGGATGACGCCGCCCGTGACCACCAGAATGTCGCCCGCGCCCTGGGCCTTCAACTCGGCGATGAGGGACGGAACCAGGGTCTTGTGACCGGCGGCCAGGCTGGAGGCGGCGACGATATGCACGTCGTTCTCCACCGCCTGACGGGCGGCCTCTTCCGGGGTCTGGAACAGCGGGCCGATATCCACGTCGAAGCCCAGATCGGCAAAGGCGGTGGCGATGACCTTGGCGCCGCGGTCATGGCCGTCCTGGCCCATCTTGCAGACCAGCATGCGGGGACGGCGGCCCTCGGTCTTGGCGAAGGCCGCGATATCGGCCTTCAGCTTGGCAAAGCCCGCGTCATCCTTGTACACGCCGCCATAGACGCCCGAAATGGTGCGGTTGACGGCGCGGTGACGGGTGAAGGACTTCTCCAGGGCGTCCGAAATCTCGCCCACGGTGGCGCGCGCCCGTGTCGCCTCGACGGCCAGGGCCAGCAGGTTGCCTTCGCCCGATTCGCCCGCCTTGGCCAGCGCGACCAGGGCGGCCTCTACCTTGGCCTGATCGCGGGTGGTCTTGATCTGCTTGAGGCGCGCGATCTGGGAGTCACGCACTTTGGCGTTGTCAACGTCGAGGATCTCGATGGGGGTTTCCTCGGCGGGCTGGTACTTGTTGACGCCGACCACCACTTCCTCGCCCCGATCGATGCGGGCCTGACGCCGGGCGGCGGCCTCCTCGATCTTCATCTTGGGCATGCCCGATTCCACGGCCTTGGTCATGCCGCCCAGTTCCTCGACTTCCTGGATCAGCTTCCAGGCTTCCTCGGCCAGGGCGTTGGTCAGGCTTTCCACGTAGTAGGAGCCCGCCAGAGGATCGACCACATGGGGAATGCCGGTCTCTTCCTGAATAATCAGCTGGGTGTTGCGCGCGATGCGGGCCGAGAACGGCGTGGGCAGCGCGATGGCTTCGTCCAGGGCATTGGTGTGCAGCGACTGGGTCCCGCCCAGCACGGCGGCCATGGCTTCGATGGTGGTGCGGATGACGTTGTTGTAGGCGTCCTTTTCCGTCAGCGACACGCCCGAGGTCTGGCAGTGGGTGCGCAGCGCCATGGACGAGGGCTTTTGCGGGTCGAACTGCTTGATGATGCGCGCCCACAACAGGCGGCCCGCGCGCATCTTGGCGATCTCCATGAAGAAGTTCATGCCGATGGCCCAGAAGAAGGACAGGCGGCCAGCGAATTCGTCGATCTTGAGCCCGGTGCCGAGCGCGGCGCGCACATATTCCAGACCGTCGGCCAGGGTGAAAGCCAGTTCCTGCACCGCCGTCGCCCCGGCTTCCTGCATGTGGTAGCCGGAGATGGAGATGGAGTTGAACTTGGGCATGTTCTTGGACGTATAGGAGATGATGTCCGCGATGATGCGCATGGAAGGCGCGGGCGGATAGATATAGGTGTTGCGGACCATGAACTCCTTCAGAATGTCGTTCTGAATGGTGCCCGACAGTTGGTCCTGGGAGACGCCCTGTTCTTCCGCCGCGACGATATAGCCCGCCAGAACCGGCAGCACGGCGCCGTTCATGGTCATGGACACGCTCATCTTATCGAGCGGGATGCCGTCGAACAGGATCTTCATGTCCTCGACGGAATCGATGGCGACACCGGCCTTGCCCACATCGCCCACCACGCGGGGGTGATCGGAATCATAGCCGCGATGGGTGGCCAGATCGAAGGCCACGGAAATGCCCTGCTGACCGGCGGCGAGATTCTTGCGGTAGAAGGCGTTGGATTCCTCGGCGGTGGAGAAACCCGCGTATTGGCGCACCGTCCACGGCTTGGCGGCATACATGGTGGCGCGGGGGCCCCGGGTGAAGGGCGGGAAGCCGGGCAAGCTGCCCAGATGCTCCAGGCCTTCCAGATCGGCACTGGTGTAGAGCGGCTTGACCGTGATGCCTTCCGGGGTTTCCCAGTCCAGGGTCGAGGGCGCAGCGCCCTTCAGGTCCTTCGACGCCAGGGCATCCCAATCAGCAACGCTCTTCTTCGGGAACTCGCTCATCGACCTTCTCCCACTTTTCTTTAAAACGCCGCGCCACGCATCAGATAGGACGCGCCCAATTCATCCAGGGATTTCAAGCCCGTCACCACCGGCCCCAGGGTCCGGACCATGCCGTCGGTCAGGCCGTAGACCCAGGAATGCACTTCCAGTTGCTGTCCGCGCTGCCAGGCGTCCTGGATCACGGGCGAGCGGCACAGGTTGCGCACCTGGGCCATGACGTTCAGCTCGCACAGCCGGTCCACCTGGGCCGCCTCGTTGGGCAGCATGTCCAGTTCGTGGCGGTGGCACTCGCAAATATCGCGCACCGGACGGATCCAGTACTCGGTGACGCCCAGACGGGAATCCTGCAGCGCGGCCCGCACGCCGCCGCAGCCGTAATGGCCGCAGACGATGATGTGTTCCACCTTGAGTACGTCGATGGCGTATTGCAACACCGACAGACAGTTCATATCCGCATGATGGACCTGATTGGCCACATTGCGGTGGACGAAAACCTCACCGGGTTCCAGGCCGACGATCTCGTTGGCCGGAACCCGCGAATCAGCACAGCCGATCCAAAGATATCCCGGGGTCTGCTGCTCTGCCAGATGGGCGAAGAAGCCGGGCTTGGTACGCTCCGTCTCCTCCGCCCAGACCTTGTTATTGGCCAGCAGGCGGTCGATCCCCGGGACTTTGCTCACGAGGCGAACTCGATGATCTTCTGATCGACCGCCAGGGAATCGCCGGACTTGGCGTGCACCTTGGCGATCTTGGCATCGCGCTCGGCCTTGAGGATGTTTTCCATCTTCATGGCCTCGACCACGGCCAGCGGCTCACCGGCCTTGACCTCCTGGCCTTCCTCGACCAGCAGCTTGGCCAGCAGGCCGGGCATGGGCGAGAGCAGATACTTGCTCATATCCGGCGGCGCCTTGAAGGGCATCAGCTTGTGCAGCTTGGCGGTGGGCCGTGTCAGGACCCAAACCTCGGCCTGGACCCCGGAATGGGACAGGCGGAAGGAAACGCCGGTGCGGTCCACCTGGACGCAAACCATGCGGTCGTCGACCTTGGCGCGGATCAGCGGATCGCCGATCTGCCAGTCGGTCTTGACCTCGACGGCCTCGCCTTCGACCACCACGGCATAGCCGCCGGGAGCGGGGTGGACATCCACCTCGTGATAGGTGCCGCCGATCAGCACGGTCCACTCGGTGGGGGCCTTCATCTCATGGCCGGGGAACTGGCCCGAGATCTGGATATTGCGCTCGACGATGCGGCGCTTCATGGCCGCCGCCACGGCGATCAGGGTGGTGGGATCGTCCGAGGGCAGATCCGAGGAGGTGAAGCCGTTGGGATATTCCTCGGCGATGAAATTGGTGGTCAGGTTGCCCTTGACGAAGCGTTCCTTGGAGAACAGCGAGGCCAGGAACGGGATGTTATGGGACAGGCCGCGGATATGGTACTCGTCCAAGGCCTGGCGCATATGGGCGATGGCGGTCTCGCGGGTCGGGCCATAGGTGATCAGCTTGGCGATCATGGGATCGTAGAACATGCTGATCTCGCCGCCCTCATAGACGCCGGTATCGACGCGCACATGCTGGCTTTCGGCCGGGGGCTGATAACGGGTCAGGCGGCCGGTGGAGGGCAGGAAGTTACGGAAGGGGTCCTCGGCATAGACGCGGGCTTCCATGGACCAGCCCTGAAGCTTGACGTCGTCCTGGGTGATCTTCAGCTTCTCGCCATAGGCCACGCGGATCATCTGCTCGACCAGATCGAGGCCGGTGATCATCTCGGTGACCGGATGCTCCACCTGCAGACGGGTATTCATTTCCAGGAAGTAGAACTCGCCGGTGGCGCCGCCGACGATGAACTCCACCGTGCCGGCCGACTTGTAATTGACGATGCGGGCCAGGGCGCAGGCCTGCTCGCCCATGGCCTTGCGGGTCTCAGGGGTCAGGAAGGGCGAGGGCGCCTCTTCGATGACCTTCTGGTGACGACGCTGGATCGAGCATTCGCGCTCGCCCAGATAGAGCACCGTGCCCTGGCCGTCGGCCAGAACCTGGATCTCGATGTGGCGGGGCTGCTCGATGAACTTTTCCACGAAGACGCGGTCGTCGCCGAAGCTGGTCTTGGCCTCGTTGGTGGCGCTGGTGAAGCCCTCATGGGCCTCGGCGTCGTTCCAGGCCAGACGCATGCCCTTGCCGCCACCGCCGGCCGAGGCCTTCAGCATGACGGGATAGCCGATTTCACGAGCAATCTTCACCGCCTCGTCGGCGTCCTTGATCACGCCGAGATAGCCCGGCACGGTGTTGACGCCAGCTTCGCGGGCCAGCTTCTTGGACTCGATCTTGTCGCCCATGGCGAAGATGGCGTGGGCGTCGGGGCCGATGAAGGCGATGCCCGCCTTGCCCAGGGCCTCCTGGAACTCGCGCTTTTCCGACAGGAAGCCATAGCCGGGATGAACGGCCTGGGCCCCGGTCTTCTTGCAGGCCTCGACGATCTTGTCGATCACCAGATAGGACTGGGCCGAGGCCGCCGGGCCGATATGCACGGCCTCGTCGGCCATGGAAACGTGGAGCGCATCCTTGTCGGCGTCGGAATAGACCGCCACCGTCTTGATGCCCATCTTGCGTGCGGTCTTGATGACCCGGCAGGCGATTTCGCCGCGGTTGGCGATCAGAATCTTAGTGAACATGTGATCGTCCCCCTTACAGCGGAATGTTGCCGTGCTTGCGCCACGGATTCTTCACGTCCTTGTCCTTCAACATGGCCAGGGAGCGGCAGATACGCTTTCTGGTGTTTCTGGGCATGATGACGTCGTCGATGAAGCCGCGATGACCGGCAATGAAGGGATTGGCGAACTTCTGGCGGTATTCCTCGGTCCTGGCCGCGATCTTCTCGGCATCGCCGATATCGGAGCGGAAGATGATCTCCACCGCGCCCTTGGGGCCCATCACCGCGATTTCGGCGGTGGGCCAGGCGAAGTTCACGTCGCCGCGCAGGTGCTTGGAGCTCATCACGTCATAGGCGCCGCCATAGGCCTTGCGGGTGATGACGGTGATCTTGGGCACCGTGCACTCGGCATAGGCATAGAGCAGCTTGGCGCCGTGCTTGATGATGCCGCCGTATTCCTGCGACGTGCCGGGCAGGAAGCCGGGCACGTCCACGAAGGTGACCACGGGAATGTTGAAGGCATCGCAGAAGCGCACGAAGCGGGCGCCCTTGATGGAGGACGAGATGTCCAGGCAACCGGCCAGCACCATGGGCTGGTTGGCGACGATACCCACCGTGCGGCCTTCCATGCGGGCGAAGCCGACGATGATGTTGCCAGCATAGCCCGGCTGCACCTCGAAGAAATCGCCCTCGTCCACGACCTTGAGGATCAGCTCCTTCATGTCGTAGGGCTTGTTGGGATTGTCGGGGATCAGGGTGTCGAGGCTGGCCTCGATGCGCTCGGGCCCGTCATTGGTTGGGCGGACCGGGGGCTTCTCGCGGTTGGAGCTGGGCAGGAAGTCCATGAAGCGGCGCAACTGCAGCAGCGCCTCCACGTCGTTCTCGAAGGCCAGATCGGCGACGCCCGACTTGGTGGAGTGGGTCACCGCGCCGCCCAGTTCCTCGGCGGTCACCGTCTCGTGGGTCACGGTCTTGACCACGTCCGGGCCGGTCACGAACATGTAGGAGCTGTCCTTGACCATGAAGATGTAGTCGGTCATGGCCGGGCTGTACACGGCGCCACCGGCGCACGGGCCCATGATCATGGAGATCTGGGGCACCACACCGGACGCCATGACGTTGCGCTGGAATACCTCGGCATAGCCAGCGAGCGAAGCGACACCTTCCTGGATACGGGCGCCGCCCGAATCGTTGAGGCCGATGACGGGGGCGCCGACCTGGACCGCCTTGTCCATGATCTTACAGATCTTCTCGGCATGGGCTTCCGACAGCGAGCCGCCGAACACGGTGAAGTCCTGGCTGAACACGAAGACCAGACGGCCATTGATGGTGCCGTAGCCGGTGACCACGCCGTCGCCGGGGATCATGTTCTCGTCCGAGTCCATGCCGAAATCGGTGCAGCGATGCTCCTTGAACATGTCCCACTCCTCGAAGGAATCGGGATCGAGCAGAAGCTCGATACGTTCACGGGCGGTAAGCTTGCCGCGCTTGTGTTGGGCGGCGATACGCTTCTCGCCACCGCCCATACGGGCGCCTTCCCTCTTTTCCTCGAGCTGCTGAATGATTTCGTGCATGGACGCGGGCCTCCGGCGGGCAGAGTGACATTGGCGTCGGGTGTATTCGCAAAGCCCTATGGCTGGCAACAGGAGTCGCGGGGAAAAGGGCGGTGTTGCGAAGGGCTTCGCAAACTTCCCCTGTGAAGTTGCTAAGGTTGCGAAGGTCCTTCGGGGCGGCTATAACCTATGGTCATGAACAAGAAGCTGTTCCTGGGTTACAAACTCCGGCGTCTGCGCGAGGGCAAGAAACTGTCCCAGGCGGCGCTTGCCGCGCTGCTGGAAGTGTCGCCCAGCTACCTTAATCAGATCGAGAACAACCAGCGTCCGCTGACCGTGCCGGTCCTGCTGCGCATCGCCAAGGTGCTGGACGTGGATCTGGCCACCCTGGTGGAAGACGAGGAATCCCGGCTGGTCGCCGATCTGCGCGAAGCCTTGAACGACCCGGTCTTCGGCTCGGGCTCCATCGGGCTGTCGGAGCTGAGGAACGCCGCGTCCGCCTCGCCGGAACTGGCGAAAAGGGTGCTGACCCTTTACCAGACCTTCCGCCAATTGGACGAGCGCATGCAGTCGCTGACCGAGAATCTGTCCTCGGCCACGGGGGAGGCCAATGGGGAGGATCGCGGCGGCCATGCCCATTTCCCCTATGAGGAGGTCCGGGACTTCTTCTACTACTGCAACAACTATTTCGGTCCCCTGGACGAGGCCGCCGAGGCCCTGGTGGAGGCCGAGGGCTTCCGCCTTGGCCAGATGCACAACGATCTGGTGGCCTATCTGGAGAACCGCCACGGCGTGCGGGTGCGCATCGTCGCCGAGGACGACACGGCGGGCATGCGCACCTTCGAGCCCGGTGCCGGGGCGCTGTCGCTTTCGGCCTTGCTGTCGGTGCCATCCCGCACCTTCCAACTGGCCCATCAGATAGCCTTGCTGGCCTATCACGAACTGATCGAGGAGGTGGTGGGCGGGGCCAAGCTGTCGTCGGACGACGCGCGCTCCATCTGCCGCGTCGGGCTGGCCAATTACTTCGCGGGCGCTCTGGTGATGCCCTATATGGCCTTCGCCACGCAAGCCAAGGCGCTGCGCCACGATATCGAGCAGTTGCAAAGCCGCTTCGGCGCCAGCTTCGAACAGGTGGCCCACCGCCTGTCCACCCTGCAAAGGCCTGGAGCGCGGGGCGTGCCGTTCTATTTCGTGCGCGTCGATATGGCGGGCAACATCACCAAGCGCCACTCGGCGACCCGCTTTCACTTCACCCGCTTCGGCGGAGCCTGTCCCTTATGGAACGTGCATGAGGCCTTTGCCCAGCCGGGCAAGATCCTGGTGCAACTGGCCCGCATGCCCGATTCCATCTCCTATATCTGCGTGGCGCGCACCGTGTCCAAGCGCGGCGGGTCCTTCCTGCGTCCCGACCGCCAGTTCGCCGTGGGCCTGGGCTGCGAGACGGCCTATGCCTCCGAGGTGGTCTATTCCGCCGGACTCGACCTGGCCTCCGAACAGGCCGCGGTGCCCATCGGCGTCAACTGCCGCATCTGCGAGCGCGACGATTGCCGCCAGCGCGCCTTCCCGCCCATCGGCAGCCATATCAGCGTCGACGAGAACAACCGGTCCTTCGTGCCGTATCTGTTTGCGTGAGGCCCCTGGCGGGGCTTTCGAACCCTCCACTCTTTCTCTCGTCATCCCGGCCTTGAGCCGGGATCCAGG
Source organism: Paramagnetospirillum magnetotacticum MS-1 (assembly GCF_000829825.1). Lineage (NCBI taxonomy): Bacteria > Pseudomonadati > Pseudomonadota > Alphaproteobacteria > Rhodospirillales > Magnetospirillaceae > Paramagnetospirillum > Paramagnetospirillum magnetotacticum. The sequence continues at coordinate 479,390 of NZ_JXSL01000030.1, read as the reverse complement.
AGTCGCGGAAAGGCTGGAGTCGCCCCCCCTGGATCCCGGATAGCGCTATCGCGCTTCCGGGATGACGAAAGATAATGGCTAGCGGGGCCTTTTCAGCACGGCAAACGGCGAATCCGAGGGCTTTTCCGGCCGAACCTTGCGCCGGGGTTTCCGGCCCGTCCTGAAGCCATCCTCCGCCCGCACATAGCCCAGAGCCTCCAGCACGGATTCCGTCGCCTCGACGCCGAGACCTAAGGCCGAGTGCATCTCGTGGCTGGGCTGGAAAGCGCCGTGATGGGCGCTGGCGCGGGCCAGGGCGGCGAAGCGTTCAGCCACGTCGCGGCGCACCGCCACCTTGCCCAATACCCCATAGCCCACCGCCTCGTAAAAGACGTTCGGCGCGCCTGGGGCCACCATCACCGCCGGGCGGTGGCCGGGGATTTCCGGCGCAGGCAGGCCCGCATGGATGCTCCACAGCAGGGCGCGTAAGCCTTGCGCCTTGGGCTTGAACAGGGCGGGGATGTAGAGGCCATGCCGCCCGACGCGGACATCCAGGCGGGCCAGCGCCAAAGAGTCGTCCTTGGTCAGCGTCCGCACCAGGCTTTCGTCGCAGGGCATGGAGCCCAACCCCTCGGCCAGTTGGTGGGCCAATCCCCGCGCCGCGCCCGCCAGCGGCGCCTTGGCCAGACGGAGCAGGGAGGGCAGGCGGGCGGCAAGGAGGGCCTGGACCACCTCGTTCAGGCGGTTGCGCAACCTTTCTCGCCCCAGAGGTGGCAGCAGGTCGCCATGGGGGGGCTCCACCTTGGGATGCAGTGGGTCACTTCCGGCCGACAGGCGGGCCAAGGGCTCGCCCCGCCAGAACAGGCCCTCGGGGCCCAACTCAAAAGCCTCGGGCGGATCGGACAGGGCTTGGGCCAGACGGCGTTCCACCTCCGGCCCCAAGGCGCGGGTGGCGGCGGCCAGCATGGTCCGCGCGGCGGCCCCGGTCTCGGTTTTGTCGGCCTCGAAGCGGAACCCCTTGAGGCGCCCCACGAATTCGCCTTCCACCCGCACCTCGCCTTCGGGGCGGATATCGGCGTCCATGGCGCTGTCGTCGCGCATGCGCCGCACCAGGACGGCGGTGCGCTTGTCGACAAAGCGGTTGGTCAGGCGCTGGTGCAGGGCGTCGGACAGGCGGTCCTCGACACCCCTTGTCACCTCTTGCCAGTGGGCACAGTCGGGCACCCAGTCGGCCCGGTGCGACACATAGGTCCAGGTGCGGATATGGGCGATCCTTTGAACGATGGCGTCCAGTTCCCCATCGGTGCGGTCGATGCGCTTGATGTTCTCGGCCAGCCAGTCGATGGGCAGACGGCCCGCAGGCGCGGCGAGATGGCGGAAGATTCGGCCCAGCAACCGGGTATGGGACTCGTCCATCACCTTGCGGAAATCGGGAATGCGGCAGACCTCCCACAGCAACCGGACCCGTTCCGGGTGGTTGGCAAGGCGGAGGATCTCCTCGTCCTGGGAAAGCGCCGCCAGGGCCAGTTGATCATCGGCATCCCTGGCGCGCAGTAGTCCCACCTTGTCCGGCGCCCGGTCCAGGCTGGCCAGCAGGGCGGCGGGGGAGGCGAAGCGCAGATCGGCATTGCGCCAGTAGAGCGCCTTCAGGGGATCGAAGCGGTGGTTCTCCACCTGCTCCACGATCTCCGAGGCGATGGTCCCGGCATCCAATGTGGTGCCGAAGGTGCCGTCATTCATGTGCCGCCCGGCGCGGCCCGCGATCTGGGCGATTTCGGTGGGTTCCAGCGGACGGGGGCTGCGGCCATCGAACTTGCGCAAGGACGCGAAGGCCACATGGTCCACGTCCATGTTAAGCCCCATGCCGATGGCGTCGGTGGCGACGATGTAATCCACCTCGCCCGCCTGATACATGCCCACCTGGGCGTTGCGGGTGCGGGGGCTGAGCGCGCCCAGCACCACAGCCGCCCCGCCCCGAGACCGGCGGACGAATTCGGCCATGGCATAGACTTCGGCGGCGGAAAAGGCCACCAGCACCGAACGCGGCGGCAGGCGGCCCAGCTTCTTCGCCCCCACATGGGTCAGTTGGGAAAAGCGCGGGCGGCTCATGAATTCGACGCCCGGCACCAGACGGCGGATCAGCGGCTTGATGGTCTCGGCGCCCAGGAACAGGGTCTCGGTCTCACCCCTGGCGTGGAGCAGGCGGTCGGTGAAGATGTGGCCGCGTTCGGGGTCGGCGCAAAGCTGGATCTCGTCCACGGCCAGAAACGCTACGCGGCGGTCCAGGGGCATGGATTCCACCGTGCAGACCAGCCAGCGGGGATGGGGCGGGATGATTTTCTCTTCGCCGGTGATCAGCGCCACTTGGGCCGCGCCCTTGATCTTGACGATACGGTCGTAGTTTTCCCGCGCCAGCAGCCGCAGGGGAAAGCCGATCATGCCGCTGGCATGGGCCAGCATGCGCTCCATGGCGAAGTGGGTTTTTCCGGTATTGGTGGGGCCGAGCACGGCGAGGATGCGGGTCATGACTCGAATCGGCCTTGCAATGGGGAGGCGGTTGCTCTTATGGTCCGCGCCGGGAGATCGGCATGGACGGACCCGTCGCCAACCCGGTCAGGTCCGGAAGGAAGCAGCCGTAACGATTTCCGGTCCGGGTCGTGTCCGGTCTCCCACCCTTCCAAATAATCTGCTCCGTCATCCCGGGCAAGCGAAGCGCGACCCGGGACCCAGGAGCCGTTTCCCCCTGGATCCCGGCTCAAGGCCAGGATGACGATGGAACGGTATCGCCTCAGCCCGCCTCGGCGGCTTCCGAACCGGCGGTGACGATGATATCGCCGAATTCGCGCAGAAAGACCGAGCCCTTGACCGTGCGCTGAATCAGTACCGAGCGGCGATCCTGGTCGTCCACCTTGCGCTTGACCAGACCGAACTCGGTCAGGCGATCGAGCGCGCGGGTGATGGCGGGCTTGGAGATGTTCAGCGTCTCCGCCAGACCGCGCACCGTATGGGGCGGCGGAATGAGATAGACGGTCAGCAGCAACGCCATCTGGCGGGCCGACAGATCGGGGGCGTCACGCCGCACGCTTTCGACGATGGCTCCGCGCCAAAGGTCGAGAGCCTGCACCGGTTTCAAGGTAACGCCCATCATCTGCCCATTCGTTGCGACGACGAAATCTTTTAGCCGAGCTAGAGGCCGGGGGCAATGGCTCATATGGCCCCCCGCCGAATTGTCATACCTGTGACTGTGCCAACAGACGCTCCACCTCGGGCAGGGCTTGCGGGGTGCCCACATGGTACCAGTTGCCGTCATGGACCAGTCCGAACAGGCGCCGTTGCTCTGCCGCCCGGTCGTAGAGGACGTTCAGGGAGAACTTCCCCTCGGGCGCGCCTTCGAACAGTCGGTGGTGCAGAACCTGGACGCCGGAGAACAGATGAGGCGCCGATGGGGCCTCGCCCCGTCGGTGGGGCACGTCGGCACCGTCGAGGAAGAAGTCGCCCTTGCCCTCATAGCCCACGGCACGCTCCACCGGCTGGAGAAGCAGCAGAGCGTCCATGCGGTCGGGGTTCCACATGCGCGCCAGTCGGGTCAGTGCGGGAACCTTGCCGTCGGTCCAGATGATGTCGCTGTTGACCACATAGAACGAGCCGTGGCCGAGATGGGATAGCGCCTTGGCGACGCCGCCGCCGGTCTCCAGCAGATCGGGCTCGTGGGACAAGGTGATCTCACCCCGGCCCGCCAGATGCTCGACCACCTTGTCGGCCAGCCAATGGGTGTTGACCACGATATCGTCGATACCGGCCCGCTCCACATGATCTAGGGCCCGGTCCAGCATAGTGCGCCCGGCGACGCTGACCAGTGGCTTCGGCGTCGTCAGTGTGATGGGCCGCATCCTGAGGCCCAGTCCGGCAGCCAGGACCATGGCGTGGGTGATATGGGCGCTCACGGGCTGGGCACTCCACGGCTTTCCTTGGGGATATGGCGGTCGAGCCAGCGGCCGAGCCCGGCCAGGACCGGATGGCGGCAGGCGGATTCCAGCAGGCGCCACAGGCGGGGGATGTGGACCAGATAGCCGGGCTTGCCGTCGCGTTTGCACAGCCGGGTGAAGATGCCGATCACCTTGGCATGGCGCTGCGCGGCCATCACCGACCAGGAAGCCTCGAACACGGCGCGGTCGAGATGGGGGAAACGCTTCAGCCAGCGCCCCTTCATGATCTCGATCATCACCGGGTCGATATCGCGGCGCGCATCCTCCAGCAGGCTCATCAGGTCATAGGTGGCCGGGCCGATCACCGCGTCCTGGAAGTCCAGCAAGCCGCAGGCCGCCAGGCCGGGCCGGTCCAGCAGCATCAGATTGTCCACATGGAAATCGCGCAGCACCAGGGTATCGGGGACCATGCGGGCAATGGGGAATAACTGCGTCCAGATCTCCACATACTCCGCCCGCGCTGCCGCATCGGTATCCCGGCCGGTCATGGCGGGCATGTACCAGTCGGTGAGCAGGGTCGCCTCGGTCAGCAATTTCTCGTCGTCATAGGGCGGCGTGCCCTTCAAGATCGCATCCGGCCGTGCGGCGATCTCGGCCAGGACATCGGTGGCCAGGGCGTAAAGCGCCGTCTCGTCATGCCCGGCGGCCAGCAGCTTGGTATAGGTGCCGTCGCCCAGATCTTCCAGCAGCAGCAACCCGTTCACCTCGTCCACCGCCAGCAGGGCGGGCGATGACAGGCCCAGCGCCGTCAGGTGCCGGGCGATGCGCACGAAGGGCCGCACGTCTTCCTTAGGCGGTGGGGCATCCATCAGCACGGCGGGGCGGCCATCGAGCACCAGCCGGTCGTAATGGCGGAAGCTGGCGTCACCGGCCAGACGTCCGCGCTGGGCAGTGCCCCAACCGGCCTTGGCCAGAAAGTCTTGAATCAGGCTCTCGCGCTTAACCATGCGCCAACTCTCCGATACGTTCGGCCCAGGGGCCATAGGCGGTCAATGTGGCGTGGCGGCCCAGGCCTGCCTCGCCTTGTTGCAGCAGCACGTCGAGGCGCTTGCGCGGCAGATGGGGGCCCAATTGCTCGGGCCATTCGATCAGGCTGATGCCCTCGGCGAAGGCTTCTTCGATGTCGAGTTCCAGGGCGTCGTCGGGTTTTTCCAGCCGGTAGAGGTCGAAATGCCAGATCAGCCCGGCGTCGGACTCGTATTGCTGCACCAGGGTGAATGTGGGGCTGGGCACCTCTTCCTCCGGGTCGGTGAGCGCCCGGATCAGGGCGCGCGCCAGGGTGCTCTTGCCGGTGCCCAGCGTCCCCGACAGCGCGATGACGTCGCCGGGGCGGACCAGGGCCGCCAGCCTATGCCCTAAGCGGATGGTGTCGGCCTCGACGGGCAGATCGAAGGAGATGACCAGACTCATGCCTTGGCCCTCGGATGGGCGTCACGATAGACGCGGGTGAGACGCGCCGCATCCACCTCGGTATAGCGCTGGGTGGTCGACAGCGAGGAATGGCCCAGCAATTCCTGGATGGTCCGAAGATCGCCGCCCCCGGCCAGCAGATGGGTGGCGAAGGAATGCCGGAGCGCATGGGGCGTTGCCGTATCGGGCAGGCCCATCACTTGGCGCAACCGCCGCATCTGGCGCTGCACCACGCCGGGATTGAGCGGCCCGCCCCGCGCGCCCAAGAAGACGGGATCGGTGGATTCTGACGGAAAGGGCAGGCGCTTCAGGTAATCGGCGATGGCATCCCTGACCACGGGCAGGACGGGGACCACGCGCTGCTTGTTGCCCTTGCCGGTAATCACCATGGTGTCGCCCTTGGGCAGATCGCGGCGCAACAGTGACAGGGCCTCGCCCAGACGCAGCCCGGCCCCGTAGAGCAAGGAGAACAACGCCACGTCGCGGGCCGCCAGCCAAGGCTCGTCATGCAGCTCGCCTGCGCTGGACAGGGCCTCCAGCGCCTCGTCGGGGGCTAAGGGCTTCGGGATGGATTTCGGCGGACGCGGCGACTTCACCGCCTTGATGGCCGGGTTGTGAACCAGGCCGTGCCGGTCTAGAAACTTGAAGAAGCCGCGAAGCGTGGACATCAGCCGGGCCAGGGACGAGCGGCCCAACCCGTCCTGGGTGCGGCGCGCCAGAAAAGCGCGGAAGTCTCCTGGCCCCAAGGCCGCCAGGGCGGCCAGATCGGGCTCGGCGGCCAGATGCTCGGTCAGGAAGGTAAGGAAGGCGGCCAGATCGCGGCCATAGCCGTCCAGCGTATGGGCCGAGGCCCGTTTTTCCGATCCCAGCCATTGCCGCCACGATTCCACCGCGCGGGCCAGATCGGCCTTTGCCGCGAAATGGATGGGAATGGGAGGCATGGGAAACGACGCTCCGAAAAGCGAGTGCCGTCACCCTTTGGCCGGGCCTCGGGGTGACGGAATTCGAAAAAGCTTAGGCAGCACCCGCCAGCGGATCGTCGCCGAAACGGTTGGCGCCTTCGGTGCCGCGCTTGCAGAACCAGATCAGCATCAAGATGAAGCCGATGACCGGAACCAGGAAGATCAGCATCCACCAGCCCGACTTGTCCACGTCGTGCAGGCGGCGCACCGATACGGCCAATGACGGCACGAACAGACCGATCATCAGGACAACCGGCAGAACAGACAGCGCCCCATCGCTGGCCCCCGCGATCACCGAGGCGATCAGGCTGATGATGAAATAGAACAGGTTGAAGAACCAGTATTCCGACCGGGGCGCGCGGCCCTGGAACGTGGCGTATTTGCCCAGGCAGGTTTTGACGGCAGTGACGAAATCCATGTCTTCCCCCTCGTTAGTAAAAACTACCCCACAAATCTCCGCACCGATCCTTCGACCACGCGGGCCAGGAAGGTGATCAGTTCGGTGGCCTGACCGGCATGGAAGGTGCGGCCATGGCGCGACCCCAGCGCCATGACGCCGTCCGGTGATTTTCCCCCCGGCGAGAGCCGCACCACGGCGGAGGACTGAACCAGCCCCGCGCCATCGCCGAACAGGGCGGGGTCGCCGGGCATCTCCTCGGTGAGCGCGCAGTCGCGGTCGGCGCCGCCCATGATCTGGGCGACGGTGCCCCCCGGCAGGGTCAGGATTCCGGGCGCCAGCAGATCGGGCAACGCCTCTTCGGATTTCTCGAAACACAAGGTTGCCACATCCACGTCCAGCAAAGCGGGCAGATCGTCGGAGATGGCCTCCACTAGTTCCGCCATGCTTTCGGCGCCCAGGATGGACAACACGGCGCGGTGGGTGCGGGTCTGGATGGACATGTTGGAGCGGGACGTGTGGATCAGGTGTTCGGCGGCGCCCCTGACCCGCTCCACCTCGTCGCGCAAGCGGTCGATCATGAAGACCTGCATGTCCAGCACGCCGTCATCGTCAGCCCAGCGCGACGGCGGCGACAAGGACAGCAGCAGGTCGGGATGGCGGACCAGAAAGTCGGGATGGGCTTGCAAAAAGGCCGTGACCTGCCGTTCTTCCGGCAGCGGCAGATGCAAGGCTGCGTCGTCGCGCTTTCGCGCCATAACCAATATCCCTTCCCTGGTTCTCCCGAGTTCCGTAGCTTATGCACGCCATGAACGACCTTTCAACCCCCTGCCTGTTCAAACCTGGGCAACGCGTCGCGGTGATGCTGCCCCTGCCGCTGGGCGGCGCCTACGACTATGCGGTCGGCGATCAGCCCTTGCGCTCCGGTGATTTCGTCGAGGTGCCCCTGGCCGGGCGTCTGGTGGCGGGCGTGGTCTGGGGAATGGGCGACGGCAAGGTGGATGGCGCGAAGCTGCGGCCCGTGGCGCGCAAGCTTGCCGCGCCTTCCCTGCCCGAGGTGTCGCGCCGCTTTATCGACTGGGTGGCGTCCTACACCATGGCGCCGCCCGGCGCGGTCCTCAAGATGGCCATGAGCGTGGCTTCCGCCCTGGAAGCCGCTCCGCCGATCCATGCTCTGCGGCTTGCCCCCGCCATCCCCGAATTCAAGGAGACCGCCGCCCGGCGCAAGGTCATGGAGACCGCGCTAAGGCTGCCTCCTCTGTCCGCCGCCGATCTGGCCCGCGAGGCGGGTGTCGGCCCGGCGGTGGTCAAGGGGCTGGTCGAGGCTGGCGCGCTGGAGAGTGTGGAACTGCCCGCCCCGCCCGCCTTCGCCCCCCCCGATCTGACCGCGCCGCGTGCCGAATTATCGCCGGGCCAGCAGGCGGGGGCCGATACCCTGGTTGCCGCCTTGGACGGCGGCTTCTCGGTGATCGTGATCGACGGCGTCACGGGCTCGGGCAAGACCGAGGTCTATTTCGAGGCGGTGGCCGCCGCCTTGGGGCTCGGCAAGCAGGTTCTGGTCCTGCTGCCCGAGATCGCCCTGTCGGCCCAGTGGCTGGACCGCTTCCGCCGCCGCTTTGGCGTCAAACCGGCCCTGTGGCATTCCGATCTGGGCGATGCAACGCGGCGAAAGACCTGGCGTGCCGTGGCCTCGGGCGAGGCCGCCATCGTGGTCGGCGCCCGTTCCGGCCTGTTCCTGCCGTTCCAAAATCTCGGCCTGATCGTGGTGGACGAGGAGCACGATCAGGCTTTCAAGCAAGAAGACCATGTCTGTTACCACGCCCGCGACATGGCGGTGGTGCGCGCCAGGCTGGGGGATTTCCCCGCCGTGCTGGCCTCGGCAACGCCGTCCTTGGAAAGTCTGGCCAATGTCCAGGCCGGGCGCTATGGCCTGGTCCATCTGCCCGACCGCCATGCAGGCGCCGTGCTGCCCGACATCGTGCCGGTGGATCTGCGCCGTCACCCGCCGCCCAAGGGCCGCTGGCTATCGCCCCTGCTGGTTACCGCTTTGGAAGAGGTTCTGGCGGCGGGCGAGCAGGCCATGCTCTATCTCAATCGCCGGGGCTACGCGCCGCTGACGCTCTGCCGGACCTGCGGCCACCGGCTGCAATGCCCCCATTGCACCGCCTGGCTGGTGGAGCATCGATCGGCCGGAAGGCTGATTTGCCATCATTGCGGCCACTTCATCCGCCTGCCGCCCAAATGCCCGGAATGCGAGGCGGAGGGCAGCTTTGCGGCTTGCGGCCCCGGCGTGGAACGGGTGGCGGAAGAGGCCGCCCTGCTGTTCCCCAATGCCCGTGTGGCGGTGATGACCTCGGATACCTGTTCCGGCCCCCATGCGGCGGAGGAATTCGTCCGCCGGGTCTCGGACCACGAGATCGACCTGCTGGTGGGAACCCAGATCGTCGCCAAGGGCTATCACTTTCCCCTGCTGACCCTGGTGGGCGTGGTGGATGCCGATCTGGGCCTGGACGGCGGCGATTTGCGGGCGGGCGAGCGCACCCATCAACTCCTATCTCAGGTGGCGGGCCGCGCGGGCCGGGCCGAGCGACCGGGGCGTGTCCTGCTTCAGACCTATCAGCCGGACCATCCGGTGCTGGGCGCGCTGCGCTCGGGCCAGCGCGACGCCTTCATCGCGCGTGAGGCCGAGGCCCGCCGCGATACCGGCATGCCGCCCTATGGCCGCCTTGCCGCCCTGATCCTGTCGGGTCCCGATGTAAGCGTGGTGGAGGCCTATGCCCGCTCCCTGGCCAAGGCGGCGCCCCGCGCTGAGGGCGTGCAGGTCTTGGGTCCGGCGCTTGCTCCCATGGCTTTGCTGCGCGGCAAGCACCGCCGCCGTTTCCTGGTGCAAAGCGCCCGCTCGGTGAACCTTCAGGCCCTGATCCGCGACTGGCTGGCCCGATGCGCCCCGCCCAAAAGCGTACGCGTCCAGGTGGACGTGGATCCCTACAGCTTCATGTGATCAAGAGCTTGGCTGGGGCGCCAGGATTCGAACCTGGGAATGCCGGTACCAAAAACCGGTGCCTTACCGCTTGGCGACGCCCCATCAGCGCGGGCGGGCAACATAGCTCGACCCGCCGAGACTTTCAACGGCCTCAAGACAGCAATTGCGCGGGCGCGATCCACCAGCCGGGATGGGCGGCGATAAGTTGGGCGGCGGCGAGCCGGGCCTGGGCTTCCTGGGCATAAAGGCCGAAGCAGGTGGCCCCTGAACCCGACATGCGCGGCAGCAGGCAATCGGCGGTGGTGGCGATGGCGGCCAGGACTTCACCCACCACCGGCTCGATGGTGATGGCCGGCGGCGTCAGGTCGTTGCGCCTGGCGGCCAGGGCCAGGGCCAGGGCCTTCGCATCACCGGGGCTTTCGCGCAAGGGATCGGCGGATGAGAAGGGGCCGGTGCGGGCCTTGAAAACCGGCGGCGTGTGCAGCGGCACCATGGGATTGACCAGGACAAGCCAAGCGGGCGGCAAGGCGGGGGCGGGTTCGAGCACTTCGCCTACTCCCATCATGCGCATGGGCGTTCCGGCCAAGCAGACCGGCACGTCGGCGCCGATGGACAGGGCCAGATTGCGCAAGGCTTCGGGGGCCAGGGAAACATCCCACAAGCGCATCAGGCCTTTCAGCGCCGCAGCGGCATCGGCCGAGCCGCCGCCGATTCCGGCGGCCACCGGCAGGCGCTTGGTCAGGCGGATGGCGCCACCCTTGCTCACGCCCGTGGCCTCGGCCAGCAGGCGGGCGGCCTTGAGGATGATGTTCTCGCCTTCGGTGGGGATCTGGCTTGCCGTAGGGCCGCTGACGTCCAGGCTCAAGGTGCCCGACGGGCTGAATTCCAGGGTGTCGCCCACGCCGGCAAAGGCCACCAGGGAATCCAGCAGGTGATAGCCGTCCTCGCGCTTGCCGACCACATGGAGGGTCAGATTGACCTTGGCTGGCGCCTCGATCGTGAAGCTGGTCATGGTGGTCCTGCCGTCTATTTGAGCGGAATGCCGGGCAACCGGCCAGTGGAGATCTTGGCCTTTAAGGGCTCGATCTGCTCGGGTTCGGGGTCGAGGCCCATGGCGCGTTTCCATTGGTAACGGGCCTCGGTCTCGCGTCCCACCCGCCAGAAGGCGTCGCCCAGATGCTCGTTGACGGTGGCGTCCTCGGGCTTGAGCTCGGAGGCGCGTTCGAGATATTTCACCGCCGCCTGGAATTCGCCCATGCGATAGAGCGCCCAGCCCAGCGAATCGACGATGGCCCCGTCATTGGGCCGCAGTTCCACGGCGCGCTCGATCAGCTTGCGGCCCTTCTCCACATTGATGCCCTGGTCCACCCAGGTATAGCCCAGGTAGTTGAGGACGTCGGGCTGGTCGGGGCTGAGGCGCAGCGCTTCGAGCATATCGGGCTCGGCCTTGGACCACTGTTTGGCCCGCTCATAGGCGATGCCGCGGGCGTAATACAGCGCCCAGTTGCGCGGTTCCTTGGCTCCATTATTACGGGCCAGGGCCGTGCCATAGGCATCGGCGGCCTCGGAATAACGCTTGTGGCGGCGCAGGATGTCGCCCAGGGTCATCATGGCTTCGGGGGAATCCGGCCACTCTGCCGCCAGGGATTTCAATTCGGCGATGGCGGCGTCGGTCTGCTTCAACTCGTCCAGATTCACCGCCAGCTTGAGCCGGGCGAAGGCTCCCGGCTGGCTGGCGCGGTTCATGGAGCGGTAGAGCGTGTTGGCATCCTCCAGCCGCCCCTGGGCCATCATGGCATCGGCGAGCAGAAGCTGGGCCAGGGGGAAGTCGGGTCGCAGGCTGAGCGCCAGGCGCGAGAAGACCAGGGACAATTCCTGGGCATTGCCCTGGCGCACCAGGGACGAGGTGTCGAACAGCGCCTCGGCCAGACCCTCGGTGGCGCTCGTCACCACGCGGGGCAGGGCGGCGCCCGCCGCCAACTGGCGGCGGCCGTCCAGCAGCGAGCGGTCGCCATGCTCGGCATGATAGCGTTCGTAGAGCGCCTTGGCTTCGTCCATGCGGCCCGCCCGCTGATACCAAGTGCCCGCGGCCTCCACGGTGCGCACGCTGGTCTGATTGGCCAGGGCCGCCTTGAAATGGGCCTCGGCCACATCCGGCCGACCGGCCAGATCGCCCATCAGCCCGGCGTGATATTCCCAGATGGGAGCAAAGCCTGCGGTATCGGCGCGGGGCGACAGGGTGGCGAGACCCTCATCGAACTGGCCCTGGGCGGCGCGGCTCCAGGCGGTCAGCAGCGGGCCGAGAAAACCATTGATGCCCTTGGCGGGCAGGGCGGAGAAACGCTTTTCCGCCAGGTCGAAGCGGCCGGCGCGCGCCTCCTGCACCCCCATCACCAGGGTGGGCAGGGGGGAATCGTCGTCGATGACCAGCAGACGCTGGGCGATGAGCCCGGCCTCGTCCAGGCGGCCCTCGGCCAGCAGCAGGGCAAAGCTGCGCTGCTGAATGTCGATATTGTCGGGGTCGCGCCGGGCGGCGATGGAATAATATTCGGCCGCCGCCTGGGTGTCGCCGCGCGCATGGGCGAAACGCCCGGCCAGATAGGCGCCCAGGCCCGTCCCATTGCCACTTCCGACACTGTCATTGGCGGACATATCGGGCCGCGGCGCACAGGCTGCCAGCCCGGCCCCGATCGCCGCCGCCATCACAAGAATCCCGAACCGCTTCACGCCCAACACCTTAGGTCAAAAGGAAACCGGGGCGCCCGATTTTCAACTGGCGCCCCGGATACTCTTACATGTTGGGATAGTTCGGTCCACCGCCACCTTCGGGAACCACCCAATTGATGTTCTGGGTGGGGTCCTTGATGTCGCAGGTCTTGCAGTGCAGGCAGTTCTGCGCGTTGATCTGCAGTCTCGGATTGGAGCCGTCATCGGCCCGCACGATCTCATAGACGCCAGCCGGGCAGTAGCGCTGCTCGGGGGCGTCGTAATGCTCGAGATTGATGGCGATGGGCACCGCCGCATCACGCAGTTTCAGATGGGCGGGCTGGTTTTCCTCGTGATTGGTGCTCGAGATGAACACCGAGGACAGCTTGTCGAAGCTGACCACGCCGTCGGGCTTGGGGTAAGTGATCTTCGGGCATTCCGAGGCCCGCTTCAGGGCCAGGTGGTCGGGCTGGTGGTGGAGCGTCCAGGGCATCTTGCCCCTGAACAGATAGGTCTCAAGCGCCGAATAGGCGATGCCGCCCCACAGGCCCCAGTGGAAGCTGGGACGGATGTTGCGCACGGTGTGCAGTTCCGACCATACCCAGCTCTTCTTCAGATGCTCGGCATAGGCGGTCACTTCGTGCGACCCGCCCTCATGACCCAGGGCCTCGGCCACGGCCTCGGCGGCGACCATGGCCGACTTCATTGCGGTGTGGGTGCCCTTGATCTTGGGCACGTTGAGGAAGCCCGCCGTATCGCCCACCAGCACGCCGCCGGGGAAGGACAGCTTGGGAATGGACTGGAAGCCGCCTTCCGACAGGGCGCGGGCGCCGTAGGAGATTCGGCGGCCGCCCTCGAACAGGGGGCGGATGGCCGGATGGGTCTTGAAGCGCTGGAATTCGTCGAAGGGCGACAGATGGGGATTGGCGTAGTCCAGGCCGACCACGAAGCCCACCGCCACCTGATTGTTCTCCAGGTGATAGAGGAACGAGCCGCCATAGGTCTGGGTATCGAGCGGCCAGCCGACGGTGTGCAGAATGGTGCCGGGCTTGTGCTTGGCCGGATCGACCTCCCACAATTCCTTAATGCCGATGCCGTAGGTCTGGTCCTCGCACTCGGCGCGCAGGTCGAATTTCTCGAACAGCGTCTTGGTGAGGCTACCGCGGCAACCCTCGGAGAAGATGGTCTGGCGGGCCCAAAGCTCGACGCCCGGGGTAAAGTTGTGGGTGGGTTGGCCGTCCTTGCCGATGCCCATATCGCCGGTGGCCACGCCCTTGACCGAGCCGTCCTCGTGATACAGGACCTCGGCGGCGGCGAAACCGGCGAAAATCTCCACACCCAAAGCCTCGGCCTGTTGGCCCAGCCAGCGGGTGAAGTTGCCGAGCGACACGATGAAATTGCCGTGATTGTTCATCTGCGGCGGAGTCATCAGGCGGATGGCCTTGGACTCGGTCAGGAACATGAAGCGGTCGTCGCTGGCCGGAGTCAGCAGCGGGGCCTCACGCTCTTTCCAGTCGGGAAATAGCTCCGCCAGGGCGCGGGTCTCGATCACCGCGCCCGACAGGATATGGGCGCCCACTTCCGAGCCCTTCTCCAGAACGCAGACGTTCAGTTCGGGATTGATCTGCTTAAGACGGATCGCGGCCGTCAGACCCGAAGGCCCACCACCCACCACGACGACGTCAAATTCCATGGATTCACGTTCCATTAGACCTGCTACTCCCCTTGCGTCACCCGTTCCACTGGTTAACGCCCGATACGGACCTCTGGATGCCTCTATAGCACAGCGGATGGGATCGATTCGATTCCTTATGGGCATATTTAAGGAAAGAATGTGTCTCAAATATTTCCCCGCCTTTCGTCGGGGCTGCTAAAATCGCCGCCATGACCACCGTTTCCGCCACTCCCAATCCTTACGACATCCTGCGCTGGTATCTGGAAGCCGGTGTGGATGAGTCCATGGGCGAAGAGCCGGTGGACCGCTACGCCACGTCGCGCCGCGCGGTGGAAAGCCGCGCCGCTGCTGCCGCGCCCGCCGTCGCTCCGCCGCGTCATTCCCCCCGGCAGGCCGAGCCCATGGCCGCCCCGACCGGGGCCTCGTTATCGGCTTCGGCGCTGCCCGGCACCGCCGCCCATCTGGCGGCGTCGTGTGCGGACCTGCAGGCGCTCCGCCATGCCATGGAGGGATTCGAGGGGCTGCCGCTGAAGCAGGCGGCCAGTTCCACCGTGTTCGGCGACGGCAACCCGGAGGCCTCGGTCATGTGCATCGGCGAAGCGCCGGGCCAGGAGGAGGACCGGCGCGGCCTGCCCTTCGTGGGCCCCAGCGGCAAGTTGCTGGACCGCATGCTGGCCTCCATCGGGCTGGATCGGACCAGTTGTTACATCACCAATGTGGTGCCCTGGCGTCCGCCCGCCAACCGCAAGCCTACCCCCGACGAAGTGGCGGTATGCATGCCCTTCCTCACTCGCCATATCGAACTAGTGGACCCCCAGGTGTTGATCCTGCTGGGGGGCGCGGCGGCGGCTGCGGTCCTGGCCAAGGCCGACGGCATCAACCGGCTTCGGGGCCAATGGTTCGAGTTCAACTCGCCCGGTCTGCCCCGGCCCATCCCGGCTCTCGCCACCTTCCACCCCGCCTATCTGCTGCGCACCCCCGACGCCAAGCGCGATGCCTGGCGCGACCTCTTGATGATCGCCAAGAAGCTGGCATCGGCGCGGCATTGATTCTCTTAAGACGCGTTCGCACCAAATCCCGATGAGCCATGCTCAATGGGATTTGGCTAGGCCCAAGGGGCCGCGCCGCTTATGCGGGGGGAGCCAAGCCGCCACAGGCGGCGCCCGGCGATTGAGGGGCCTGGTATCACACCGCCAGATGGAAGTTGGTCTGGTCCAGCGCGCTGGTGTTGACGTTGTTCAGCGTCGCCATCAGGTGGGAATTGGTGTTGTCGGCGGCGGCCATGTTGGTGGTGTGCCACACTTCCACATTGGCTCCGTTCTGGATGGCCACCACGCCGTCGGTGCCGGAACCGAAATTCTGGGCGGCGCCGGAGATGGTGGTGGTACCCTCGGCGTAATTGACGCCGTTATTCAGCGTCCCGCTGCTGCCCAGGCCGAAACTGGCGTTGGACAGGGTGACATTGTCGGCTGCCGTATTGAAGTCGGTGATGACGGCGGTGCTGGTTGCCCCCGCATCGAGGACGAAGGTATCCGAGCCGCTTCCGCCGCTTAGGGTGTTGGTGCCAGCTCCGCCCGCCAGGGTATCGTCGCCTGCGCCGCCCACCAGGGTGTCGTTGCCGGTGGTGCCGGTGATGTCGAACTGCAAATCCACGGCATGGATGGCGTTGGTGCTGCCGATGACATAGTCGCCGCTGCCGACGGCCGAGGTCGTGCCCTGGGTATAGATATAGAAGGCCGCGTCGCCGCTGGAATAGAAGCCGTCGCCGACCACGCCGCCCAGCATCAGGGTGGCCTGCCCGCCGTTATAGCTTCCCGCGCTGTCGTTGAAGGTCGACACATCCACATGGGTCCCGGTCAGGGACAGTTTGATGTGGTCGGTGCCGGTGGTGAAATCACTGATGATGTCGCGGGCCGAAAGGCTGTCCTGGGACTGGGCCGCCGCGGTGTAGACGAAAGTGTCCGCGCCGAGCCCGCCAGTCAGTTGGTCGGCGCCCACACCGCCGAAGAAGGTGTCGTTGCCCGCCCCGCCGGAGAAGGTGTCGTTGCCGGTTCCGCCGGTGAAGACGTCGTCGTAGCCGGAGCCTACCAGGACCTCCACATGGGTGATGGCGTCGGTTCCCCCGGAATGCACGACACTGGCCGAGGTGCCGGTGACGGTGGCGGTGATGCCTGCGCCCATGGCCGAATAATCCATGGTGTCGACGCCACTCCCGCCATCGACGGTTACCCCCGCCGAGGCCGACGCGACCGAGAAGGTGTCGGCATAGTTGGAGCCCTGCAGGATCGCTACATTCGTCAAGCTGTCGGTGCCGGTGGAATGGGTGATGGTGGCCGATGTGCCGTCGATGGAGGCGGTAATTCCACTGGTCATGGAGCCATAGCTCACCGTGTCGGTTCCCCCGCCACCATCCATGGAGTTGGTGCCGCCGCCGCCGGTGATGGTGTCGTTACCAAGGCTGCCCAAGAATTGGTCGTTGCCTGCGCCGCCAATCAGAGTCAGGCCGGTCGTTCGCGGTGCCGCATTGATATAGACGCCCCCGGTGGCGGCCGAGGCATCAATGACCGTGACCTCGGAATTTACCCCGTCCGAGCCGAGATTCACCGTCTGAGAGGTGGTATTGGTAGAAGACAGGGTCAACATCTCGACGCCGGAAAGAGCTGCGAGTTGAACGGACCCGACCGAGGCGGTGTCACTGATCTTCAGTTGGTCAAGCCCCGCCCCACCCAGAATCGACAGCCCGGCACTCAGCGTCGCCATGTCGGTAATGACTTCGTTGGTGCCGCTTCCCATAACCACTTCCGTGATCCCACTTCCCACCGTCAGGGTGCTCGACGAGCCCAGGGCGGTCAGGGTGGTCCCCGAGGCCGATACGGTGAATGAGCCGTCGGTGAAGGCCAGGGTCTCCATGCCGGATAATTTGTCGGTGCCGTCGGTGCCGCTTTGGGCGGCCACGGTCAGCGTGCCGCCGCTGGCGGTGACGGCGTAGTTGGCCATGGCGCCCGTGAACACGGCCACGTCGGTTCCCGCTCCACCCAAGATGGTGTCGTTGCCCTGGCCGCCGGCGATGGTGTCGTTGCCCTGATCGCCCCAGAGAAATTCCCCGGCATTGCCACCATTGATGATGTCGTTGCCCTGGCTGCCCTGGACCGTCACGTTGGCGGAACTGGTTACATTGATGGTGAAGCCATCACTCTGGTCATCAAACTTGAACCACTGCCCCGCCGTTGTCGCATTGGTGATGTTGATGGTCTCGATATTGACGATCTGGCCGTTATTGCCGAGCCCGTCATCGAAATTGACGGCGTCCACGGACAGCACATCCGCCGTTCCCGCCCCACCATCGATCAGAGCGTCGTTGCTGGCCGCGTGGATGACATCGTTGCCGCCGCCGCCCACGAAGGAATCGGCCCCCGAACCACCGGTGAAGGTGTCGGCACCGCTGCCGCCGCTGATGCTGACGGCGGTGGAATAGGCCGAGGCGTTGACGGTCACGCCGCCGGTATTGGCGACCCCTCCCGAGGCACCCGACGCGTCAATCCTCGTGACACCCGCCGAGGCCGCATAGGCGTCCAGCGTCACGCTCTGGGTTCCCGTGGCCACCTCAAAAACCAGGGTATCGGCTCCGGAGATACCGAAGAAATCCGTATCCACCACATTGCTGGCGCTGGTCGAATGCAGCACCGTGCCCACTTGCGTCAGAACAGAGGTGGGAGTGATCACACCTGTCGAGGCGCTGTCGGCGACGGTGCCGCCATGGCCGTCGGTGACGGTATAGGTGAAATTGACGGGGCCGGTATAATTGGTGGCGGGCGTGTAGGTGTAGGTCCCGTTTCCATTGTCCACCAGCGTACCGCTGTCGGCGGTCAGGCCGGTGATGTCCAGAGTGTCGCCCTCCGCATCGGCGGCATTGGCCAGCAATTCAGCCTTGGTGATGGTCCGGGCCATGTTCTGGTAGCCGTCCAACAGCAAGACGCTCCCCCACGTCAAGAAGGGCGCATCGTTGACCGGGGTATAGACGATGGTGGCCTGTCCCGTGGTGGTGCCGCCATGGCCGTCGTCGATGGTGGCGGTCAGGGTGGCGGTGCCGTTGAAGTCGGCATCGGGAACGAAGGTATAGCTTCCGTCTCCCAACAGGGACAGGTTGCCATGATTGGCGGTGATGTTGGTCACCGTCAAAGTGTCGCCGTCGGCGTCGGTGGCATTGGTGGTGAACTGCGATTTCAGCCAGGAACCGGCGATATTGACCGACGTGTCCTCGGCCAGGGTGAGCAGCGTCGGAGTGGCATTGCTGACCGGGGCGTGATTGGCGGAAGCCCCCACCGAGATGGTGGCGTAATCGGTCACCGTGCCGCCGTGGCCGTCATCGACCGTATAGGTGAGCGTCAGCACTCCGCTGCTAGACGGCGTGTAGACGATGTTGGACCCGCTTATGACGGCGGTGCCGTTGCTGGCGCTGACTGCCGAGATGGTGAGAGCATCCGACTCTGCATCTGTGGCGTTGGATACCAATGAGGCAATGGAAATGGTCGTCGCCGCCCCGGCAATGGGAGAGCCCGCCATGGCTACGGTGCCCGATCCGGTGAGGGTGGGCGCATCGTTGGTGCCGGTAATGTCGATGCCAATACTGGCGGTCACGGAATGGCCCTGGGAATCGCTGACCACCACGCTGGCGCTATCGGAGGCGGTCGCCCCTGCCGCCAGGGCCGCTGCGGCTGCGTTAGGCGTGAAGGTATAGGTGCCCGCTTTGGTGTCCAGCGTGATGGTCCCGTGGCTGGTCACCTTGGCGTCGTGGGTCGCGTCCAGCGCGCTGCCGCCAGCGACAAAGTGATAGGTGAGCTTGCCCGTATCCACCGGATCGGGATCGCTGGCCAAGATTGAGCCAGTGCTCAGGCCGCTATGGTCGCTGGAGGTGGCGTTGCTGACGCTATCCACCTTGGGCGCGTTGGATGGCGGTGGTGGCGGGGCCGACACGGGAGGCGGCGGCGGCGGCGGCGGCGGCGGCGGGGGAGGAGGAGGAGGAGGAGGTGGTGGGGGGGGCGGCGGCGGTGGCGGTGGCGGTGGAGGCGGCGCCTCGACGGCAACCTGCACGGCCGCTTCGCCACCGCCCGTATTTCCACCGGTCTTGCCGCCCGTTCCCCCCGTCCCCGAAGGAGCGGCAGGCAGCGGGGGCGCCACGGCGGGCGGCGGGGCGGGGGCTGGCATGCTGGCGGCGATGGCGGCGCTCGCATTGGCCGAGACCGACCACGAGCCGCCGGACGACGCGCCGACGATGCCCGAACCGGCGGAGTTCAGGGTAAAGCTCTGGCCGCCGCCGCCGAGTGCTGCGACCGAGACCTCGCCCACGAAATTGGAGCCGGGATCTGGGAACAGGGCCACCGAGGTATTGCCGTCGGCGGCCACCGAGCCGCCCACCGTGGTGCCGCGGATGCCCATGGTCATCACCGGGGTGGCGAGGCGCGCCGCGTCGGGCTGGGTTTTGGCGATGTCGCCCGACACGAAGGAGAAGCCGCCCTGGGCCACCAGGAAGCTTTCCTTGCCGGTCTTGGTGGCGGGGTCATAGGAGAATTCGTCCAGCCCGACCAGGCCCTTGTCCTTCAGGACGAAGGTGGTGCGGTCGGCGAAGACCAGGGAAATCTGGGCGCCTTGGGCGGTCTCGACGGAATCGCCCTGCATCAGCGCCGCGCCGATCTTGGCGGGCACTTTCTGGCCGTCGTGGATAACCCAGGCGTCGCCCTGGAGCTTGTCCACCTTGCCGATCACCACGGCGGCGGATTTGTCCGCGCCCGCGTCCTTGGTGTCGGCGACCGGAGTGGCGAGGTTCTTCGCCGCCGGAAGCTGTGACGGGTCAATGTGCATGGCAGCACTTCTCCCGAAGACCGGACATCACGGCCCCCCACTCCCTGTTCTGGGAGAATCGGACCGTACCGGCCAATTCAGTTTGAACGAATTCAGCGAAAAAATCATGTCATTGCGCAGCAGCGGGTCGAGAACCATACGTAAGATGGACTTGGCCCCGATGACGATGGAGGCGGTTCCCGCCATGCCGGAGCGCACCGGCCAGGCCACGCCCTTGCCGTCCAGCAGTTCGGCCTTGTCGGCGTGAATCAGCACCTTGTAATAGGTGGCGGTGGTGACGCCCTTGGTTTCCTCGAAGGAATCGGCACCCACCATCACCACGCGGCCGGGCAGGGCGCCGAAGCGGAACTGGTCATAGGCCGACAGACGCACCGAGGCGGCAAGACCGGGGCGCAGATGGCCGATATCCTGGGGCGGAACCTTGGCCTCCACCACCAGTGTGTCGTCCACGGGCACGATATCCATCAAGGTGTCGCCTGGCTTGGCCACCTGGCCCACGCTGGCGATGGCGCTCATCTTGACGATGCCACGCACGGGCGAGCGGATTTCCGAGCGGGATTCCCGGTCGGTCGCCACCTCCATGGTGGCTTTCAGCGCCGCCAATTCGGCCTCCACCTTGCCGGTTTCGTCCAGAACCCCGGCGCGCCAGCCCTTTTCGAACTCGGAAAGCCGGGCCTCGGCCTCGCTCATCTGGGCCTTGAGGCGCGAGATGGAGTCGCGCGCCGTGGAGACTTCGGTGTCGAGCATCAACTGCTCGCGCTCCAGCTTGACGATCTCCTGATTGCCCACCACGCCGGAATCATAGGCCTTTTTCTTGATGCGCATCTCCTCGCCGCCCTTGGCCTGGGCGCGGGACAATCCGGTGACCTTGGTCTCGGTCTCCACCACTTCGCGGCGCCGCCGCTCGATCTCGCGCATGATCACCGTGGCCTGCTGGGCGCGGTGGGAGAGGCGCTCAGCATGAATGGCCGTCTCGCGTTTTCTGGTCTCGGCATCGATGTCGATGTCGCGCGGCCATTTGATGTCGGTGATGTTATCCAGATCGGCGCGCAGCCGGGCGGCGCGGGCATGGAAGGCCGACCAGCGGGCCCGCTTGTCGGCCAGATCGCCCGCCCCCTGGCTGTTGATCAGGCGGACCAGGACGTCGCCCTCGGCCACCAAGGTTCCCTCATGGACCAGCACCTCTGAGATGGTGCCGCCCTCGAAATGCTGGACATGGCGCACTTGGCTGGAGGGCTCGATGCGCGCCGGGGCCGTCACCACCTCGTCGATCTCCAGCACGGCCGATCCCCCCACCAGAACGGCGAAGGCCAGGGCCGACCACACCAGCAGCCAGGAGGCGGACGGCGGCGTCAGCTTGGGCGCGATGCCGTGGATAGGCGAGCGGAAACTGTCCATGGGGGGCGAGGCCATCTCAGGAGCCTCCCGCCGGGGCCGCCTGTCGGCGACTGACATCGAGAAGCTTTCCCCGGTCGAGGCGGGCCACCTTGGCGGCCAGGGCCACCACGGCGGGCCGATGCGAGATGACCACCAGGGAGCGGTTGCCCACGGCCTGATGGATTCCGGCGATGGCCCGCTTCTCCGACATTTCGTCGAGGAAGGCGGTGGGTTCGTCCAAGATGGTGACCGCCGCGCCGCGCAAAAGGGTGCGGGCCAGGGCGACGATCTGGCGTTGGCCGCCCGACAGGTTGCGGCCACCTTCGACCACCTGGAAGTCCAGCCCCATGCCCATGGGCATGATTCCGCCCGCTCCCAGCATGTTCATCATGGCGATCATCTGTTCGTCCGAGATCAGCCCGTCGAAGCACAGATTGTTGCGAAGCGTCCCGGAATAAAGCGGCGGAGTCTGGGGGCAGACCGCCATATGGCGGCGCAGGTCCGAAGGATCGATCAGGGTGATGTCAACGCCGTCCAGCAGCACCCGGCCCGATGCGGGGCGGATGATGCCTGACAGCACCTTTTCCAAGGTGGTCTTGCCCGAACCCGAAGGTCCGATCACCGCCAGACGCGATCCCGGCTCCAGATCCAGGGTGATGGCATCCAGGGCGGGATTGAAGGCGCCGGGATAGCGCGCGGTCACCGCCTCGATGACCAGACCGCCGCGCGAAACGGGACGGTGAATGAGCGACGACCCGGCGGGCCGCTCGGTGGGCCGCCCGGTGACGGTGCGCAAGGCCTCCAGCGAAGCCACCGCCGACAGGGCCTGGGGCACCACCGACACCATCTGCATGGCCGCGCCGGTAAAGCGGGTGGCCAGCATGGTGGCGGCCAGGATCACACCGGCGCTCATGCCGCCGTCCACCGCCCGCCATGCCCCCAGACCCACCGCCAGCAGCAGAGCCATGTTCTGGGCCAGCATGGAGATATTGCCGCGCGCCGCCGAAAGGGTACGGATGGCGCGCGCCGTGGCGGCGTAAAGGGCGGTGCCGTGTCGGAACTTTGCCTGGAGATAGGCGCTGGCGCCGACGCGCCGCACGGTTTCGGGATCGGAGAAGGATTCCTGCGCCGCCTGGGCGCGCTGGCTGGCGGCGCCCGACAATTCCTTGTACAGCAGCTTCTGGCGGTGAATGGCCAGCAAGGTGCCCAAAGCCACCAGCAGATTGAGACCCAGGACCGAAAGCGCGATCACCGGATCGCACAGAAACAGGCCCAGCAAGAACAGCAGCATGAAAGGCAGATCAGCCAGCAGCGATACCGCCGCCGCGCCCAAGCCGTCGCGGATGGAATCGAAATCCTGGAGCATGCGCATCAGATGGCCCGAAGGCGCCGCCGCGCCGTCGAAGCGGGTTTCCAGGATGCGCCGGTGCATGTCCATGGCCAGGCGGATATTGCCTTCGTGCAGCGCGTCTTCCACGAACAGGGCGCGCAGGCGGCGGAACACCTGCTCGAACAGGGCTGCGCCCAGGAACATCAGCACCATCACCGCCAGGGAATTGAGCAATCCGTGGGGCAGAACCCGGTCATAGACCTGGGCGGAAAAGATGGGCGCGGCCAGGGCCAGCATATTGGCCAGCATTCCCGCCAGTCCGGCGCGCACCACCATGGGCTTCCAAGAGGCCAGCATGGCGGTCCACGAGGTGGGCAGCGCCGAATCCTCGCGGTCCAGGCGGGGCCGGATGAAGAGAACCCGGCAGGCTTGGCTCTCGACGGGCCGCATGATCAGGGAGCGTGGCTCGCCGGGCCCAAGGACCACGCAGGGAAAGAGATCGGCGGACAATTTGGCGGGATTGACCCCGTCTTCCACATGGGCGGCGAAGCCATAGCGCGACAGCGCGGTGATCCACGGCGCCTCGGCGGCGTCGGCACTGGCCATCTGGTAGGAATCCTTGAGCGCGGTCGCCGCCACCGCATGGCCCATGGAACGCAGGCAGGCGGAAACGGCCGCGGCCTTGTCGTCGAGGCCTTCCAGTTCAACCGGCCTGAGGGGCAGCATCGGCGGTGGTCTCTGGCGGCGGGGTGTCGGTGAAGGTCTCGGAAGGCGGGGCGTGGTCGATGCCCTGGGCCGCCTTGAGGCGTGCCTTGGCGCCTTGCAGATCGGAATAGAGGATGAAACGGCGCAGCGTGGACAGCATGCCCGCCGCTTCCGCCTTGATCTCCTCCATGGCGCTGCCGCTGCCCGCCTGTTTGGACTTGGCGGCCAGGCCGGTGATTCGGCGGTCGATGGCGGCCATCTGCTCGGTCAGGCGGTATTCCTTCAAGGCATGACGATACTGGATATCGGCCACATGCACCTGGGTCAGCACCGCCATGCCCATGGCCAGACGCCGGGCCCGCGTGGTCTCGGCGGTGTTCTTGGCATTGGCGACGCGCTTGGGCGCGGTCAAGATATCCACCAGATTCCAGGCCATATGAGTCCCGGCATCGGCCCAGGCATTGTACTTGATGAAGCTGTTGGAATCGTAGTGGCCGCCCATGAAGGGGCCGATGCCCGGAAGCGTCTTCAGCAATTCGGTGCGGATATCGTTGCGGTCGATGCGGAACTGCACCTCCTCGCTCTTCAACTCGGGGCGGTTGGCCAGCGCCACGGCCTCCATGGCCTCGACGTTTTGCTCCGGGTCTTCCGCCGACAGGAAGGAATCGTCCTTCAACTCGGCCAGCTCGAAAGCCGAGGAGGACGGCACGCCCATGAACCCGGCCAGATCGGCCTTGGCGGTGGAGGTCTGGCGTTGCAGTTCGGCGATCTGGCGCATGGTATCGACGATGGCGCGCTGATGCCCCAGCATCTGCATGGGGTCGCCCACCTTGGTGCGCTCGGCGGTCTCGGCGTCTTCCACCGACTTGACCAGCCGGGATTCCAGGGAATGGTATTTGCGGTTGGCGAATTCGTTGATCACCGCCTTCCAATAGGCGGCCTGCACGTCCTGGATCAGCAGATGCTGGGCGCGGCGACGCTTTTCCGCCGCCAGGATCATCTTGTCCTCTTCCTGATCGGCGCGGACCAGGGCGATGCCGAAATCCACCAGATTCCATGACGCGGTCAGATCGCCGGTGCGGCTGATGGAATCCTCGCCGGTGCTGTAATTGGCCACGGTTCCGGTGGACAGGTCCTTGGACGTGGTGGCCTTCTTGGGATTGCGCTTGGACCAATTCCCCTTGGCGGCCAGTTCGGGCAGCATGGCGAAGAGCGACAGATCGGCCTTGCCCGCCGCCAGCACCTCCTCCAGTTCCTTGACCCTGGCGTCGAGATTATGGGCGACGGCCAGTTTCATGGCGTCCTCGACGGAGAGAGGCCGTTTCAGCACGTCCTGGGGTAGGGATTCGGCGTGGCGGTTGATATCGGCGCGGATCTCGGCCAGATCCTCGGGCATGACGGAACACGCCGACAGCAAAGCCGCCGCGCTCACCCCCAGAACCGCGTTGCGAAACACTATCCTACCGGACAAAGCATGCCCCCTCACGCCAAACGCATTGGCTCACCTTGGCACTATCGCAGACAGAGTCTGAAAGTTTAGTGAAGGAGTGAGGCCTATAACATTGTAATTACTCTATTGATCGCCCATCCATCCGAGGGTGCAGGGCTGGGCTGCCCCCAGGGCGGATCGATATTCTTGAGCACGCAAGGACGAATCGTGATATCTGACCGCGTCGCTTTGCGCCCATCGGCGCAAAGCACGGGATATCAGCCCCCATCCAGGCCGGGCCTCCCCCTATTTTCGAAGAAAGCACCCCCCTCTCCATGGATTTCTTTCCCGCGGGTCATCCGCTGCTCAAGGCTCTGACCGAGCGCGACTACACCGATCCCACCGACGTTCAAGAAGCGGTCCTCGAACCCGGCGCCATGGGGCGCGATCTGCTGGTCTCGGCCCAGACCGGCTCGGGCAAGACGGTGGCCTATGGCCTGGCCATGGCCGATACCTTGCTGGGCGACGCCTTCACGCTGGAGCCTGCGGCCGAGCCTCTGGCCCTGATCGTGGCCCCCACCCGCGAACTGGCGCTTCAGGTTCATCGCGAGCTTTCCTGGCTGTACGAACATGCCGGTGCCCGCGTCGTCTCCTGCGTCGGCGGCATGGATCCCCGGGCCGAGCAGCGCTCACTGGGCCAGGGCGCTCATATCGTGGTGGGCACCCCCGGTCGTCTGCGCGACCATCTCGAGCGCGGAGGCTTGCGCATCAACCGTCTGAAGGCGGTGGTGCTGGACGAAGCCGATGAGATGCTGGACCTCGGCTTTCGCGAGGATCTTGAATTCATCCTGGAAGCCACGCCCCAGGAGCGGCGCACCCTTCTCTTTTCGGCGACGCTTCCCCACGGCATCGTCGCCATGGCCAAGCGCTATCAGCGCAATGCCTGGCGTATCGCCGTCTCGGCGGGAACCCAGGGTCATGCCGATATCGAATATCGCGCCGTGCGCGTGGCGCCCAACGAGATCGAGCATGCGGTGGTCAATCTGCTGCGCTATTTCGAGTCGCCCACCGCCATGGTGTTTTGCAACACCCGCGATTCCGTGCGCCATCTTCAGGCCATCTTGCTGGAACGCGGCTTTGCCGCCGTGGCTCTGTCGGGCGAGTTGGGCCAGAACGAGCGCAACAACGCGCTTCAGGCGCTGCGCGACGGCCGCGCCCGTGTGTGTGTCGCGACCGATGTGGCGGCGCGCGGTATCGATCTGCCCAATCTGGGGCTGGTCATCCATGCCGAACTGCCCCAGAACGCCCAGACCCTGCAGCATCGCTCGGGCCGAACGGGGCGCGCTGGCAAGAAGGGCGTCAGCGTCCTGCTCGTGCTGCTGTCCCGGCGGCGCAAGGCCGACATGCTGTTGCAGACCGCCGGCGTCCAGGCCATCTGGAGCGGCGCGCCCTCGGCCGACGACATCCGCAAGCTGGACCAGGAGCGCCTGCTGACCAGCCCCTTGCTGGCCGAGGAGAATACCGAGGACGATCTGGCCATGGCCCGCGCCCTGCTGGCCGAACGCCCGGCCGAGGACATTGCCGCCGCATTGGTGCGCATGTACCGGTCCCACCTGCCCGCAGCGGAAGAAGTGTTCGATCCCGGCCCCGGCTCGCCCACGCGTGAGCCGAGAGAGCACCGCGAGCGCGAACCGCGTCCGCCGCGCGAGGGCAAGGGTCCCGGACTGCCCGGCGGCTCGGTGTGGTTCCGCATGAATATCGGGCGGCAAAAGAATGCCGATCCGCGCTGGCTGATCCCCATGATCTGCCGCCAGGGCAAGGTCACCAAGGCCGAGATCGGCGCCATCCGCATCTTCGAGCGCGAAACCCGCTTCGAGATCGACGCCGCCCATGCCGACCGCTTCGCCATCGCGCTGCGCCAGATCGAGAAGGCCGAAGTGCGCATCGAACGTCTGGCCGAGCATTCCGCCGAGCCCGCCGCCGGTCCCAAGCCTGCCCGCCCCGACGACCGCCCCCGTCCTCCCGCCGGGGTCAAGCCCTTGGGGCAAAAGCCCAAGGCGCCCTGGAAGGATAAGAAGGACGGCCACCGCAAGGGCAAGCCCGAGCGGGCCTAATTCCGTCGTCATCCCGGCCTTGAGCCGGGATCCAGGAGTCGCGGAACCGACGTTTCCGTGGTCCCGGCCCCCGGCTTAAAGAGCCGGGGTGACGAGGTGAGGATGCATCTCCTGTTGACTCTTGTGCCTGCATCGGACTAAAACCCCACCCTCTTCAGATTTCTGGAGATTCCCGCCTCCGAGGAGGCCCGCTGGTCCGCGAGTGTCGCGCACCGGCGTGTAATCGTTTATGGACGGATCATGTTCGAGAGCTTGAGCTCAAGACTGGGTAAGGTGTTCGAGAAGCTGACGGGCCGTGGCGCCCTGTCGGAAGCCGACGTCACCGATGCCCTGCGCGAGGTCCGCGTCGCCCTGCTCGAGGCCGACGTTGCGCTCTCCGTGGTCAAGGAGTTCATCGGCCGGGTCAAGGCCCGCGCTGTCGGCGCCGAGGTGATCAAGTCGGTCTCTCCCGGCCAGATGGTGGTCAAGATCGTCCATGACGAGCTGATCGCCACTTTGGGCACCAAGGGCACCGAGCTTAACCTCAATGCCGTGCCGCCCGTGGTCATCCTGATGGTCGGCCTTCAGGGGTCGGGCAAGACCACCACTTCGGCCAAGATCGCGCTGAAGCTCAAGAAAGAGAAGAAGAAGGTCCTGTTGGCCTCGCTGGACGTCTACCGTCCCGCCGCTCAGCAGCAATTGCAGATTCTGGCCGGACAGGCCGAAGTGGGCAGCTTGCCCATCGTCATGGGCGAGATGCCGGTGGCCATCTCCAAGCGGGCGCTCGATGTGGGCCGCAAGGAAGGCTACGACGTCGTCATCCTCGATACCGCTGGCCGCCTGCATATCGATCAGGAGCTGATGGCCGAGGTCGCCGCCGTGCGCGACGCCGCCAAGCCCACCGAGACCCTGCTGGTCACCGATGCCATGGTCGGCCAGGACGCCGTTACCCTGGCGCGCGAATTCAACGAGAAGGTCGGTGTCACCGGCATCGTTCTCACCCGTATCGACGGCGACGCCCGTGGCGGCGCGGCGCTGTCCATGCGCGCCATCACCGGGCGGCCCATCAAGTTCCTGGGCGCCGGTGAAAAGCTCGACGCGCTGGAAGTCTTCCACCCGGATCGCATCGCCGGGCGCATTCTCGGCATGGGCGACGTGGTCGGCCTGGTCGAGAAGGCCATGGAGACCCTGGACCAGGAAGAAGCCGAACGCCTTGCCAAGCGCATGGAGAAGGGCAAGTTCGACCTGGACGACATGCGCAAGCAATTCGCCCAGGTGCGCAAGATGGGTGACTTGAAGGGCATCCTCGGCATGCTGCCCGGCATCGGCAAGATGGCCGGAGCCCTGAAGGACGCCAATATCGACAACAAGATGGTCGCCCGTCAGGAAGCGATCATCACGTCCATGACCAAGGCCGAGCGCAAGAACCCCGACCTGATCAAGGCGTCGCGCAAGAAGCGCATCGCCGCCGGTGCCGGGGTCGAGGTCCAGGACGTCAACAAGCTGCTCAAGCAGTATCAGCAGATGGCCGACATGATGAAAAAGGTCGGCAAGCTGGGTCAGAAGGGGCTGATGCGTCACGGCATCGGCGGCCTTTTGCCCCCCGGTATGAAGTTCGGGCGCTAACCGGCGCCTAAAGGTAATTCGACGAGCCGATGAATGCTTTCATCGGCGAGGAGTTGCGGGCAAGGCCCGGCGCGGCTTATGCCGCGAAAGCCAAGGGTGGCGTAGCCACCCGCCCGGTGATTGAGGGAATTTAGGCGGACCCCGCAGGGGAACGCCGATATGGATCAAGTTTCGAACAGAGGAAGACCAAAGAATGGCTCTGAAGATTCGTCTTTCCCGCGGCGGCGCCAAGAAGCGTCCGTTCTACAAGATCGTTGTCGCCGACGCCCGTGCGCCGCGCGATGGCCGCTTCATCGAGAAGGTGGGCACCTACAATCCCATGCTCCCCAACGACAACGGCCAGCGTTGGATCCTCGACGAGGACCGCGTCAAGCATTGGCTGTCCGTCGGCGCCCAGCCGACCGACCGTCTGGTCCGTTTCTTCGCCGACAAGGGCCTGGTCGCCAAGCCCGTGCGGGCCGAGCAGACCAAGCAGCCCAAGCCCAAGGCCAAGGCGCAGCAGCGCGCCAAGGACCAGGCCGAGCGTGACGCGGCTGCCGCCGCCGAAGCCGCGGCGGGCGAGTAAGTCCCCATGGGACCTCGTGTCCGCGTCGGCGTGATTGTCGGCGTCCATGGGGTCCGGGGTGCGGTCCGTATCAAGAGCTTTACCGAGGATCCGGCCGATATCGGCTTTTATTCCCCGGTGGAGAACGAGGCGGGCGGCACCAAGTTCCGGCTGAAGGTGACGGGCGAGGTCAAGGGCCTGGTCATCGCCACGCTGGAAGGGGTTTGCGACCGCGACGCCGCCGAGGCGCTGAAAGGCACCGAGCTATGGGTTGCCCGCGAGCGTCTGCCCAGATTGGCCGAGGACGAGTTCCTCTACACCGATCTGATCGGGCTGGTGGCTTACGGGGTCGATGGCAAGCGGTTGGGCATCGTGAAAGCGGTGGCCGATTACGGGGCCGGTGACGTGCTGGACATCAAGTTGGAGCCGAAAGGCGACATGATGGTGCCCTTCACCAAGGACTCGGTGCCGGAAGTCGATATTGCGGGTGCTCGGCTGGTGGTGATTCCGCCGGTCTATGCGCCCGATGAGAACGAGGAGAAGAGTGGTGGAGCATAAGGACCCCTGGCGGGCCACATTGCTCACCATCTTCCCAGAGATGTTTCCGGGGCCCCTGGGCCTGTCATTGGCAGGCCGGGCGTTGGAAGAGGGCAAGTGGGCTCTCGACACGGTGGATATTCGTGGCTTTGCCACGGACAAGCACCGGTCGGTGGACGACTCGCCCTTCGGCGGTGGAGCCGGAATGGTGATGCGTCCCGACGTGCTGGACGCCGCCATACACGGCACGCCAGCGCCGGGGCCTCTGGTCTATATGACGCCACGCGGCCGGCTGTTGAACCAGGAACTGGTTCGCGAGTTGGCGGCGGGGCCGGGTGTGAGGGTTCTGTGCGGGCGTTTCGAAGGGGTGGATCAGCGGTTGCTGGAAGCTCACGGAGCGCTCGAGGTCAGTGCCGGCGATTTCGTCCTTTCGGGCGGCGAACCGGCGGCACTGGTGATGTTGGACGCCATCGTCCGCCTGCTTCCCGGCGTGATCGGGAAGGAGGAATCGCTGGCGGAAGAGAGCTTCGAATGGGGATTGCTGGAATATCCCCATTATACCCGCCCCCAGATCTGGGACGGGAGAACGGTGCCGGAGGTTCTGCTTTCCGGTCACCACGAAAAGATACGCGCCTGGCGGAAACGTCAGGCGGAGGACATAACCCGGCAGCGCCGGCCCGATCTGTGGGATCGGTACGTCGCCGCCAAGAACCTGAGTGAGGGTTGAGCCATGGTTAACATCATTGAGCAGCTCGAGAAGGAGCAGATCGAGAAGCTGACCGCCGATCGCGGCGTCCCCAGCTTTGCTCCGGGCGATACGGTGAAGGTCAACGTGAAGGTGATCGAAGGCAACCGCGAGCGCGTCCAGGCCTATGAGGGCGTCTGCATCGCCCGCAAGAATGACGGCCTGAATTCGTCCTTCGTGGTCCGCAAGATCTCCTACGGCGAAGGCGTCGAGCGTATCTTCCCGCTGTACTCGCCCAACATCGCCTCCATCGAGGTGGTGCGCCGCGGCGATGTGCGCCGCGCCAAGCTGTACTATCTGCGCGACCGTCGCGGCAAGTCGGCCCGTATCGCCGAGCAGACCACCGGCCATTCCGGCAAGGTGTCCGCCGCCGAGCGTGCTGACGCCGCCGCCGCCAAGGCCGCCAAGGTCGCCGCCGCCAAGGTCGAGTAGTCTCGTCCTTTCCGGTTCCTTGGGTTCCGCTCTTCCGATCAGCCTCCTCCCCGTTTGGGGAGGGGGGTGTTTCGGGGAGAGGTTGGTGCGACCTCTTGCGCCGGGGCGTCCGCGTCCCGAGATATCAGGCCGCCCGAGTGCTGCTTCATTTCTAGGGATTCGACGATGGCCAAGCTGCGCACGTTGTTCGACAAGATCTGGGACGCCCATCTGGTGGATGTCCAAGACGACGGTACCTGCCTGATCTATATCGACCGTCACATGGTCCACGAGGTCACCAGCCCGCAGGCCTTCGAGGGTCTGGAAATGTCGGGCCGCAAGGTGCGCCATCCCGAGCTGACGCTCGCCGTCGCCGATCACAACGTGCCGACCACCGACCGTTCCAAGGGCATCGAGAACGAGGAAAGCCGCATCCAGGTGGAAACCCTGGAAGCCAATGCCAAGAAGTTCGGTGTCGAATACCTGCGCATGGACGATATCCGCCAGGGCGTTGTCCACATCGTCGGGCCGGAACAGGGCTTCACCCTGCCCGGCACCACCATCGTGTGCGGCGATTCCCACACCGCCACCCACGGCGCTTTCGGTTCGCTGGCCTTTGGCATCGGCACCTCCGAGGTCGAGCATGTGCTGGCCACCCAGACCCTGGTGCAAAAGCCCGCCAAGAACATGCGCATCACCGTGACCGGCAAGCCCGGCCCCGGCGTGACCGCCAAGGACATCGTTCTGGCCATCATCGGCAAGATCGGCACCGCTGGCGGCACCGGCTATGTGGTGGAATTCGCGGGCGAAGCCATCCGCGACCTGTCCATGGAAGGCCGCATGACGGTCTGCAACATGACCATCGAGGCGGGTGCGCGCGCCGGTCTGGTGGCGCCCGACGAGAAGACCTTCGCCTATATCGCTGGCAAGCCCCGCTCGCCCAAGGGCGCCGCCTTCGAGGCCGCGGTCAATTACTGGAAGACCCTGTTCACCGACGAGGGCGCCCATTTCGACGCCGAGGTGACTCTGGACGCCTCCACCCTGGTGCCGCAGATCACCTGGGGCACCAGCCCCGAAGACGTCATCGCCATCACCGGCACCGTGCCCAACCCCGCCGATATCAAGGACGAGGCCAAGCGCAAGGCCGTCGAGCGCTCGCTCGACTATATGGGCCTCACCGCGGGCATGAAGGCCACCGACATCGCCATCGACGTGGTGTTCATCGGGTCTTGCACCAATGGCCGTATCGAGGATTTCCGCGCCGCCGCCGAAATCTTCAAGGGCCGCAAGGTCGCCGCCAATGTGCAGGCGCTGATCGTCCCCGGTTCCGGTCTGGTCAAGGAACAGGCCGAGGAAGAGGGTCTGGACAAGATCTTCATCGAGGCGGGCGCCGAATGGCGCGAGCCCGGCTGCTCCATGTGTCTGGCCATGAATGCCGACCAGTTGAAGCCCGGCCAGCGTTCGGCTTCGACCTCGAACCGCAATTTCGAGGGCCGTCAGGGCCGCGGTGGGCGCACCCATCTGGTCAGCCCCGCCATGGCCGCCGCCGCCGCCATTACCGGCAAGCTCACCGACGTTCGCTCGCTGTAAGGGGACTTGGGATATGGAAAAGTTCACCACGCTCACCGGCGTCGCGGCGCCGCTGCCCATGATCAATGTCGACACCGACATGATCATTCCCA
The DNA here is from genome assembly GCF_000829825.1 of Paramagnetospirillum magnetotacticum MS-1. Taxonomy (NCBI): domain Bacteria; kingdom Pseudomonadati; phylum Pseudomonadota; class Alphaproteobacteria; order Rhodospirillales; family Magnetospirillaceae; genus Paramagnetospirillum; species Paramagnetospirillum magnetotacticum. The sequence continues at coordinate 446,954 of NZ_JXSL01000030.1, read as the reverse complement.
AGCAGTTCCTGAAGACCATCAAGCGTACGGGTCTGGGCAAGAATCTGTTCGACGAGATGCGCTATACCCAGGACGGCAAGGAAGTTCCCGACTTCGTGCTGAACAAGCCCGCCTATCGCTCCGCCAAGATCTTAGTGGCCGGGGCCAATTTCGGCTGTGGCTCGTCGCGTGAGCATGCGCCCTGGGCCATCGGCGATTTCGGCATCCGCTGCGTCATCGCGCCCAGCTTCGCCGACATCTTCTTCAACAACTGCTTCAAGAACGGCATCCTGCCCATCAAGCTGCCGCAGGAGCAGGTGGACAAGCTGCTGGACGACGCGTCGCGTGGTTCCAACGCCATCGTCACCGTGGACCTGGAAAAGCAGGTCATCACCGGCCCGGACGGCGGCTCCATCAGCTTTGAGGTCGATCCCTTCCGCAAGCATTGCCTGTTGAACGGCCTGGACGACATCGGTTTGACGCTTCAGCGCGAAGATAAGATCGCGGCGTTTGAAGAGACCCGCAAGGCGTCCTCGCCCTGGCTGTAACGCAGGCGTTTTAGCGCGTTCCATGACTTGACGGAGCCTCGCCCAGGGGTTAGGCACTAATCCGTTAGACATATATCTGTTTCGGGAGACTAGTATGGCCGCCAAGAAGCTTTTGATCCTTCCCGGTGATGGCATCGGCGTCGAAGTGATGGCGCAGGTCCGCCGGATCATCGATTGGATGGCCCGCAAGCGGAAGGTCGAGTTCGAGATCACCGAGGGTCTGCTGGGCGGCGCCGCCTATGACGTGCACGGCACTCCCTATCCGGCCGAGACGCTGGAGGCCGCCCTGGCCGCCGACGCCGTGCTGCTGGGCGCGGTGGGTGGCCCCAAGTGGGACGACCTGCCCTTCGACAAGAAGCCCGAGCGCGGCCTGCTGGGCATCCGCAAGGATATGGGCCTGTTCGCCAATCTGCGCCCCGCCACCGTTCTGGACGCCCTGGCCGACGCCTCGACGCTGAAGAACGAAGTGGTCTCCGGCCTGGACATCATGATCCTGCGCGAGCTGACCGGCGGTCTGTATTTCGGCCAGCCGCGCGGCATCGACACGCTGCCCGACGGCACCCGCAAGGGCTACAACACCCTGGTCTACACCACGCCCGAGATCGTGCGCATCGGCCGCGTCGCCTTCGATCTGGCGCGCAAGCGCAACAAGAAGCTGTGCTCGGTGGACAAGGCCAATGTGCTGGAATGCACCGTGCTGTGGCGCGAAGAGATGATCAAGCTGCAGAAGGAAGAGTATCCCGACGTGGAGCTCTCCCACATGTATGTGGACAATGCCGCCATGCAGCTGGTCCGCAACCCCAAGCAGTTCGACGTCATGGTCACCGAGAACATGTTCGGCGACATCCTGTCCGATTGCGCCGCCATGCTGACCGGCTCGCTGGGCATGCTGCCCTCGGCCTCGCTGGGTGAGGCCGATGCCAATGGCAAGCGCAAGGCGCTGTACGAGCCCGTCCATGGCTCGGCCCCCGACATCGCTGGCAAGGACATGGCCAATCCGCTGGCCACCATAATGTCGTTCGCCATGTGCCTGCGCTATTCCTTCGACATGGTCGCCGAAGCCGATCTGATCGAGACCGCGGTCAAGAACGTGCTGAAGGGTGGCCTGCGCACCGCCGACATCATGCAGCCCGGCAAGGCCAAGGTTTCCACCACCGTCATGGGTGAGGCCGTGGTCCGCGAACTGGACAAGCTGAACTCCTGATCGGTTCGCCGGTCCAGCGACGAAACAAAGGCGGCGGTCCCCTCGGGGCCGCCGTTTTGTTTCGTAAGGACGCGATGCGTTCCTATTTCATCCGGACGCGATAGCGCAGCACGGCCTCTCCCTTGGCCGGGACCTGAATGACCCAGCGGATCAGGGTGGGGCTTTCCCTGGTGTGGGGCGCGCTTTCGTCGAGGATCAGCCAATCGGGGCGGAAGGCCTCGCGGATGGTGATGGCGGAGGCTTGTTCTGCTCCATTGGCCAGCTTCACCTCCCAGGCGGTTTCCGTGACCTCGGCCGAGACCTTCTGGAAGTCGGTCTGGACGCGGCGCGCCGTGACGTCGAAGGATTGGCCCAGGTTCAACCGTGCCTCGGCCCCTTCAGGCAGGGCGGGCAGCATGTCCTCGCCCAACAGGACCGGGTCGCCGCCGGGGCCGCGCATGGTCACCCGGATGGGGCCCGCGGGAACGGGCTTGCCCAGGCCTGCCTTGGCGGTATTGCTGAAGGCAAGGCGCAGCACCGGATGAACGGGCCGGGCATCGAGGGAGCGCGACAGGAAGAGGTGCATGCCCTGCGGGTCCAGCGCCAGCTCACGGCTGACCGTCACCACTGCGGGGGGGATCAGCGGAACCTGCCGGTTCTCGCCATCGCGCAGGGTGACCGGACGGGGCAGGGTATAGACATGATAGGGCCCGACGGCGTCCCGGATCGGCAGGGACGGCGACTCGGCCATGGGCCGTGCCGCCATCATCATCTTGGGGGCGCCGCCACCGGCCTGGGTTGTTCCGGCCACCAGACGCAGGGTGGCATCGTTGAAGTCGGCGCCGCTGGCATTGCTGAGATTGGCCCAGACGGAAAGCGCCAGATGATCGCCCTTCAACTCTGCGCTGGCCAGGCTGGACCAGCCCAGGCCGTCGGCGGAATAGGACAGTTCCAGTTCCCGCCGTCCGGAGCTTTCCGTCTCCACCTGGGCGCGGAACGAGGGGCGCGAGGCCAATCCCGGCCCTAATCCGTCATAGACGATGCGCTGGGGCTGGCCCGCCACGACTTTGCCCTCGGCTTCGAACAGCGGCGTTCCCTCGGAGGATAGAACCTTGGCCGTCTGCGCCGGGCCGCCACCGTCCCAGATCACCGAGACGGTGCGCCCGATATGGGCCGCCAATTGCCGTTCCGCGGACAGGGCACCGCCATCGATCCAATGCTCGGCGACACTGAGCCCTGGCGCTTCGATAGCGGCGCTGCCCGGCCGGATGGTCCGGGGAATGCCGTCCAGGATCAGGGTGGAGGTTCCCCTCTCCAGCGTGGCGGGGCGCCGGTCGCGGATCAGGGCCGGGCCGTCCTGATGCAGGGTGAGGGAGAGGGTCGAGCGCTCTTCGAATGGAACGGCGATCTCGGTGGCCGAGGTGGTCACCGGGATGGTCAGGGCGAGCAGCAGGGCAAGGCGACGCGACATGGGGCGGACTCCAGGGTCAACCCGCTAACCCTGGTGCCCGAATGCGGCGAAACGATGGTCGGCGCAGGAATCTAATTGGACTTGGTGGCGTCCTTGTTGAAGGACTGCATCTCGGCGATCTTGGTCCGCAGAGCGTTCAGAAGGCCATCGACCTTGCCGCCATTGGACTGGATCACCGACGAATATTCATTGCGGTAGGTGATGGCCATGGAGGCGCCTTCGACCACCAGATCGACGACCCGGAAGTCCTGCTCGCCCTTCTTCAGCTTCCACTGCAGATTGATGGGCGTCTGGTGGTCGCGTTCGACCTTGGAATCGACCACGACCCCCCGTTCGCCATCGGCTGCGGCATTGGTCACCAAATGGCGCAGATCGCCGCCGTAATCCTTGAACCGGGTGGCCCAGGTCAGGACCACGATATCCTCGAAGGCCTTGAGGAATTCCTGCTGCTGTTCGGGGGTGGCGGCGCGCCAATGGCGGCCCAGGACGAACTTGCCGATCTCGGCCAGGTCCACATCCGTGGTGAATTGAGTGCGGAAACGCTGGGCGCGCTCGGCATCAGGAATCCCCTTGGCCGTCATGGTCTCCATGGCCTTGGCGGCCAGCTGGGTGACGAAGGCCTTGGGATCGGCCTCGGCGGAGGCAACGGAGCCGGAGGCGAGGCCGAGGAAGGCCCCGACCAGGGCGGTGAGAAGGAAACGACGGGAAATCATTGTCTTGTCCGGCCTATGCTCTGTCACTGCGCCGACTGGGAAAGCTCGTCGCCCTTACCGGCTCGCGTAAAACCAGGGGCCGGGATCTTTTCTCCGCCGCCACGGCCATTCTTGATCTCGGACGCCCGATGCTGGCGATAGAGCGAGCGGATCGACGCGTAGTAGTCAAGCGACGTACGCTCGATCTCGTCCAGGGTGTCGAGCAGATCCTCGCGCTTGTCCAGGCCGGTCATGCCCATGCGGGCATAGCTGATATATTCCTTGCCCACGCTGGCCATGGCCCAATCGAAGGGGTCGGCGAACATCTCGGCCACCAGGCCCACGGTATCGCGGGGATTGGACGGCCCGAAGATGGGCAGCATCAGGAAGGGACCCTCGCCCACCCCCCAGACCGCCAGGGTCTGGCCAAAGTCTTCCTCATGGGGAGGAATACCGGCGGGGGTCGCGATGTCGATGAAGCCGGCCAGGCCGAAAGTGCTGTTCAGCATGGCGCGGAAGAAGGTCTGCACCGCGCGGTCGGTTTCGCCCTGCAGCACGTCGTTGACGAAGGTCAGCGGGCTGTTCAGGTTGGTGAGAATGTTGTGCACCCGCTCGCGCCCGAATTTCGGCATGACGTAGCGATAGCCCTGGGCCGCTGGCTTGATGGCGTATTTGTCGGCGAAGAGGTTGAAATCGAAAATCGCCCGGTTCATGGGCTCCAGCGGATCGTTGACTTGTTCCCATTCAGCGACCGCTTCCTTGTCGTTGGCAGGAGGCGGTGTCGCACAACCGGCGACAAGCGCCAGGGCAAACACGGGAGCAACGAGGCGGGCGATGGTCCGGCGCGTGGCATTCATGGGCTGCGTACCTTCTGTACCTTTGGTCAAGATAACGAGCGCACGACAGCACGCCCCCTTGGACGGGAGCCACTCCGCCCCCAATATTCCGAGGTATCATAGTCCAGACCTAATGGCTAGAGGGGAAGGGGAGTTTTGCCGAAGCTAAGGCGATTCCTGTGGCAAAAGCGCACCATGGAGTGAACACCCGAGGGACTGTCCGCAATCAAGGCTTCATATCCGCATAAAGATATGTTTATATGTTTTTGGATATGAAGGGGAGTCCTCGTGGTGGAAACCTTGCTGACGGGATTGCGGGCCGCCGCCGAGCCGACCAGGCTTCGGCTGCTGCATCTGCTTGCCCAGGGCGAGCTGACCGTGACCGAGATCACCCAGATTCTGGGCCAGAGCCAGCCGCGCGTATCGCGTCACCTGAAGCTCATGTGCGAGGCCGGATTGCTTGACCGCTTTCCCGAGGGCGCCTGGGTCTTCTATCGTCTGGCCGCCAATAAGGGCCGGGGCGGGGCCGTGGCCCGGCGACTGCTGGACCTGCTGCCCGAGGCCGATCAGACCCTGACGCTGGATCAGCAGCGCCTCTCGGCCATCCGCGCGGTGCGCGCCGACCGGGCCCAGGCCTATTTCCGCGACAATGCGTCGCGCTGGAACGAGATCCGGTCGCTGCAGGTGGACGAGGCCGAAGTGGAAAAGGCCCTGATGGCCGTGTTCGCCGGGCGTCGCGTCCATGATCTGGTGGATATGGGCACCGGCACCGGCCGGGTGCTGGAGGTGCTGGGCCCCCATGTGGAGCGCGCCATCGGCATCGATCTGTCGCGCGAGATGCTGTCCGTCGCCCGCACCAACCTGGAGCGGCTTTCCTTGAGCAACTGCATGGTGCGCCAGGGCGATATCGCCCAACTTCCCCTGCCCGCCGCCAGTGCCGATGCGGTGACCATTCATCAGGTGCTGCATTACGCTGCCGACCCTGCCGCCCTGGTGGCCGAGGCCGCCCGCGTGCTGGAACCGGGCGGCAGACTGGCCGTGGTCGACTTCGCTCCCCATGGCGAGGAAGCCTTGCGCGATCAGCATGCCCATCGCCGTCTCGGCTTCGAGGATGCCGAGGTGGAGGGCTGGGTGCGCGCCGCCGGGCTGGAACCCGGCCCAGTGTCGCGCCTGCCCGGCAAGCCCTTGACCGTGGTGGTCTGGACCGCCCAAAAACCCCAACCGACTTTAAAGTCCACAGGAGCGACGCGTTGAGCCTCCCCCGTTCCGAACTGCCTATCGCCGCCGCAAGCCGCAAGCCGGTCAGCGTCTCCTTCGAGTTCTTTCCTCCGAAGACCGAAAAGATGCAGGTCTCGTTGTGGGAATGCGTCCAGCGTCTGGCGCCGCTGGCGCCGCAATTCGTCTCGGTGACCTATGGCGCTGGCGGCACGACGCGCGAACGCACCCACGAGACCGTGGTGCGCATCGCCCGCGAAACCAATCTGAAGCCCGCCGCCCATCTCACCTGCGTCGGCCATGCCAAGGGCGAGGTGGACGACATCGCGCGCCGTTATTGGGACGAGGGCATCCGCCACATCGTGGCCCTGCGCGGCGACATGCCGGACGGTCAGGCCTATGCCGCCCACCCCCAGGGCTATGCCTATGCCGCCGATCTGGTGGCGGGCTTGAAGCGCATCGCCGATTTCGAGATTTCGGTGGCCGCCTATCCTGAGAAGCATCCCGATGCGCCCTCGGCCGATTTCGATCTCGACAATCTGAAGCGCAAGATCGATGCGGGCGCCAACCGGGCCATCAGCCAGTACTTCTTCGACCCGGCGGTCTTCCTGTCCTTCCGCGAGCGCGCCGCCAAGGCGGGCATCACCGTGCCGATCCTGCCCGGCATCCTGCCGGTGACCAATTTCGCCCAGGTGCAGAAATTCTCGGCCGCCTGCGGGGCCAGCATTCCCGGCTGGATGGCCGATCTGTTCGAAGGCCTGGACGACGACCCCGAGACGCGCCGTCTGGTCGCCGCCACCATGGCCGCCGAGCAATGCCGCATCCTGGCCGCCGAGGGGGTGGAGCAGTTTCACTTTTACACCCTGAACCGCGCCGATCTGGCCTATGCCATCAGCCACATCCTGGGCGTTCGGCCGAAGGGCTAAATGACTTGAACCACGAAGGCACGAAGACACGAAGATGAAGAGAAGGAGGTTTCTCCTTGGATTTCTTCGTGACACTTCGGGCCTTCGTGTCTTCGTGGTGAATTTGTCGAAGCCAGCCTTCGGCTATCGTTAGGGACCAAGACCGATGACCAATATTCTCGACCATCTCAAGGACCACGTTCTTCTGTGCGACGGCGGTACCGGCGCCCTGGTTCAGGCCATGAACCTCTCCGTGGAGAAGGATTTCCAGGGGCTGGAGAATTGCACTGAGATTCTGGTCAAGTCGCGGCCCGACGTGATCCGTGGCATCCATGCCCGTTACTTCGAGGCGGGCGCCGACATGGTGGAGGCCGACACCTTCGGCGCCTCGCCCATCACCTTGGCCGAATTCGGCATCGCCGAACGCGCCCATGAACTCAATCAGGCCGCCATCGAACTGGCCTGGGAAGCCGCCGAGCAGTTCAAGGGCGATGGCCGCGCCCGCTTTGTGCTGGGCGCCATCGGGCCGGGCACCAAGCTGCCGTCCTTAGGCCATATCGCCTATGACGAGCTGGAGGCTGCCTATGTGATCCAGGCGGCGGGCCAGATCGCGGGCGGCGTCTCGGCCTTCCTGGTGGAGACCTGCCAGGACCCCTTGCAGATCAAGGCCGCCGTCAATGGCTGCAAGATCGCCAATGCGAGCGCCGGGACCGATGTTCCCGTCTTCGTCCAGGTGACGGTGGAGACCACCGGCACCATGCTGGTCGGCGCCGATATCGCGGCCGCCGCCACGGTGGTGCAGTCGCTTGGCGTGCCGCTGATGGGGCTCAACTGCGCCGCCGGGCCGCAGGAAATGGGCGAGCATTTCAAATGGCTGATCGACAACTGGACCGGCTTCGTCTCCATCCAGCCCAATGCCGGTCTGCCGGAACTGGTAGACGGCCAGACCCGCTATCCCTTGCTGCCCGCCGAACTGGCCGTGTGGCACGAGCGTTTCGTGGCCGCGGGCGCCAATCTGCTGGGCGGCTGCTGCGGCACCACGCCGCCGCACATTGCCGCCACCAACGAGATGCTCAAGCGCATCGGGAATGGGCACCGCCCCACTCCGGTCAAGCGCTCGGTCCATTGGGTTCCCTCGGTGGCGTCCCTTTACACCCAGGTGCCGTTGCGCCAGGAAAACGCCTTCCTGTCCATCGGCGAGCGCTGCAACGCCAACGGCTCCAAGAAATTCCGCGATCTTCAGGATGCCGAGGACTGGGACGGCATCACCGCCATCGCCCGCGAGCAAGTCAAGGAAGGCAGCCACACGCTGGACGTCTGCACCGCCTTTGTCGGCCGCAACGAGGTCGCCGACATGACCGAGGTGGTCTCGCGCCTCAGAGGTGCCGTCACTACGCCGCTGGTCATCGATTCAACCGAACTGCCGGTTCTCGAGGCTGGTCTCAAGCTCTATGGCGGCAAGGCCATCCTCAACTCCATCAATTTCGAGAATGGCGAGAAGGATGCCGCCGACCGGCTGGTCCTGGCCCGCAAGTTCGGCGCGGCGGTGGTGGCGCTCACCATCGACGAAGAGGGCATGGCCAAGGACGCGGCGTCGAAGCTGCGCATCGCCAAGCGCCTGTATGATTTCGCGGTGAACCAGCACGGCCTGCCCGCCTCCGACCTGCTGTTCGATCCCCTGACCTTCACCATCTGCACCGGCAACGAGGACGACCGCAAGCTGGCGGTCGAAACCCTCGACGCTATCGAGATGATCACGCGCGAGATGCCCGAATGCGGCATCGTGCTGGGCCTGTCCAATGTGTCCTTTGGCCTAAAGCCCGCGGCGCGTCAGGTGCTGAACTCGGTGTTCATCGATCACGCCATCAAGCGCGGCATGACGGGGGCCATCGTCCATGTCTCCAAGATCGTGCCGCTGCATACCCTGCCCGAGGAAGAGGTCAAGGCCGCCGAGGATTTGATTTACGACCGCGACCCCCAGGCCCTTTCGCGCTACATCGCCCTGTTCGGTGACCGCAAGGCCGCCGAGGTCAAGAAGGAGCGTCCGGCCAAGGCCGAGGATCGCCTCAAGCAACGCATCATCGACGGCGACCGCACCGGGCTGGAAGACGATCTGGCCCAGGTGATGGCCGAGGGGTGGAAGCCTCTGGACATCATCAACACCTTGCTGCTGGACGGCATGAAGGTGGTGGGCGAGTTGTTCGGTTCGGGCAAGATGCAGCTTCCCTTCGTGCTGCAATCGGCCGAAACCATGAAGGCCTCGGTGGCCTTTCTCGAACCCCATATGGAAAAGGCCGACGGTCAGCAAAAGGCCACCATGGTCCTGGCCACGGTGAAGGGCGACGTCCACGATATCGGCAAGAATCTGGTGGACATCATCCTCACCAATAACGGCTACAAGGTGATCAATATCGGCATCAAGCAGCCGGTGGCCGAGATCATCAAGGCCGCCAAGGAGCACAAGGCCGACGCCATCGGCATGTCTGGCCTCTTGGTCAAGTCCACGGTGATCATGCGCGAGAATCTCGAAGAGATGACGGCGGCCGGTCTCGACGTTCCCGTCCTGCTGGGTGGTGCGGCGCTGACCCGCAAATATGTGGAGGAGGATTGCGTCAAGGCCTATGGCGCGGGCCGGGTGGCCTATGCGCGGGACGCCTTCGACGGTTTGGATCTGATGGCCAAGGTGGCCGATGGCAGTTTCGATGCCCATGTGGCGGCCAAGGCGGCCAATCCGCACCGCCCCGGCTCGCCGTCCCGCACCCTGGGCGAGGCGGCCCAACCGGCCACCCGTCCGGTGGATTGGGACGAGATCAATATCCGCCGCGCCGAACTGCACAAGGACGTGCCCGCTCCGGTGCCGCCCTTCTGGGGGGCGCGCGTCATCGAATCGGCCCCTTTGCAGAACCTGATCCCCTTCCTCAACGAGACCATGCTCTACCAATTCCACTGGGGCTACCGGAAGCAGGGCAAGTCCATCGAGGAGTTCAAGGCCTGGGCGCATAAGGACCTGAAGCCCATTGCTCTCGATATGCTCAAGCGCTGCGCCAAGGAAGAAATCCTGCGGCCCCAGGCGGCCTACGGCTACTGGAAGGCGGCCAGCGACGGCGATTCCGTTGTTCTCTTCGCCGAGGACGGCACCACCGAGGTGGCCCGTTTTCCCTTCCCGCGCCAGGCCAAAGAGGGCGGCTTGTGCATCGCCGACTTTTTCCGCCCCGTCTCGGACCCGATCCGCGACGTCATCGGCCTGCAGGTGGTGACCATGGGCAAGCGCGCGACGGAAGTGGCGAGCGACTGGTTCAAGGCCGACAAGTACCAGGACTACCTCTATCTCCACGGCCTGTCGGTGGAGATGGCCGAGGCCATGGCCGAATACGTCCACAAACGCATCCGCTCGGAACTGGGCTTCGCCGCCGAGGATTCCGCCGACATGGACAAGCTCTTGAAGCAGAATTATCGCGGCTCGCGCTTTTCCTTCGGCTATCCCGCCTGCCCGCGCATCGAGGACCAGACCCAGTTGCTGTCGCTGCTGGGCGCCGAGCGAATCGGCGTGACCCTGTCCGAGGAGTTCCAACTGGAGCCGGAGCAATCCACCTCGGCCATCGTCACCGTTCATCCGCAGGCGAAATATTTCAGCGTCTAGGCAATGACGGAGGGCGGGAATTCCATTGACCCGTCCTCCGCACTCGCTATGATCCCGCCACCATTCTTGCGGTGCCCCAGTGGCGGAATGGTAGACGCGGCAGACTCAAAATCTGTTGCCGGCAACGGCGTGCTGGTTCGAGTCCGGCCTGGGGCACCAACAAATTCAAGCAGTTACGGCAGATACTCGGCGACACCCATCAAGGTGGCGATGCCCCTTGGCTGATTCTGCCCTGCTCACAGCAAAGGCCGGTTGGGTTGCCCCAACCGGCCTTTGGCTAAGCTCTTGTTAAACAAGGGTAAAAATGGTGCCGGCGAAAGGATTCGAACCCTCGGCCCGCGCATTACGAATGTATGTTCCAAAAATAATCACTTGAAATAATACGCTAAAATACGCCAAATGCGAAATGTGAAAAGACTGTTAAATGAACCGCGCAAAACATTAGAAAAATATCATAACGATATGTAGCGGTAACGTCTCGCTAAACTGCCAACATATAGCACTGTGGCGTGCGGTTCGCGCCGAAAAATGCGCGGGTCTGCACAGACACAGTTCTGTGTTTGTTCTTGGCGGTTCTGCGGTTGGCCGCGTATGCTATAATGGGAAATCTGACTGGATGGTTCGGCCCAGGCGGCAGGTCGGTTGTCGTGTAACACGACAGCGAAGCGGGAAACTTGTTGGGAGGCCCGACAAGCCCCCGATACAGAAATTTTACATCTCATTCACGCCCGATTTGAGACTTCGCCACCATCAACATGTCATAAGCTTACTCTATACATTTAGCATTATGCCAAGTTGGGCAGAGGAACAGAAAATGACAGGGTCAATAATCTGGCGCGACGATATGTCCGTCGGAAATTCCGATCTGGACCATCAGCACAGAAGGCTGATTGACACGGCCAATATGGTTCGCGGCCTGTCTGGCGATGAGGACGCGGAGATCATTCAGGCGGCCCTTGAGGAGGTCGTTGAATACATACTGCACCATCTTGATTTTGAAGAAGAGTTGCTTGAAAAGTGCGCATTTGAAAACATCGACAGCCACAAGGCGCTACACAATGAAATAAGAGATGGTGTGTTAACAATATCGCAAAACAATAAAATTGCTACTAGTGCAATACTTGTTGGGATGATGGACCAGATCATTAATCACATATTCTGTGTTGATCAAGAGTATAATGGAAAAATTTGAATTATCTGGCGTTCGAGCCCTAGTTATAGATGATGATCTGACGTCACGTACTTTGCTTGTGCGCTTGTTGACCGTCAGGGGGGCAAGTCAAGTGCAGGAAGCAAGCGAAGGTGGTGAAGGGGTTCGCTTGGCATTTTCCGATCCCAAGCCCCATTTTGTAATTTGCGACGTGAACATGATGCCTGTTGATGGCTTGGCCGTGCTGGGAGCTATTCGCGGCTCACAAAACAAAGATGTCATGGCTATTCCCGTTATTATATTCACCGCGTCTAATGACGAAAAAACAATGAGGCATGCGATGTCCCTAGGCGCTACAGGAGCGCTTCAGAAGCCATTTAATCCAAATGAATTGTCTGAATTCATCTGCCATATTGTTCGGACCCATGTAAAGCTTCCAAAGTCTGGACGAATGCCGTAAAAAGCCATGATTTTCTTCGTGACTGTGTCTATGTGATTGGCGCAAAAAATTATAGTACCGCCTAAAATGCTGACAGACATAATGGATAAATTTATCGATCACATTACGCACGAAGATAAAGAATATATTGGCAACGTGTGATGCGCGGATTTGTTGGTGTATTATTATTCATTTTTTGATCATATCAAATTTTTTAGTATCTATTGGAGGCCGTAGCTATGGATACAAATCATGCATAAACTTCTTGAGAAACAGCTAAGGCAAGCATCTAGAAATTCGGCGAATGGAACCGTTGATATCAACGTTCTGATTGATTTGGTTGATCAGGCCTATTGTCAAAATGACACTGACATGCGGAGAGAAAAAAGATCAAATGTAGAAACTGAAAAGGACCTCGTAAAAGCTTACGACATGCTCAAGCTGAATGCGGATGAACAATTTAAAAAAATATTTGAAACTGTTAGCGACGGAATTATTCTATTTGATAAAAATGGCAAAATAGTAACTGCAAATAACGCAATATACAAAATGTTTCTGCACAAAAAGCCGAGCTTGAATGGGCGGCATGTGAAATTTTTATTCTGCGGAAATGAATGTGTAAAGGAGTCGTGTTCACTAGTCGATATAAAATACTGCATGGATCGTGGCATTGTGACCGCAGAAAGCATGGATGGGAAAAAATTACATCTTTCGCTCTCATATGGAAGCCTGATAAGTGTTGGGACTGAGCTGTATTTTTATATAGTTAGTAATTTGACGGAGGTTATAGAACGCGAAATAATGCTTGAAGATGCGAATATTTTATTAATGCAGTCAAATGAAGACCTGCGACAATTTGCTTATGTAGCATCTCATGACTTACAAACGCCTCTGCGGAATATTGTTAGTTACTCACAATTGCTTGCGCGGAGGTTTTCTGGAAAGTTTGGTAGTGACGCGGACGAGTTTATAAATTTTATAGTCAACTACTCAAAACAAATGTCTTCGCTAATTGGAGGGCTGCTTGAATACGCTCAGACGAGCGATCAGTGCAAAATGCTTCAGCCGACATGCGCTGATCAAGCTGTGTCCGCCGCGTTGGCAAATTTAAAGTTGGAGATCGAAGAGTCTGGGGCCGATATTCACGTTGGGCAGTTGCCTGATGTAATGGCAGAAAAGTTATATCTCACCAGTCTTTTTCACAACCTAATTGACAACTCAATAAAGTACAGAAGTAATGACCGCGACCTTATTGTTAGAATTTATGCGCAAAGGAAAGATGGCAATAGTTACCAGTTCGTCATTGAGGACAATGGCACAGGAATAGATAGCCAGTACTTCGATAAAATATTCATTATGTTCCAAAGACTTTCAACGTCACTAGAATCTCCTGGAATAGGGATAGGGCTGGCAATTTGCCGTCGCATTGTTCATCGATTTGGTGGCGACATATGGGTTGAATCTACTCCGAATGTAGGGACAAAGTTTCTATTTACGCTTCGTGAAGCTGCCGATAACTCGTCGGCGAAACATTTTTCGCCAGACGAAGAGTCTCGTCCCCGATCTGCTCTAAAATGATAGCCAGCCGAATGCAGTTGGCCCGCTCAATCTCGGTCGTCGCCACGGCGGCGTATTTGGCCGAGATCGATGTAAGCCGCTGCGACAGCCGCATCAGCACCAGCAATGACGGTTGCCGCTTTCGGGCCTTGGCACAGGACATATAGCTGCGCGACTGGCCGAGCCAAAACCGAGAAAACTCGTACTGGCTCTCGACCATCCACATATCCCGCAATTCCCCATAGATGACATTCAGCAGCATGGCCGTTCCTCCCAAGCGTTTCCGACCAGCTATTTAGCCCTGGCGCTAAATACGCTTGCGGAGCAGCGCCACGATGGACGCTGCCGCAAGGAGGAGAAACCGCCATGAACAGACTGACCTATTTGCCAAGGGGCTACTGCGAGATCGGATTTGACCACGAGATCGTGCTGATCGAAGAAGCCGTACATCAGGCCATCATCGCTACGCTGCTAAGGATGACGGCTCGGCGGTTGCCTTGAACTGAGGCGCTTTCGCGTTCGGGCTGCGGGTCGCCTGTAGCTCGAACTGCCAAGTCGTGTCATTGATCTGCACGATGCACCGTGACGGCACTTCGCCGCGATAGCTCAGGAAGGCAAAGCCGCCAACCAGGCCAATTTGTTGGCAATGCGTGTCACTGACTTCATGGACGGCGCTGGCGACATGATTTTGGGGTAGCCTGCCGCTGGCCGCATCCGCCTTGGCCTGCAAGCTGGGAATGAGATGGCCGCTGATGGCCTCGTACCACTGCCGTGCTTCCGCGCCCTGGGCCTGCTCCACATAGATCAATTCCTCGGCACGTCGCAGAGTGCGGAAGTTCAGGCGGAACTCTTTATCTCCGACTTCCAGTCGGCCACGCACATGGCTGCGTGAGCCGCCATCGACCCAAAGCGATATATTGGCCTTTTGGGAATTGGCCTTCACCTGACCCATTGGCCGATTGGCCTTTGCTCCCATGGGCCAATTGGCATTGGCTGTCTTTGGGTCTTTCCCTTGATGAAATGGCTCGTCCGATTTGGCGGCGAAGCCACGAAGTGGCGAAGCCGCATCGTCGATCACATTGGTGTTCACCGCGATGGGCAAGGTAGCCTCGGTGATCTGGTGGCGAGCAACAGGCGAGCCGCCATCGACTTGGGCTGAAAGGCCATCGGTCTTGGCCGGAGGCCTTGAGAACGCCAACGGCGCATCGATTAGTTTTAGCAATAGTCTAGCAATAGTGACTGGATAAGTCATTGCAGAAACTGACGAATTAGCGCCTTTGGTGTGGAAACCATGTGGGAAAGATGTGGAAACGGTGTGAAAAGCATGTGGGAAACGCCCATGCAGATAGGCCATACGGCCACTTGATGCATTTGTGTTTGTCCAATCCACTGCCTGTCTGATTGGCCGACGCTGTTCCTTTGTCAGCTGTATTGCGCCTTGATGTGCCACCTGGATGCCGTAATGCATGTCCAACTGCCTGACCAGCCAATCGCCCTGCTTGTCGGACGAGCGACCCTTGGCGTGAAATGCCGCGATGCAGCCGATGAGCATGTCGTCAAACCGCGCATCACCGCGCAGGTCGCAAAGTCTGTTGATGTAACGGTTCCATTGAATATCAGCCATTTTCGTTTTCTCCCTTGAGCGTTTTCGGTTGAAACGCTGGGGCTGCCTGGAAAACGCAATGAAAGAGGCTGTCACTGATCCCGTCGGACGCAGCTAAGCCCCAGCATTGTATTTATGATGGTCGGCGGCCTATCTGCGGTTGATCTGTGAAATAATTTTGCCGCGATTGTCACGGTTTGCTCCATTGCTGCATGGTGCAAACCAGCACATTCATAATTCGTTGATTATGCTGCTGAAATTCGGTGGATTATCGCCTTGTCGTGTTACACGACACTCGTCCCTGTAGGTTTAACCTACGCATGGCCCACTTCACTCCTGGCCATATCGCCCATCTGTCGGTTTTCCCTGCGCCGGATTCCTGTCGTGCTACACGACACGTATGCGGCCGAGTGCGGCGCAACGATACGTCATAAATTGAAAAACTATGTGGGTGTCCACGCCTTGCAGATGAAGCGTAAGGTAATCGTGAATGACTGGCGAAGTCGGAATTTATCCGTCTGGAAAATGACGGAGGTGAAAATGGCATTTGGCACTGAACGGCGTGAACGCCATTGCATCGCCAAGCGAGTAGCGGCGATGGTCAGTTTGCAGCGGTCATCGAGCAATCCGCTGCTACAGGAACTCGTGGATGTTGGCTGCCGTTGTGCCAACCTACACCACTGCGAATTGGCCGATGCATGCGGGGCAATTCATCGTGCATTTGCCCCGATGAATCCAGCTTCTCACGCCCAACCCTCTGTCGTGTAACACGACAACTTCCGGCCGCGCACCATCCGTTATGGCTACTCGTCACCAACCTCAAGAGATTTGAGCTTCGTGACGGTGTCCACCTGAAGATCTCTGATCGCCCTCACTCTTTCTATTGAAAGGCGGAACTCCTCATCTGCTCGATCAAGATCAGCAATGGCAGATGGGGTTAGCTGCCCAATTGTTTGAAGGCGATGACGAATCAAAATCACGTCGCGCCTTGCAGTGGCCAACTGGTTTAGCAGAGTGCTAGCACCTTCGGTGAGCCTCTCTACGGAAACAATACCATCCGTACACATCGTAGCACGTCCAATGTCATCAATTACAATCTATGAATTAATGGCTTTTCGAAAAACAAAACATTTAATTAACAAGGGTCTCCAGGCTCATTATGGCAATACGGGCATCATCAATAGAGAGTACATCCTCGCTTGAAAGCCCTTCTCCTCCGTTAACATACTTTCCAATATATGCAGCTTCTTCAAGCAGCTCTAGCGCACTTGATGCGCACCATTTATTGACAGAGTATTTGCCGCGGGCAGCAGTCCTCGCTTCATCAACAACATCATGAACTCGCTCTAGAATGAATTTAACAACAGAATCGCCGATATCCTTATGCATATCCACCATTACGGCGTGCGCGTTGTTTGAGTAATTGGTTACCATACTTTGATCAATTCTGGATTCCTGAAGGCAGTCAAGATTATATAGGCGTTCGATTGCGCTAACGACATCACGCTTGACGTCATTGTGCCTCCTGCATTCGCTTGGTAACTGCTTGAGGAGCGCGATATCGGACGCAATTTCGCCTGCGACATTCCGAATGGCTTTGAGAACCAGATTGGATTGCTGATCTGAGGCGGACATGGCAATTATCCAGCTGGTTGTCTAAATCGCGACCAGAATGTTCTTGGTCGTGCCTTTATACACGCAAACGTTCAATGAATTTTGCTGTCAGGGAAAACGAAATGTGAATGAAATGGCGGAGTGCCGCTACTTTCTGCCTATGGCCTGTGAAAGTTTTGCATAACGGCCTGCCTGTCCGATTTCTTCAGGCCAGCAACTTGTCGGGAAACCCGACAAGTTGTCCGCGCCCATAAATACAGTCGGAGAAACCGACAGCAGGAGGGCGCCGATGCGGATGTGGGAAATCGTGGCCGAGGAGATCAAGGCCAACACCATCGGGGATAATTTGAAGAAGCAGGCCGATGCGAAGGCCGAACAAGCCAAGAAGCTCAAACAAGCCGCTTCCGTTCAGAAGAAGCGCGAGCAGGTCAGCAACACAAAAGCGTCCATGCTGAAAAAGCAAGGTGATCTGACCAAGCTTATTGCGGCTGTAAATCAGCCATGAGCAAAACATAATAAAACAAGCATTTCATTATGTTTGCAGTTAATGCCTTGATTATCAACGAAGATAATCACCGTAGCGATATCGGCGATTTCACTCATATAATTTTTTACCTAATGCGATAACTTTTCATTAGGTAAAGCGATGAAACAGGCAAAGGTACTCAGCGAAGCGGAACTGAAGCGCGTGCTGTCCGTGATCACCAATCAGCGCCATGCTGCACGCAACCGCATGGCGGTCATGTTGAGCTTCTACGCAGGAATGCGCGTCGGAGAGATCGCCCATTTGAAACTCGGCGATGTCCTTGATGGCGATGGCCGCGTGAAGGACCAGATCACGCTGTTGGCCCATTACACCAAGACCGCCGAAGCCAGAGCGGTGTTCGTCAGTGGCAAGCTGCGCCGCGAGTTGGAACGCTACGTGTCGTGTAACACGACAACAGATCGCGCTGCACCGTTTCTCGTGACCCAAAAGGCCACGGCGTTCTCGGCCAACACGCTGTGCCAGCTTTTCGGACAGATTTACGCACTGGCCGGAATTGATGGTGCGAGCAGCCACAGCGGTCGGCGGTGGTTTATCACCCAGTTGGCCCACAGCGGCGTGTCCGCGAAGGTCATCATGACGCTGGCCGGTCATCGCCACTTGTCCACCACGCAGCGTTATATCGAGGTCAACGACCAGATGATGAAAGCTGCCGTGGAGGTTCTGTCGCTGATAGCTCGTTAGCTAATGGCGTCCCTGCCTTGACGAGGGTGAATTTGAAAGTCGCGCCACTTCCTGGTTCAGCCTCTACGAATATGTTGCCTCGGTGACGTTCAATAATCTTCTTGCAGACGGCCAATCCAATTCCATTTCCATCGATTGCCTGCCGCGTGTGTAGTCGCTGAAATAGACCAAATATTCTGTCATAAAACTCTGATAAAATGCCAATCCCATTGTCACCAATCCGAAATTCCACCATGTCGCCAAGATCTGCGTATTCAACAAGAACATGTGGCCGAACATCGTTGCGCCGATACTTAATAGAATTTCCAATAATATTTTGAAAAACCCTTGTTATTTGAGATTTATCTCCCATTACATCGGGGCAATAGGAAATGTTAGTCTCCACACTCGCTTGAGATTCGTCGATTGCGGCTTGAAGATTCAGGAGAGCTATTCGCACGATCTCGCATGGTGAAATTTGCCGAATGGGGTCTCCACGACGATCGATCCGTGAGTACGCAAGCAAGCCGAGAACCATTTGGTCCAGCCGTTGGGCGCCCTCTCGGATGTAGCCAAGGAATTCGTGTCCATCAGCATCAAAGCTACCTGAGTAGCGTCTTTCAATCAGAGACGCATAACCACTGATCATTCGCAAAGGCTCACGAAGGTCATGCGATGCGACATAGGCGAATTGCTCAAGCTCTGAGTTTGAGTGCTCTAGATTCTTGAATGCTTTCTCAAGTTCAAACTCAGATAATTTCTGATCATTTATATCAACGATAACTCCGACAAACCCAATTACATTATTATTTCCATCATAAACCCTTTCAACACTCAACAGACCCCAAAATTCAGTCTTATCACTTCGAACGTAGATGCGCTCAACCTCGAGCTTTCCTTCATGATCAAGCAAATCAGCAAGATTTTTTTCTGCATCCTCGATGCAAGAGCGATGCAGATGTGAAAAATAATCAGAGCCAACAATCTCGCCAACCGAGCACAAAAACATTTCTGCCATTCTGCGATTGGCTTGGGTTATTTTTCCATCAACACCAAAATGAAAAATTGAAACACTTGATGAGTCGTAAATCGCCCTTAGTTCAATCTCTTTTTCACGAGCAGATTCTTCGCTCTTATATCTGTCTGTTATGTCAAAACAGTATCCAACATATCCTATAAATTCGCCGTCATTACTGTGAACAGGAACGCCATAATCTGCAATCCAGCCGTACTCGCCGTTTGCCATTAATATCCTGTACTCCATGTCAAACTTTCTGCGAGCGCCAAACGCCTCAAGATAAATCTTTAGGCAGCGGTCAAAATCATCTGGGTGAACACCTTCAGCCCAGCCGTTGCCAATTTCCTGTTCCATTTTGCGTCCGCGGTATTCCAACCACGCGGTGTTGAACCAGTTGCACATTGCATCCAATCCAGCACGCCATATTAAAATGGGGGCCGCTTCAAGGAGCGAAAGATCTGGCCAGTTTGGGTCGCTCTGCTGCATGTGCGCCTCAAAAAACTGGGGACACAACTCCTATTGTAATTAAGGAGCTTCAGTTAAAGCCTGACACAATCTTGTGACCTAGGTCATGGAGCATATTGTTACAGATTGTTCTTTAGCTCGCGGCCGCCTTCTCCTTCAAAATCCCAATTTCCATGGCCGCTGCAATCACAGCGTCACCCATCGGCCCACGCACTTCATCGGGCAAAGTGATGGCGGTTCGCCATGAACCGTCTGGTGCTCGGTAATTGGGAAGGGTGATTTCCGTCTTGGCAGCGTCGGCGCGGACCTGAACGCCGTGGATGACGATGGACACGCCATCGAGGACCAATTCCACATCGGCCAGTGCCAACACGCGGCCAGCATTTATGGCCGTGACCTGAATGACGCTAATCGTGGCCGTGCTGGTTTCCATGCCGCCATCATAGCATGTGGAAATTGAAGCGGGCAGTCGGCGAGAGCGCAACTTGTCCGGATTCCGGACAACTTGACCGAGCCACAACATACATCATGTATGTTCATCGGCATGTCGTTTTACACGACACGGCACTCGTAGGTTTTTCCTACACGAGCCTCCCGTCGGAAAAACCTACAGGACATTCCGCTCGGCTGTCGTGTTACACGACATGGCCATGCGTAGGTTTAACCTACACACCAACTTGTCGGGCCTCCCGACAAGTTTCCCCCGTCTGTCTTTTCGTTGTGATCCGTTTCAATCATCCATACCGTGTTCGCAGTACGTTCCCATTTGGAGAATTGGAAATGAGCACGTTGGACAAGCTGAAGCTGATGGAAATCACCCGCAGGGCGGCGGCCAGCGCGCCCGAAGGACATTTGCGAAACAGGATGGTTGAGGCCATCAACCAGCAGATCGCTGCTGCGGAAGCGATGCAGACCGGCGAAAGCTTTCAGCTTCGTCGTCGGCATTGGGTGAAAGGCGCTGGTGGTGAGAAAACCCTACAGGAAAAGCTGATCCGCTTTCGTCCCTGGTACTGGCAGGAAATCAATGGAGCGTTCATGCTGGAAGTGCGCTACGGCAACAAGGTGATCGAGATTAAGCCGAAGAAGACGGCCATCGAGGTCGGCGCGGTGGCCGAACTGGTTCCGACTTTGACGCTGCTGCGTGATGCCGTTGTCGCTGGCGAACTGGACAAGCAGTTGGCCGCCGCAAAAGGCCGTTTCGGCAAGAAGCTCGCGTAAGAAGCTTTTCCAGCCCCATACAAGCGGGGCTGGATTCATGAGTGCCGCACTACACGGTTCCCGGCTTTGAAGCGTGTATGGGGGCTGGCAGCGCGAAAGCCGCTGCGGTCCATATATAAGGTGTGCGCCAGTTCTGAAAGATCACCGCTTCTTTTTCGAATTGGGCGGCAGCTTCGTCCGCTTCATTTTCTCGGCATCCAGCGTCAACCAATCAATGTCCGTGTTGAATTCGTTGGCCCTGCTCACCGACGTGTCGTGTCCGTAATAGCGGTGGATCATGTCTGGGCTAGTACCCATGTTTATGGCTACCAACCGATCAGGCACGCCCTCGTTCAACTTCAGCGTGGCATAGGTATGGCGCAAGCTGTACGGCGTGAAGTGGTCGCCATGCATGTCAGTTTCCATTCCCAGCGCCTTCAGCATGGTGTTGAACTGCCGCTTGAACGACGCGACTGCCTCGCCGGTTTCCTGATCGGCCAAGACGTAATCGTCATCGCCATTGAACTTGCTGATGTAGCGGAAACCATCAAGCATCGGCCACACGAAGCTGTCGCAGCGCACTGGTCTCGTGCCTGTCTTCGTATTTTTCATGATGGTCAAATAGGCGTGCTGTACGTCATCAACGACCTTGATGGAAAAATGCTTCCACTTGATCGGCACATGCTCTTTTCCTGGCCGTAGTCCAGTGCCGAGAACGAGGTGGATGAATGCGCTGAACACCTGCCGCTCGTCGATGAGCTTTTGGGAATGGACGTCGGGGAAGCTGTTGCAGTAGTCCAATATGGCCTTGGCCTGTTCCTTCGTGAACGCTGGACGTCGGTTCACAGCGCCGTTTTCGCCCTTTGTCGTCTTCTGCCCGATGATCGGCATTCGTGAGCCATCAAGGTAATCGTGGCTGACCGCGAATTTGAAGATTTGCCGCAGCACCGTGTCTTCCGCGTCGCCCTTGCCCTTGCTCGTGACCTTTTTGTCGCGCGTGTATGATGTGCCGTCGCGCTTGCGGATAGTCTCTTCTCGCTGCTGCGCGCCAGGGCCAGTCTGCCAATATGCCGCTCGCCAAATCTCGTATTCGCTCAGGGTCTTTTGCGTTATCTGCGTGATCCTGTGCTTGCCGAAATATGGGATGTGGTAGCGGTTGACGATCTTCGTGTAGTCGCTGACCTTGCGGGGCTTGTTGGTTGGATCGCGGCCAATCGCAGCAAGCCAAAGCTCGGCCACCGACTTGAAGGACTTGGTGGTCGGATCAAGGCCTTGTTCCGTCAGCACCTCGGCCCGCATCTTCTCCTTGCGTGCCCAAGCGATGGCCTTGTCGAAGTTTCGCTCGCCTGTGCTTCGTACAAAAGCCTTGCCGTCTTCCTTGACGATCCGCGTCTGCCACAAGCTGCTGTTGGGCCTCTGGTAGATCGCTATCGTGTTGTCGTCGAAGTAGAAATAGTCTGTTTTCTTCTCACGGGCCATTTCCCACCGTAACAACAAATAGTTGCTGATAATTCTCACGCACTCGCTGCGAGCTTATGTGAAATGACTGTTAAATGCAAAAGGCCGCTTTTCAGCGGCCAGTTGGCATTGATTTTATTGAGGAAAATGGTGCCGGCGAAAGGATTCGAACCCTCGGCCCGCGCATTACGAATGCGCTGCTCTACCAACTGAGCTACGCCGGCCCACTGTCGCGATCCGCCCGCGAGGGGCAATCGAGGGGCGGAAAATAGCGCCGCCCCGGGGGATTTGCAAGTCCCTGTCGCCAAATGTCCTGGCGGTCAGGCGTGAACCGGCAGGATGGCGAAGCGGGCCATGGCGCCGCGTTCGATGGCGGCGGCGGCCAGGCGGTCGATATCCAGGCGGTGGCGGAATAGCTCAAGCAGGCGCATGACTTCGCGATGGGGATCGCGGTCGGCGGCGGCCACGTCGCAGGCCAGAGCGTAGGCGGTCTCGCGCAGTTTGGGCGGAAGCGAGGCCTTGATGACATCCAAGATACGGTTCAGGCCGTCATCCGAATCCAGAATTTCGGCACAGGCCGCGGTGGTGCGGGTCAACAGTTCCGGGTCGTAATCACGGAAGATGGGCAGGAAATTGACGATCTCGCCGATCATGCGCAATTCCGGGTCGGTCATGTTGCCGTCGGCGGCCGAAACCATGACCATGACGTAAATGAGGGCTGCGTGGTGACTGATCATCATGGTGCTCTCCCGCGCCAAGCCGTGACCAGGACTTTACCCTTGCGGCGCGGCAAGGCGTCAAGCATAGATTTGTAAGACCCCAGGGACCTCTCCGGAGCACAGTCATGACGAGCCGCACCGTGCTACCGCTCGACGACAGCCACGGCACGCTGGCCGCCCGTGCGGCACGCGGGATCGGGAGATGATATCCAGATGAACGGGATGGCGTTCGACCCATTCTTGAGTTCCCTGACCGATGCGGCGGAAATGGGTCTCGTCCTGCTTGACGGCGAGGGCCGCGCCGTTCTGTGGAACGCCTGGCTGGCCGAGGCGTCGGGTATTCCCGCCGCCGCCGCCGTGGGGCGCACCATTGCCGAGATATTTCCGTCTCTGTCCGAAGGGAGCGTCGCCGAGGCCATCGGCCTGGCGCTGGACGGCGGTCTGCCCCCCATGCTGTCCTCCTCGGCGGACAGCATGCTTTTTCCTTTGACACGAAGCGGATCTCGGCCGGACCGGCGCGTGGACATGCACCAGATCGTGGTGATAAAGCCACTGGAAGCCGGAGGGCGGCGGGCCGGGCTGGTGCAGATCTTCGACGTCACCAGCATGGCTTCGCGGGAAACGCAGTTGCGTCAGCAAGCCCTCACCATGGAGGCGCTGGCCGAGAATTACCGGCTGTCGGAATTGCACAACCGGGCCATCGTCGACAACACCGCCGATGCCATCGTGACCTTCAGCGAGGACGGGGCCATCGGGACCTATAATCCTTCGGCTGAGCGCATATTCGGCTATGCCCCGCCCGAGATCGTCGGTAAGCCAATCGCCCTGCTGATCCCGGAACTGGTGAGGCCAGACCCCTTCCTCGACCACCGTACCGAGGTGATCGGCGTGCGCAAGACCCGCGCGCACTTCCCGTTGGAACTATCGCTGGCGGCCATGGAACTGGGCGGGCAGCGCCTGTTCGTCGCCATCGGCCACGACATCACTCTGCGCAAGGCCAATGAAGCAGAACTGCTGAACCAGAGGGAATGGCTGACCACCCTGATCAATGCGCTGCCCGATCTGATTTGTTTCAAGGACGGTAAGGGCCGATGGCTGGTGGCCAACCAGTTCTACCTGGATCTGGTCGGGCTGGCGGGCGTGGACTATGTGGGACGGACGGGGCCGGAACTGGCGCGGCTGTCGCACAATTTTCAGGAATTCCTGACCTCGGCGAAAGAGACCGACGAACGGGCCTGGAAAGAGGGCAAGGCGCTCAGCTACGAGAAGACCATGGAGACGCCCAGCCGCGGCACCAAGGTTTTCGACATGCTGAAGATTCCGCTGTTCCATGCGGATGGAAAACGCCGCGGTCTGGTCCTGGTCGGACGCGATGTCACCGAACGCAAAATGACGGCGGCGCGGATCCAGCGCCTGGCCCATCACGATTCGCTGACCGATCTGCCCAACCGCGTTCTGTTCCAGGAGCGCCTGCGCCAAAGCCTGGCCCAGGCCAAGCGGTCGGGCTGGAAGCTGGCGTTGATGTTCCTCGACCTCGACAAGTTCAAGGACGTCAACGACACGCTGGGCCACCATGTGGGCGACTTGCTGCTGCGCGCCGTGGCCAAGCGCCTGATCCGCTGCGTGCGCGAGACCGATACCGTGGCCCGCCTGGGTGGCGACGAATTCGCGGTGCTTCTCACCAATCTCGATGATCTGGAAGGCGCCTCGCGGGTGGCGGAGACCATCATTGCCGGAATCAGCGACCCCTTCGGATTGGAGGAACACGAGGTCAGGACCAGCACCTCCATCGGCATCACCATCTATCCAGACGATTCCTCCGATGCCGAGCAATTGCTGAAGAATGCCGATCTGGCCATGTTCCGCTCCAAGGCCGAGGGGCGGAACAACTATCACTTCTATGTGGCCCAGATGGACGCCGAAGTCCGCGCCCGCAAGCTTGTCGAACACGATCTGCGTCTGGCGCTGGGGACCGAGCAACTGGAACTGCACTACCAGCCCCTGGTGGAGATGAGTACGCGGCGTATCGTGGGCTGCGAGGCCTTGCTGCGATGGAACCACCCGACGCGGGGATGGATGCCCCCCGGCGAGTTCATTCCCATCATCGAGCGCTCGGACCTGATCGGCCCGCTGGGGCGCTGGATTTTGCACCGCGCCTGCCAACAGGGCCGCGAATGGCAGAAGGATGGGCTGGAGCCCATGAAGATCGCCGTCAATCTGTCGCCCGCCCAGTTCAAGCAGACTCAGTCCATCATCTCCATGGTGGCCGATATTCTGGACCAGACCGGCTTTGCCCCCGATCAGCTCCAACTGGAGATCACCGAGGGCATCGCCATGCAGAACGTGGACGCCACCATCGAGGTGCTTCAGGGCCTGCGCGCCATGGGGGTGTTGATCTCCATCGACGATTTCGGCACTGGCTATTCCTCGCTGAACTATCTGAAGCGCTTTCCCGTGGACAAGCTGAAGATCGACCGCTCCTTCGTGGTGGATATCGGCCAGCATCCCGACAATGCCGCCGTGGTCCAGGCCATCGTCAATCTGGGCCATTCGCTGAGGACGCGGGTCAATGTCGAAGGCATCGAGACCCAGGAGCAGTTGGACTTCCTCCAGGCCCACAAAGTGGACGAGGCCCAGGGCTTCTATTTCAGCAAGGCGGTCCCCGCCGACCAGTTCGCCGAGCTGGTGCGCACCAAGAGCCCCTGGCCGCTGTAATGCGGGCAAGATGCCCGCGCTCCAAGTCCACCACTCATGGAGCGCGGCCGTCTCGGCCGCATCTGTTCTCTCACTCCCCCGTGTGGCTCAGCGCCTTTCTCAGGCGCCGCACGCCCAGCCAGACGGCGGCGGCCACCACGGGCAGGCCGATCAGTCCCGCCAGATCGTAATCCACCGGCAGCCCCACCGACTTCAGGCCCTTGGCGAGATAGCCGATCAGGCCCAGCAGATAGTAGCTGATGGCCACCACCGAGAGCCCTTCCACCGTCTCTTGCAGGCGCAGTTGCAACTCGGCGCGGCGGTTCATGGAGTTCAGCAGGTCGCGGTTCTTTTCTTCCAGGGCGATATCCACCCGGGTGCGCAGCAGGTCGCCGGCCCGCGATACCCGTGTGGCCAGCAATTGCTGGCGCTCGCTGACGGATTCGCAGGTCTTCATGGCCGGGCCTAGGCGCCGGTCGACGAATTCGGCGAAGGTTTGCAGGCCGGGGATGCGGTCTTCGCGCAATTCCTCGATGCGGCGGCAGACGATGGCGTAATAGGCCTTGGCCGCCGACAGGCGGAAGCTGGTGGCGGCGTCCAGGCGCTCGGCCTCGGCGGCCAGCCGGGTGAGGTGTTCCAGAAGGTCCCGGTCGTTCTGCTGCACAGCCGGGTCGGCCAGTTGGCTGACGATACCGGCCAGTTCGCGGTCGATGCGGGCGACTTCGGGGGCGGATTGGCGGGCCAGGGGAAAGGCCAGCAGCGCCATCATGCGATAGGTCTCGATCTCCAGAAGACGCTGGACCAGTCGCCCGGTCTGGCCCCGCGTCAGACCGCAATCCTTGAGCACCACGCGGGAAAAGCCGTCGGCATGCAGGCGGAAATCGGTCCAGGCCTCGCCCGCGCCCCACAGGACCTTGGCGCCCACCAGGGAATTGCCGTCGAACAGTGGTCCCAGATCGTCGGGCAGATCTTTGGCGACCAGCACATGGACGGCGGTCATGGCTTCGCCCGGCAGGGTCTCCATCCAATCGGCGGGGATCAGGTCCAGCGCCGTATGGGCAAAGCCGTCGTCGAACGGGTCGAAGCGCATCACCGTATAGGTGGAAAATTCCGAATGCCGTTCCCAGCGCAGGCGGAAGCCACCCAGATCGCGGATGAAGTAGCCCGCGCCGTCACCGGGGGGCTCGGCGCCGTGGCTGGCCAGCAAGCGGGCCAGATGGGCGCGCTCATGGTCGGGACTGGCGCCCACCATGGCCAGTTGCGAGGCCCGCACCGGGGCGGTCAGCAGTTCGTAGGGCCGGGCGTGGACCTCGCCAGCCAAGCTTCGCCTTTGGGCGTGTTCATTGAGCCTGATTGGCAAGCCGTCGGCCATTGCCCATATGTCTCCGATAAGAGATGCTGCTGTCTTCAGGTTTACACCACCCAGCCCCTTTCCGTCAGGAGCCTTTATGTCCAACCTCGCCGTGGCCCAGGATCTGTTCTTTACCCAAACCGGCCTGGATGCGGATGGCTTGCGCCGCGTCGTCGCCGAAGCCCTAATGGGCGCCGATGACGGCGAACTGTTCCTGGAATACCGGCAATCGGAATCCCTGGTCCTCGATGACGGCCAGATCAAGAGCGCCAGTTTCGACACCACCCAGGGCTTCGGCCTGCGCGCCGTGGCGGGCGAGGCGCACGGCTACGCCCATGGCTCGGACCTGTCCCTCGATGCCGTCCGCCGGGCGGCCCAGACGGTGCGCGCCGTGCGCTCGGGCCATGCGGGCACCATGGCCCAGGCCCCCGTGGGTGGGGCCAAGGCGCTGTATACCGAGGTCAATCCCCTGGCTCAAGTGCCCTTCGAAGACAAGGTTCGCCTGCTCGAAGAGATCGATTCCTATACCCGCTCCAAGGATAATCGGGTGCGGCAAGTGACGGCCTCCCTGGCCGGGTCGTGGCAGGCGGTGGCCATCTTGCGGGCCGACGGAACCCTGGCCGCCGATATCCGCCCCATGGTGCGGCTTGGCGTCAACGTGGTCCTGGCCGAGGGTGACCGCATGGAAACCGGCGGGCACGGCATGGGCGGGCGGATCGGCTATGGCGGCGTCATGGGTCTGGCCGACTGGCATCACTGTGCCGACGAGGCCTTGCGCCAGGCCTCGGTCAATCTCGGTTCCATCCCCGCTCCGGCGGGCGAGATGCCCGTGGTGCTGGGGCCCGGCTGGCCCGGCGTCATGCTGCACGAGGCTGTGGGGCATGGTCTGGAAGGCGATTTCAACCGCAAGTCCACTTCGGCCTTCACCGGCAAGATCGGCACCCGTGTCGCCTCGCCCGGCGTCACCGTGGTCGATGACGGCACCATTCCCGACCGGCGCGGCTCGCTGTCCATCGACGACGAGGGCACGGCCAGCTCGCGCACCGTGCTGATCGAGGACGGCATTCTGGTCGGCTATCTTCAGGACCGCATGAATGCCCGCCTGATGGGCGTGCCCGCCACCGGCAACGGGCGGCGCCAGTCCTATGCCCATGCCCCCATCCCGCGCATGACCAATACTTTCATGTTGGGAGGCGATAAGGACCCGGCCGAGATCATCGCCTCGGTGCCCAGGGGCATCTACGCCGTCAATTTCGGCGGCGGTCAGGTGGATATCACCAACGGAAAGTTCGTGTTTTCCGCCTCGGAAGCCTATCTCATCGAGAACGGCAAGGTGGGACCCGCGGTCAAGGGCGCCACCCTGATCGGCAACGGCCCGGATGCCATGACCCGCGTCACCCTGATCGGCAATGATCTGGCCCTTGACCCCGGTATCGGCACCTGCGGCAAGGACGGCCAGGGCGTTCCCGTCGGCGTGGGGCAGCCCACGCTGCGCATGGACGGGCTGACCGTGGGCGGAACGGCGGCCTGAGCCGGCTAGCCTCGGCGGGCCTGTAGCCTGCCGAGGCGGGCCTGATCGTAGCGCACCAGATCGTTGCGGCGGATCAGGGTGCGGATGGTCTGCACATAGGCATCGCCGCGCTCGGAATAGGTGGCCAGCGCCGCCGCCAGGGTATGGCCATCGGGGCGCGCCCCTTCGGCACGGGTCTGGGCGCGGACCCTGCGCAATCCGTCATAGGCCCGGTGGGTGTTGAGGTTGTGCACATAGGCGCGCACCGCCTCGTAGAGCGTGGTGAAGTTACGCATGCCGGTACCGTCGGCCGAGACTTCCACCGTATGGCCGAACAGATTGCGCGAGCGGCGCACCAGCTTCGACGTTCCCCAGCCCGATTCCTCGGCCGATTGGGCGAGCGCCAGGGAGGGCGGGACCACATCGACGCGGGACAGCAGCTTGCGCAGATTGCCGTCCTCCACATCGTAGCGTTGGGCAAGGTCGGCCAGCCAGGCCTGATCCGAGGCGGGAATATGCAGGCGGTTGGCCTTGCGGTTCATGATGTCGAGCAGACGCGACCGCTCGGCGGCGATTTCCTCGTCCACCACCAGAACCAGGGGCAGCATGACGCGCAGGAACACCGCCTTCTTGCCCTCGATATCGGGCAGGTCGTCGATGTCGCCGGGAACATTGGGCAGGAACAGCGGGGGCACATCCGACTGGCCCGCGGCGACCGCATCCAGGCGATAGCCCATGCGATCCAGTGCCAGATTGAGGCGGACGGCGCTGTTGACATCATCCCCGGTCAGTCCGGCCGCCTGCTGCGAAGCGGCGGCCTGGGCCTGGGGACGGGCCACCGCGACGGGCGCGGCGGTATCATGAAGTGCTATCCAGTAAAGACCGCCGACCGCGCCGAGAATGGCTGCGAAACTAAGGGCGGAAAATACTCGGGATCCGATCGACCCGATTCGCATATGGGGCTGCCTCCGTTTTGTTGCAGTGCAATATCGACGACGACCATAACCGAGGCGTTTGAGGTAAATCAACCAAAAACCGCCCGGCATACGAACATAAACGGAACACGCCCCGAGCCGGAGGCTCGGGGCGTGCCGCAAAAAACGAGACGGAAGAGACGGTTAATCGACGGCCTGCACGGCCATCACTTCGGGAACATAATACTTCAGCATGTTCTCGATACCGTGCTTCAGGGTGGCGCTGGACGAGGGGCAACCCGAACAGGCGCCCTGAAGGTGCAGGTAGACGATGCCGTCCTCGAAGGCGCGGAAGATGATATCGCCGCCGTCCTGGGCCACGGCCGGGCGCACGCGGGTGTCCAGCAGTTCCTTGATCTGCATGACGATGCCGTCATCGTCGCCCGAGGCGGAGGCGGCTTCCGAGCCGGGGTTGATGACGGGATCGCCGGAATTGTAGTGGTCCATGATGGCCGCCAGCACCTGGGGCTTGACCACCTGCCAGTCGGCGGAATCCGCCTTGGCCACGGTGATGAAGTCGGTGCCGAGAAACACGCTGCCCACGCCTTCGATGGCGAACAGGCGGGTGGCCAGAGGCGAGCCAGAGGCGCGCGAGGCCTCGGCGAAATCGGCGGTACCCTGTCCCATCACCACGGTGCCGGGGAGGAATTTCAGGGTGGCGGGATTGGGGGTGGGTTCGGTCTGGATGAACATGGGGGTCCTTACGCTTCGGAGCACGAAAACTGCTCCTAGTAGATGGCGAGCCCTATCTCCGAGTCAAGGAGTAGGATGAAACACACCGGCGCCCCGGCAACACCGGGGCGCCCGGCGATTGGGGGAAAATCCTCAGGTAATGGCGTCGATCTGATCGGGCGTCAGGCTGCCGGGCACCAGGGTCAGAGGTACGCGCAGCTTGCCGATATATTTGCCCGTCAGCGCCGTCACCAACGGGCCCGGCCCGCCCGGCCCGGTATCGGCGGCCAGCACCAGCACTGAGATGGACGGCTCTTCGCTGATCAGGGCGATGAGTTCGTCCCTGGGATTGCCTTCGCGCACGTGAAGCACCGGCAGATGGCCCGACATCTGATTGACGTCGCCCGCCAGACGGTTGAGCAATTCCTCGGCCGCCTCGCGCGCTTCGGCCCGCATCAGATTGCCGATGGAGGCGAAGTGTTCGTATTCGGTGGGTTCGATCACCCGCAACAGAGCCACCTGCCCATCCGAGGATTTGGCCCGGCGGCAGGCGAAACGAAGCGCCGCCTGCATCTCGGGCGAGTCGTCCACTACCACCAGGAACACGCGATTGGTCGGCATGATATCCTCCCCGGAAATTATCAGGCTTTCTTGAAGACCACCGCCGCCAGCCAGCCCGCCAGGGCGGCCAGCGCGATGGCGATGAGGCCGTAGGCCGCCGCCTGATGATGGGCGAAATCGAAGACATCGGCACCGATGCCGATCTTGCTGACCACCAGCGGCGTGGTTTGGGCGCTGATCACCTGTCCGCCAGCCATCAGATAGACTTCGACCATGTAGACGCCCACCGGCACATTGGCGGGGAAATGCACATCGGTGCGGAACAGGCGCTGGCTCAGCATGCCGATGTCCAGCACCTTGTCGCCGTACAGCCCCTTCTTCTGGTTCAGGCGGAACAGGGCCTGGCGGTACTGATCGGTGTCGGCGCCGCCGTCCTTGACCCGGATATCCAGGTCCAGATGGTCCAGCCCGATCTGGTGACGGTCCAGGATGGCGGGCGGGGCCAACTGGTCCAAGGGGCGGGTCGAGGCCACCTGATAGAAGGATGGAGCGTTATCCACCTTGGCGATGCCGGAATTGATCCAGATCCCGGCGGTGCGGTCCTTGCGCCGCAGGGTCTCGCCCTTGTGGGGACCGCGCACCACCACCACCACGTCGCCAGACTTGCCGCCGTCCATTTCCTCGATGGCGCCGAACAGCAGCACGTCGGTGCCCGCGAAGCCGGTGGTGATGGCCACCAGATGCTTGGACAAATCGGCGACCAGCGGTTCTACGGCACTTGCGGGGCCAAGCGGCAACAGCACCAACAGGGCAAGAAGCAGCTTTTTCATCAGTGCTTCCCCCCCGTCCCGGCGGCGAACAGCTCGCTCGGCACGGTGACCATGTCGAACAGCAGCTTGACGCAGACGGCCAGAACCATCAAGGCCAGCAGCGAGCGCAATTGCTCGCCCTTGAGCTTGACGCCGAAGCGGGCGCCGATCTGGGCCCCGATCACGCCGCCCAGCAGCAGCAGCAGGGCCAGCACCACATCCACCGTGTGGTTCATGGTCGATTGCAAGAAAGTGGCGTTGGCGGTGACGAAGATGATCTGGAACAGCGAGGTTCCCACCACCACTGCGGTCGGCATGCCCAGCAGATAGATCATGGCGGGCACCATGATGAATCCGCCGCCCACGCCCATCAGGGCCGCCAGGATGCCCACCAGCAGGCCGATGGCGGCCGGAACGATGGCGCTGATATAGAGCTGCGAACGGCGAAAGCGCATCTTGAAGGGCAGGCCGTGCATCCAGCTGTGTTGGTGCTTCTTACGCACCGGAACGGTGCCGCCATTGCGCTTGCTGGCCATCAGGGCCTGGATGCTTTCCACCAGCATCAGCGAGCCGACGATGCCGAGAAAAACGATGTAAAGCAGCGAGATGACCAGATCGATCTGGCCCAGGCCGCGCAGCCATTTGAAGACATAGACGCCCAAGGTCGAGCCGACGAAGCCGCCCAGCGTCAGGATCAGCCCCATCTTCACGTCAACATTGCCGCGCCGCCAATGGGCCAGCACGCCCGACACCGACGAGGCGACGATCTGGTTGGCCTCGGTCCCCACCGCCACGGTGGGCGGTACGCCCAGGAAAATCAGCAGCGGAGTCATCAGAAATCCGCCGCCGACCCCGAACAGGCCCGACATGAATCCCACTCCGCCGCCCAATCCAAGGATGACGAAGATGTTCACCGACATTTCGGCGATGGGAAGGTAGATCTGCATTCCTTCCGCCCCCTCTGCCCCTTGCACTCTCAACCGGCGCTTACGGGGCTCCTTGGTTGTCGCTCCAACCGGGGTATCATGGCAATAGGAATTTTACGTTTTTCTAATGTTAGCCCTATTTCAGCGCGGCCAACAACTCGGCGGCCTGCATGCGCACCCGAAGCGTGGCATAGCCTTGAGAGGCCAGATGGTTGGGCAGGAAGCTGGAATCGGGGGCGGCGCTCCACACCAGCCAGGGACGCAGGCGCGCCGCTCCGGCCAGTTGATCGACCATGCGGGTCCAGGCCTCGGTCTGACGGCGGTCGCTCAGCACCTTCTCGAAGTCGCGGCCCAATTCGCGCAGTACGATGGAATAGGCGTAAAGCCGCCCCTTATTGCCATAGAATACGCCGTCCACGCTGAAATCCAGCAGGACCGGGCGCTTATCCGCCAGATGGTGGTCGATGGCCTCGGTGACCTCGT
This sequence comes from Paramagnetospirillum magnetotacticum MS-1, assembly GCF_000829825.1. Classification (NCBI taxonomy): domain Bacteria; kingdom Pseudomonadati; phylum Pseudomonadota; class Alphaproteobacteria; order Rhodospirillales; family Magnetospirillaceae; genus Paramagnetospirillum; species Paramagnetospirillum magnetotacticum. The sequence goes on along the minus strand of NZ_JXSL01000030.1, from coordinate 414,078 downwards.
CCAGATCGCGGATCAGCGCCTCGACCAATGCGGCCAGAGCTTCGGGCTTGCGCTCGAACGCGGCGGTTCCAGCGGCGACCATGTCGTTATAGAGGTCCAGCGAGCGCTGGGCGTTGCGGTACTGCTTTTCCGCCGAGGCGGTGGGCAGCCAGGATTTATGGGTGTCGAACTTCCACACCGTGCCGGGATATTTCAGCAGCCCGGCGGCGTGGTTGAGATTGACGTCGGTGCCGTTGGGACCGAAGGCCACGCCCTTCTCGGAATTCAGCGCGCCGACCACGCGCGCCAGTCCGCCCACCAGGCCAAGCTGGAAGGCGGGCATGTCGCGCAGCCAGGCGCCCGGCATGAAGAACGGGTCGTTGGCGTGCCACTTGTTGCTGTCCAACTCGCGGGTGATCAGGGCGGCGGCCACCGCCACACCGCGCGAGCGGGGCGCGGTCACGGTCGCGGACGTGAAGTCGGGATTGTCGTCCACCTTGCTGATCACCATCATGGCGATGGGAAAGACCAGCACCACGGTGATGGCGAAGGCCCACAGCACGAAGCGGCGCGACGGATGGCGCAGAACGGCCGCGATGCCAGCCAGGGCGGCGGCGACGGCGTTGAGCATGGATTCGGCGAAGCGCTGGGTCACGGCCGCAGGAACCCCACGATGTCGTAGACCTCGCGGATGATGGGGGCCGCGATGGCATCGGCCCGCTCGGCGCCCGAGCGCAGCACGGCATCGATATGATTGGTGTCGGTCATCAGACGCTTCATCTCGGTATTGATGGGGCCCAGCACCGAAACGGCCAGATCCACCAGTTCCTTCTTGAAGTCCGAGAACTGCTTGCCTTCGAATTGGGTCACCACCTGGATCTTCTCCTTGCCCGACAGCGCGGCGTAGATCCCCAGAAGGTTGGAGGCCTCGGGGCGGCCTTCAAGCCCCTCGAGAGTGGCGGGCAGGGGTTCGAGATCGGTCTTGGCCTTGCGGATCTTCAGGGCGATGGTGTCGGCGTCGTCGGTCATGTTGATGCGCGAGTAATCGCTTTCGTCCGACTTGCTCATCTTCTTGGCGCCGTCGCGCAGGCTCATGATGCGCGCGGCTTCCGGCGGAATGATGGGCTCGGGCAGGGGGAAGAACTCGACGCCGAAGTCGTTGTTGAACTTCTGGGCGGTGTCGCGGGCCAGTTCCAGATGCTGCTTCTGATCCTCGCCCACCGGTACATGGGTGGCCTTGTAGGTCAGGATGTCGGCGCTCATCAGATTGGGATAGGCGAACAGGCCGACCGAGGCATTCTCCTTGTGCTTGCCCGCCTTGTCCTTGAACTGGGTCATGCGGTTGAGCCAGCCCATGCGCGCCACGCAATTGAAGATCCAGGCCAACTGGGCATGGGCCGGAACCATGGACTGGTTGAAGACGATATGCTTGGCCGGGTCCACGCCCGCGGCGATCATGCCCGCGGTGACTTCGCGGATGTTGCGGGTCAGTTCTTTAGGGTCCTGCCACAAGGTGATGGCATGCATGTCGACGATGCAGAAGATGCACTCGTACTCATCTTGAAGCCGCACCCAGTTACGGATGGCGCCCAGGTAATTGCCGAGATGGAGGTTACCGGTGGGCTGGACGCCGGAAAAGATGCGCTTCATGACGAGGAATGACTCCGGGAATGGAATTTCAGGGGGTTAGGTATACTCCTGTCGGCGCACCGGTCAAGAACGCTGGCATGACAAGGATTGTCGCGGCGGGAGGCGGGTTGCCAAAGCGGGTCCGATCTGGCATCTATCCGGCCCTGGCCGATTTTACCTTGCGTTCCCGATCTTGGGTTGCCGGGCAATGCGCTGGTCGGCTAGGATCGTGATGTTGGAGTTAAAGTCCGCGTAGCTCAGCTGGATAGAGCACAAGTTTCCTCGTTTTATAAAACTGGGCGTTGCGACCGGAAACGACGCAACGGATTCGCTCAAAGTCGGGGAACGCTAGACGTACTTTCGTCTTGCCAATCCCGAGCCAAGCCCCGCAAGGGGAAGGTGTAGAGACTGGACGGGCGACACCTAAGGACTTTGGTCTATGGTGAAGGGACAGTCCAGACCACGAACGCCGAAAGGCGGCGGCGAAAGCCGAAGTGGTATGAAACTTGGGGCCGGGGGTTCGAGTCCCTCCGCGGACGCCAACAGCACTTCACCCGTTACATTACGACCGGCTATCCCGCTAGACGCTGGGAGGTCATGACGCGTTCGTTCCGCCCCATGTGGTCGAACCAGCGCCGCGCCAGATTGATCAGCGCGCGGCGTTCGATAGCGCCGGGGGCGCGGCTCTGCCAGGAAGTCAGCAGGCGGCGGGCCGACATGATGATGGCGGCATGTTCCCGCTGGGGGGGCTGGTCGCCGGCAAAATGGGATTCGATGGACCGCACCAGGGTTTCCAGGGCCTTGCCGATCACCTCGGGCGGAGCGCCCACCGAGCGGGCCACGTCGATCTCGTTGAGAAGGCTGATCACCTGCCGGTGTTCGGCATCGGCCAGGGCGTTGCCCACCGTATATCGATTGTCCCAGATGGCGATCATGTCCGAACCTTACGCTGCACTGCCTCCAAAGAGTGCCGCAGAAAGTCTTCAATGTTGATATGGGTAAACGGGTAGGGGGCGGTCCGGCCGGAGGAGGGAAAGCCTCACTCCGGCTAGGCCTTATTATGCTTCCGGTTATTCGGCGGCGGCGTTGCGGTCGCGGCCCACCGGATGGGTAAGGCGCGACAGCATCTCCTTCGGCACGACCTGCCAGAAGCGCGGTACTTCGCGGTCCCAATCGGCCAGCAGGGATTCCGCCCAGGCCGAGCCGGTGACGGCGGCATGTTCCTGCACCAGGGATTTCAGCACGCCTTCCCAGTGGGGCGTCTCCAGGCGTTGCCAGATGACGCTTTCCGGGTTGACGCGTTTAGCGAAGCTTTGATCCGAGTCATAGACGAAGGCCATTCCGCCCGTCATGCCCGCGGCGAAGTTGGCGCCCACCGGCCCCAAGATCACGGCGGTGCCGCCGGTCATGTATTCGCAGCCATTGGAGCCGCAGCCCTCGATCACCGTCTCGGCGCCGGAATTACGCACAGCGAAGCGCTCGCCCGCCTGACCGGCGGCGAAGAGCTTTCCCGCTGTAGCGCCGTACAGCACCGTGTTGCCGATGATGGTGTTCTGGTTGCTTTTCAGGTTGGAGGCCACGGGCGGGCGCACGATGATGGTGCCGCCCGACAGGCCCTTGCCCACATAGTCGTTGGAATCGCCGAACACTTCGAGCGTCAGGCCCTGCACCGCGAAGGCCCCCAGGCTTTGCCCCGCCGAGCCGCGCAAGCGCACGGTGACATGGCCGGGTTCCAGCCCCGTCATGCCGTGGCGCTTGAAGATCTTGTGGGACAGCTTGGTGCCGATGGCGCGCTGGACGTTTCGCACATTGTAGTCCAGCTGCATCTTCTCGCCGTCTTCCAGGGCGGGCTTGGCGTCGATGATCATCTGGGCGTCCAAGGTCTCGGGCACTTCCTGGGTCTTGTCCTCGACGCAATAGCGGGGGAATCCGCCCGTATCGGCCTGGGCCAGCAGCGGGTTCAAGTCCAGATCGTCCAGATGGCTGGCGCCTCGGCTGACCTGATGCAGCATGTCGGCGCGGCCGATGATCTCGGCCAGCGAACGCACACCCAGCGAGGCGAGGATTTCGCGGACCTCCTCGGCGATGAAGCTGAACAGGTTGACCACCTTCTCCGGGCTGCCAGTGAACTTCTCGCGCAAGGAGAGGTCCTGGGTGCAGACGCCGACGGGGCAGGTGTTGGAATGGCACTGGCGCACCATGATGCAGCCCATGGCCACCAGCGAGCTGGTGCCGATGCCGAACTCCTCGGCGCCCAGCATGGCGGCGATGACGATGTCGCGGCCGGTCTTGAGGCCGCCGTCGGTGCGCAGCTTCACGCGATGGCGCAGACGGTTCAGCGTCAGGACCTGATGGGCCTCGGACAGGCCCAGTTCCCAGGGCAGGCCCGCGAATTTGATGGAGGTCTGGGGCGAGGCGCCCGTGCCGCCCACATGGCCGGAGACCAAAATGGTGTCGGCCTTGGCCTTGGCCACGCCAGCCGCCACCGTGCCGATGCCGGAACGGCTCACCAGCTTCACCGTGACGCGGGCCTGGGGATTGATCTGCTTCAGGTCGTAGATGAGCTGGGCCAGATCCTCGATGGAATAGATGTCGTGGTGGGGCGGCGGGCTGATCAGCATGACGCCGGGCGTGGCATGGCGCAGCTTGGCGATTTCCACCGTCACCTTGAAGCCGGGAAGCTGGCCGCCCTCGCCGGGCTTGGCGCCCTGGGCCACCTTGATCTCGATCTCGCGGCACATATTGAGGTATTCGGCGGTGACTCCGAACCGGCCGGACGCGATCTGCTTGACCGCCGAATTGGCGTTGTCGCCGTTGGGGCGCGGGCGGTAACGCTCGCGGTCCTCGCCGCCCTCGCCCGACACCGACTTGGCGCCGATACGGTTCATGGCGATATTCAGCGTTCCGTGGGCCTCGGGGCTCAGCGCGCCGAGCGACATGCCCGGCGTCAGGAAGCGCTTCCTGATCTCGGTGATGCTTTCCACCTCGTCCAGGCTGATGGGCGCGCCAGCGGGCTTTAAGTCCAAAAGATCGCGGATGGTGATGGGCGGCAAGCGGCGCATGCCGTCCGAGTACTTCTTGTAGGTGGCGTAGGAATCGCTGGCCACCGCCGTTTGCAGCAGGTGGATCAGCGTGCCGTCGAAGGAATGGGCCTCCGAGCCGCGCCGCACCCGATAGAAGCCGCCGATGGGCAGGGCGGGGGCGGGGCCGGTGAAGCCGGTAGCGTGCTGTTCGACCGTCTTCTTCTGGATACCGGAGAGGCCGATGCCGGAGATGCGGCTGGTCATGCCGGGGAAGAACTCGGCCACCAGGGTGCGCGACAGGCCAACCGCTTCGAAATTATAGCCTCCGCGATAGGAACTGACGATGGAGATGCCCATCTTGGCCATGATCTTGAGCAGCCCCTGGTCCAGGGCGTACTTGTAGCGCCGCACACATTCCTCCAGCGGCATGGAGCCGAACAGGCCTCTGCGCTGGCGCTCGGCGATGGCTTCCTGGGCCAGATAGGCGTTCACCGTGGTGGCGCCCACGCCGATCAGCACGGCGAAGTAATGCACGTCCAGGCACTCGCCCGAGCGCACATTGAGCGAGGTCCAGGTGCGCAAGGAAAGGCGCACCAGATGGGAGTGCACGCCGCCCGCGGCCAAAATCATCGGGATGGCGGCGCGTGATTCGCCGATCCCCTCGTCGGTGAGGATCAGATGGGTGCAGCCGCCCCTGACGGCTTCTTCGGATTCGCGGCGCACGCGGGCCAGGGCATCACGCAGAGCCTCGATGCCGCCCTTGGGATCAAAGGTGCAGTCGATGGCCGCCGCCGCCTCGCCCATATATTTGCGCATGGCGGCGAACTCAGCGTTGGACAGGACGGGGCTTTCCAACTGCAGCAGATCGCACTGGCTCTCATCCTCGTCGAGGATGTTGCCCAGATTGCCCAGCCGGGTGCGCAAGGACATCACCCGGGATTCGCGAAGTGAATCGATGGGCGGATTGGTGACTTGGCTGAAGTTCTGCTTGAAGAAGTGGTGCAGGCCGCGATAGCCCGCCGACAGCACCGCCAGCGGCGTGTCGTCGCCCATGGAGCCGATGGCCTCCTTGGCGTCCTCGACCATGGGGTGGAGAATCAGCTCCATGTCTTCCATGGTCATGCCATAGGCGGCCTGACGGCGGCGCAATTCGTCCGAGGACAGTTCGGCCGGTTCGGGCGCCCCGGTCTTGACCAGGCTGTCCAGTTCGGTGATGCGCTTGATCCAGGCGGAATAGTTGCGGCGCGACGCCAGCAGATCCTTGATCTCGGTGTCGCGGTAGAACTTACCCGCGTCCAGGTCGATGGCGATGCTTTGGCCCGGTCCGACCCGGCCTTTCTCCACCACGTCGCAATCCTTGACCTTCACCATGCCGGTCTCGGAGCCCAGGATCAGCAAGCCGGTCTTGGTGATGGTGAAGCGCATGGGGCGCAGCCCATTGCGGTCGACACCCGCCACCGCCCAGGACCCGTCGGTGGCGCAGATGGCCGCCGGGCCGTCCCAGGGCTCGATCACCGAGTTGCAATAGCCGAAGAAGGTGCGGTGCGCCTCGGGCATCAGGGCGTTGGAGCCCAGGCTTTCCGGGATCAACATCTGCTTGACCAGGGGCGCGGGGCGGCCAGCGCGGCACATGACCTCGAAGACATTGTCGAGAGCGGCGGAATCCGAGCCGCCCGGCTGCACCACGGGCTTGAGGTCGTCCATGGAGGCGCCGAACACTTCGTGTTCCATGCGCGGCTCGTGGGCCTTCATCCAGTTGATGTTGCCGGTGAGAGTGTTGATCTCGCCGTTATGGGCCAGCATGCGGAAGGGCTGGGCCAGACGCCAGGTGGGGAAGGTGTTGGTGGAATAGCGCTGGTGATAGATGGCAAAGCGCGACACGAAGCGCTTGTCCAGCAGATCGGGATAGAAGCTGGTCAACTGTTCGGCCAGGAACATGCCCTTGTAGATGATGGAGCGGCACGACAGCGAGCAGATGTAGAAATCGGTGATGTGATTGCCCAGAACCCGCTTCTCGATGCGCCTCCGGATGACGAACAGATCGGCCTCGAACCGCTCCTCCGACTTGCCCAGCGTGTTGGCGATCATGATCTGCTCGATCTCGGGCCGGGTGGCATTGGCCTTCTCGCCGATGATGGAGACGTCCACCGGCACCTGACGCCAGCCATAGATGGAATAGCCGAAATTCAGGATCTCGGTCTCGACGATGCAGCGGCAATTCTCCTGGGCGCCCAGATCGGTCTTGGGCAGGAAGACCATGCCCACCGCCAGGCGTCCGGCGGCTACCGCATGCCCGGAATTGGCCACATGTTCCTTGAAGAAATCCTGGGGGATTTCCACATGGATGCCCGCGCCGTCGCCGGTCTTGCCGTCGGCGTCCACCGCGCCTCGATGGAACAGCACGGACAGGGCCTGGATACCGGCTTCGACCACGTCACGCCGGGGCTTGCCGTCCAGCGCCGCCACCATGCCGACGCCGCAGGCGTCGTGCGGGCTTGTGTCGATACCGGCGGATTCCAGGATCTCCTGGTTGGCGAGGTATTGGGCGACGAAATCGGACATAGTGCTCTCCTCGGCCTCGGCGGCCTGTCCCAAACGGTGTTTTCACCACGAAGGCTCGAAGACACGAAGAAAAGCGGAAGAAAACTTTTCTTCTTTAACCTTCGCGCCTTCGTGCCTTCGTGGTTAATCCCAATCTACTCGGCGGCCTTCATCGCCACGCCCGAGACGTAGCGGTGAATGCTTTCCGCGGCGTCGCGGCCGTCCTTGATGGCCCAGACCACCAGCGAGGCGCCGCGCACGATGTCGCCCGCGCCGAACACGCCGGGAAGGCTGGCCATCAAGTCGCCATCGGTCTCGACGGTGCCCCATTTGGAGACCTTGAGTTCGGGCGCGCCGAACAGGGCGGGGACGTCCTCGGGATCAAATCCCAATGCGGCGATGACCATGTCGGCGGGAAGCTGAAAGCCCGACCCCTCGATGGCCACCGGGCTTTGGCGGCCCGAAGCATCGGGCATGCCCAGATGCATGCGGACAGCCTTGACGCCCTCGGCCTTGGCCTTGCCGTTCACCATTTCGGGAGCGGCCATCCAGACGAATTCGACGCCCTCCTCCTCGGCATGGGCCACTTCGCGCTTGGAGCCGGGCATGTTGGCCCGGTCACGGCGATAGAGGCACTTCACCGACTTGGCGCCCTGGCGGATGGCGGTGCGCACGCAATCCATGGCGGTGTCGCCGCCGCCGATGACGACGACATTCTTGCCCTTGGCGTCGAGGCTTTCGACCGTGTCGCCCAGGTCGCGGCGATTCTGGGCGATAAGATAATCGAGCGCGGCATGCACGCCGGGCAGGTCCGAGCCGGGTATGCCCAGCGGCTTGGCCTTGTAGACGCCGGTGGCGATCAGCACCGCGTCATGGCGCTTGCGCAGCTCGGCGAAGCTCACGGTCTTGCCGATCTCCACGCCGGTTTCGAATTTGACGCCCGCCTCGGCCAGCAGGCGGATGCGGCGCTCGACCACGTCCTTTTCCAGCTTGAAGCCGGGAATGCCATAGATCAGCAACCCGCCCATGCGGTCATGACGGTCATAGACGGTGACGGAATGGCCCTTGCGGCGCAAGCTTTCAGCCGCCGCCAGACCGGCCGGGCCGCCGCCGATGATTCCGACCGAACGGCCCGATTCGACACCGGCCAGCACCGGCTTGACCCATCCTTGGGCGAAGGCGGTTTCGGTGATGTGCTTCTCCACCGCGCCGATGGTGACATTGCCGTGGGTCGACTGCTCCAGCACGCAATTGCCCTCGCACAGGCGGTCCTGGGGGCAAATGCGGCCACAGATCTCGGGAAAGGTGTTGGTGGAGGATGAGACGGCATAGGCCTCCTCCATCCGGTCCTGCGCCACCAGCATCAGCCAGTCAGGCACATTGTTGCCCAGGGGACAGTGGATGGAGCAGAACGGGATGCCGCATTGCTCGCAGCGCGATGCCTGTTCAGCCGCCCTCTCGGTTTCGAAGGCGGTGCTGATCTCGCCGAAATCCTTGCGGCGTTCGGCGGCGCCGCGCTTGTCGGGCTGGCGCTGATGAAGATGGGTGAATTGCAGCATCTTGCGGGGCATGGCGATTCCTCGATCCCTGGAGGTCGTGGCGGGGAAAATACGGCATAATCCATGACCAATCAACGAGAATCGCAACAAATGGTCAGCATAACTGTCTTAAAAACGGCGAGAGCAGGTGCGAATGGGTGGTTTCTTGCCGGGATGGCGGCGAAGCGGCGCAAGAAATAGTACCGTATCGGCCCTTTCTCCATCCCTTCCGACTCGGCGGGTCCGGTGCTATAACGGAACAGCCGTATACGGGGGATACCCGAGTGACGTTCCTGGAAGTCCTGGTCGTGGCCCTGATTCAGGGGCTGGGAGAGGTGTTGCCTCTCGGTGCCGCCGGTTCGCTGGCGGCGCTGCCTCGTCTGGCGGCCGCGCCCGAGGGGCGGGCGGCGCTTTCGGTGGCCGCCCATGCCGGGACTTTGCTTGCCCTGATGGCCTATTTCTGGCGCGACGTCCTGGCCATGAGCGTCGGCCTGTGGCGACTGGCCAAGGGCAAGCCCGATTACGGCTCCCATCTCTTGCTGCATGTTCTGGCCGGGACCATCCCCGCCGCCGTCATCGGATGGATGGTGCTGGATCGTTCTCACGGTCTGGTGGGCCAAAGTGGCGCGGCCATCATTCTGGTCATTGGCGGCGTTCTGCTCTGGGGCTGCGACAAACTGGGCGTCACGGTGCGCCGGGTCGAGCATATCACTTGGCTGGGCGCCATCGGATTGGGGGCCTTGCAGATCCTGTCCCTGATTCCCGGTGTGTCGCGCACCGGCATCACCATCACCGTGGCCCGTCTGTTGGGTTGGGAGCGCCAGTCGGCGATCCGCCTTTCCATGCTGCTGGCCATGCCGCTGATCCTGGGGCATGGGATCAAGACATTCTGGAGCCTGGCCCATCAGACGCAACTGGTGTTATCCAGCGATCTGCTGATGGCCATGGCGACCGCTGGTCTGACCTCGTTCCTGGGTCTTGCGGGAATGATGGCCTGGGTGGCGCGCAACACCTTCGCGCCCTTCGCCGTGGTTCGAATCGGTTTCGGGCTGGCGGTGCTGGTGCTTGTCTATTTCGGATAAGTGGGCTTGTCACCCTGAGGCTTGTCCCTCGGCTGTCCGGTTTAAATTTCCATGACAGACCCGAATGGCAAAGCCAATGCGGGTTTCATCTGGTCATGGAACACGGATGCCGCTTCGCGGCCACGGATTATCAAAATCCCATATGGTCATCCTGGGCCAAGGTCGGGGAGATGGCCGGAAACAAGAGGTTATCCGTGAGCGGTGCGATGCACCGCATCCGTGACCTCCGTGTCTCGTGACTCCACGTCTGCCGACTCAAATTTTACCGGACAGCCGTAGGCAGAGCCGAAGGGTCTTTCAGGCTGAAAGATCCTTCGCTTCGCGCGCCATGACAGGGTTCAGCGCCCGAAGATCCCCTTGAGCAGATCATCGATGGCGCCGCCGATACCGCGCGCCGCGTCGCCTGCCGCCTGGGCGGCGCCGGCCACGAAATCGCCGACGCCTGTCTCCGCGCCGGGTTCGGTGGGAATCTCCGGGGTGCGCAAGGGCCGGGCGGGAAGACCGCGATGGGCGGCGACCATAACCTGCTTCCACAACTGGGCGGGCAGTCCGCCGCCGGTGACCTTCTTCATCTCGATGCGGTAATCGTCATTGCCGAGCCAGACACCAGTCACGTAATCGGCGGTAAAGCCCATGAACCAGGCGTCGCGGTAATCCTGGGTCGTGCCGGTCTTGCCCGCGGCGGGACGGTCAAGCCTTGCCGCCTTGCCCGAGCCCTGATTGATGACGGCGCTCATCATGTCATGCATGCGCGCCAGCGCGGAGGCCGAGATCACCTGACCAAAGCCGCCGCCTTGGCGCTGGAACAGCACCTTGCCGGAAGGATCGGTGATATGGGAGACGCCGAAGGAGGTGACTCCGTATCCGCCATTGGCGAAGGCGGCATAGGCGGTGGTCATCTCCAGCAGAGACACTTCACTGGTGCCCAGCGCCAAGGTGGCGTCGTTCCTGAGGTCAGAGGTGATCCCTAGGCGCCGCGCCGTGGCGATGACGCGCCCGGGACCGACCTCCTCCACCAGACGCACGGCAACGGTGTTCACCGATTCGGCCAGGGCCTGGCGGAGCGTAATGGGGCCGAGATATTTGCCGGTGTAATTGCCGGGGCTCCAATTGCCCAGGCGGATGGGCTTGTCTTCGACCTCGTCGTCGGGGCTGCGGCCCATTTCCACGGCGGTGAGATAGACGAAGGGCTTGAACGACGAGCCGGGCTGGCGCAGCCCCTGCGTGGCGCGGTTGAACTGGCTGTCGTCGTAATCCTTGCCGCCGGTCAGCGCCCGGATGGCGCCATCGGGGCTCATCACCACCACCGCGCCCTGGGAGGCGTTGGCCTTAGCGCCGGGACCGGTGATCATGGTCTTGAGGTCAGCCTCCACCTTGCGCTGAAGGCTGATGTCGAGCGTGGTGTGGACCACGATGTCCTTGCCCGCCACCTCGCCGAACTGATCCAGATTGCCCATCACCCAGTCGGCGAAGTAGCGTCCGGCGGGAATGGGGCGGCGCACCAACTGGGCGGCGCCGGTCACCTGGACGGTGTCGGCGGTCTTCTGGTCGATATAGCCAGCCTTGACCATGTTGGAGAGCACGTCACTGGTGCGCTTGCGCGACGCCTCGGGGTCGTTCAAGGGCGAATAGCGCGACGGCGCCTTCAAGAGGCCCGCCAGCACGGCGGCTTGATAGACATCGACCTTGCGGGCCGAGATATCGAAATAGCGCTTGGCGGCGGCATCCACGCCAAAGGTGCCCGAGCCCAGATAGACCCGGTTGAGGTAAAGCCCCAGGATCTGATCCTTGGAGAAGCGCTTTTCCAGCCACAAGGCCATTAGCACTTCCTGCACCTTGCGCTTCATGTTGCGCTCAGGCGTCAGGAACAGGTTCTTGGCCAATTGCTGGGTGATGGTCGAGCCGCCCTGCACCGTATGCCCGGCCCGCAAATTGACGAACAGGGCGCGCAGCAGTCCGATGGGATCCACGCCCCAATGGCTGTAGAAGCGGCGGTCCTCGGTGGCCAGAACCGCCTGGGCGATGAAAGGCGACATTTCGCCCAGATCCAGGGGCTCGCCGTAAAGATCGCCATAGGCGGCGAAGACTTCGCCCTCCACCGACTGGAAGACCACGCTGGGCCGCCGCGTCTGGGCGGTCATGCGGTCGATATCGGGAAGGTCCAGGGCGTAATAGGCCACCACGCCGCCTAAGCCGATTCCGACCCAGATGGCCAGGGTCAGGCCCCACAGCAGCAGGCGTTTCGCCCATTTGCGGCCCTGGCCGTTGCCGGAACCGCCCTTCTTCGCTGCCTTGGGCTTTCGGGGCTCCTTGGGAGCCCGGGGGTGGGCAGGGGGCGGCGGCTCGCGCGGCGGCGGAGGCTCGCCCCCCGAACCGCTGGGCAACAGCCGGTCGGCGGGGTCGATGGAAAGCTTGAACGGATTGCCAGCGCCCTTGGGGCGCGAAGGAGGAACTGCCATGAGGGCCTTCTACCACGGGGCGGGGGTTGCTCGGAACTGGCAACATCCGTTCATTGGATGTAGAGTCCGCTCGAATTCATCAATGAGGCCCAGATCATGGAAACCCTGTCCGTCGCCGTTCCGCCCGAACTGAAGCAGCGCCTCGAGGCGCTGGCCGCCGAAACCGGGCAGACGCTGGGGGAATGCCTGGCCGTCGCCGTCAAGGAATACGTTGAGAATTGGGAGACCCATCTCTCCGACGTGCACCAGATCGACGAACACGAGGCCCGTGCCGTTCTCAAGGCTGTGGTCAACGACTAGCGCCATGGGGGCCATCCCAACGCAAAACGCCGCCCGGCTTGGGCGGCGTTTTCGTTTGTGGGCCCGGATTGTGGCCGAATTGGGGTCTATTCACCCGTGGCGATACGGTCCACAAGCTGCTTCACGGTCGGGATGAAGCCGTTCTTGTAGAACGGATCAGCGCCGAAGCGATAGGCGTTGTGACCGGCGAACATCAGTTCGTTTTCCACATCGCCGCCATGGCCGATATTCTGCAGGGTCTTCTGGATACAGAAGCTGCGGGGATCGGCCTTCTTGCCGGTGGTCCCGGCCTCGTTCTGGGCCCAGTTGGAGAACATGCACTGGGACAGGCAGCCCATGCACTTGACTTGATCGACGCGGATTTCCTCGGCCTTATCGGGGGTAACGAAGATCAGGGTCGAATCGGGGGTGCGCAGAGCCTCGGTAAAGCCCTCGTTCATCCAGCCCAGCGCGCGGTCGCGGTCATGGGGGGTGACCCAGACGATACGCTTCCTGGCGCCGATGGGCAGCTCGGCCTCGTGGTCGCCGACGCATTCGCTGGAATAGGGGATCTGGTGGTCCAGGCGCTGGCACAGCTCGTTGATGAAGTCGTTCTTCACCGCCGAGGAGTAGAAGCCGGTGGGGCTGAAGTGGTGCAGCAGCACATCGCCGGGCTTGAGAGTCAGCAGGCGCTGCTTCCAGGCGTCGGAAATGGGGCTTTCCTGGGTCAGCAGCGGGCGGGTGCCGTACTGGAAGGCGATGGGGCCCAGTTCGGGATTGCCGATCCAGTCCTCCCATTCCTTCAGCCACCAGACGCCGCCCGCCATGAAGATCGGCACATTGCCCAGGCCGCATTCCACCATGGTCTTGCGCAGCTCGGCGACACGGCCATAGGGAGGTTCGGGCTTTCTCGGGTCTTCGGAATTGGACAGGCCGTTATGGCCGCCCGCCAGCCAGGGGTCCTCGTAGACCACGCCGCCCAGCAATTCGCCGTATTTGTGATAGGCGCGCTTCCACAGGGCGCGGAAGGCCCGCGCCGATGAGACGATGGGGTAGTAGTAGACGCCATAGCGCGCCGCGATCTCGGCCACGCGGTAGGGCATGCCCGCGCCGCAGGTGACGCCGTGGATCAGGCCCTTGGCCCCGTCCAGCACGCCTTCGAGAATCTGCTCGGCCCCGCCCATCTCCCACAGCACGTTCATGTGGATGCGGCCGTTGCCGCCAGCGATGTCATGGGCGATGCGGGCCTGGGCGATGCCGCCCCGGATGCCGTAGGCGATCAGCTCGTGATGTTTCTCGGTCCTGGTCTTGCCGTGATAGACCATGTCGATGCGGTTGCCGTTCTCGTCATAGAGATCGGCATTGACCCCGGAGAAGGTGGCGACGCCACCGGCAGCCGCCCAGGCGCCAGAGCTTTCGCCGTTGGAGACATTGATCCCCTTGCCACCCTCGACCAGGGGCAGGACCTCGCGACCGGAAATCAGGATAGGATCGAGCGGTTTCACGTCAGGGGTAACTCCTCGGGGTGACTACGGCGGGCTCTCCCAGGCCTGCCGATGACGGCACATATATAGCCCTTTGTCGTTACGCGCCACAGTGACGTTACGATCTCATGACGAATGAGGATAATCGCTGAAAATTGCGGCCACGCCCCAGTCTTGCAGCAACCGGGCGCGAACGGGGTCGTTGACCGTATAGGCGCGCACCGCGAGGCCTGCCGCCATGGTCTCGGCGATCTGGGCGGCATCCAACGCGCCATGGTCCAGATGCAGAGCCGTCGCCTCCAGTTGCCCGGCCATTTGGCGCCAGTCGCCGGGCCGATCCTCGGCCAGAATGGCACGCGGCCAAAGGGGAACGATGCGGTGCGCGACCTCCAGGCAAACGGTCTCGAAGCTGGAGATCACGGGCGGCGGTGCCGCATGGGGCCAGACCGAGACAGCCAGGGATAGGGCGGCCAGGGCGGTCTCGGCCTCGCGGCCCCGATCGGGCTTGATCTCCATATTGACCGACAGCCCCAAATCCAGGCACTGGCGCAGCACCTGTTCCAGGCTGGAAATGGGTTCCCCGGCGAAGGCGGGGGCGAACCAGGACCCGGCGTCCAGGCGCGAAAGCTCGGCCCAGCCGTACTCGGCCACCGGGCCGGAGCCGTCGGTGGTGCGATCCAAACTGTCGTCGTGGAAGACCAGGGGAACGCCGTCTTTGGACAGCCGCACATCGAACTCGACCATGGTAAGGCCATGGGCCGCGGCGGCGCGGAACGACGCCAGGGTATTCTCGGGGGCGAGACCGGCCAGTCCGCGATGGCCGATCAGGATCATCCCAGCAAACGCCGCATGGTGGCGTGAACCTGCTCCACCGTGATGGCGCGCATGCAAGCGGGATCGGTGCAAGCCGTGCTGCGGTGGTTCATGGCCGAGACGCAGGGCGAACAGGCCAGCCGGGCGGTGAGGAACTCGGCCTTGTCGTTGAGCGCGCCGTATAGGGCGGGCGTCTCGGGGCCGAACAGCACCAGGGTGGGCAGGCCCACGGGGGCGGCGAAATGGGCCGGGCCGGAATCGTTGGTGACCATGGCCTTGGACAGGGCATAGAGGGGGATCAGATCCTCCATGCGGGTGAACCCGGCCAGATTGACGGCACGGTCCGAGCCTGTGGCTTCGACCAGGGTCTGCGCCTCGGCTTTCTCTGACGCGACGCCGGTGATGATGACGGCGAGAGACTCGTCCTCGGCCAGCAGGCGGCGCGCCACCTCCATATAGCGGTCGTAGGGCCAGCGCCGCAGCGGCATCAGTTCGCTGGCATTGGGGTTGAAGATGACCCAGCGATCCACCCGGCGCAGCACCGGATAGGCCTCGAACAGGCGGGCCTTGAACGCTTCGAGCACGTCAGGCGTCGGGATTACGGGTGCGAGGCGGATCTCCTCGTCGGTGACCAGGACCTTACCGTGGGGCGTGGTGCCCTCGGGCTCGGTCAGGGCATGGACCAGGGCCATGAAGCACTTGGCCACATGCTGGTGCGGGTTGTAGGGCACCCGATGGGTCAGCAACTCGCCGCGGTAAAGTCCTTCGGTATGGAACCGGTGAAAGCCCACCCGCTTGGGCGCGCCCGACAGGAAGGTCAAAAGCGCCGAGAAGCGGGAAAACATCTCCAGGTCGATGGCCGCCATCAGATCCAGCGAACGCATCTTGCCGATCATGCGGATGGTGTCGATGGCCAGGGTGAACAGGCTGTCGGCGCGGATGGTCAGCATGTTCTCGCGCGCGATGGTGCCCATGATGTCCAGGCTGGGGCGGTTCTTGGCGAAGATCAGGAAATAGACCTTGGCCTCGGGGAACAGCGCGCCCGCGCGCTTTAGCGCCGCGTCGGCGATGACGGCGCTGCCCATCTCGGACAGTTCGATGAACAAGATGTTCTTGGCCGATGACGGCGCGGGCGGGCTGAAGAAGCAGCGGATCCGCCAATACAGCGTCATCAGGAAAGCCAGAGGCACCCCCGCCCAAAAATCGATCTGCCGCATTCTGTCGACGTTCACGACCGCCTCGCTAATTCTTGAAGGTGCCCGAGCCATAAGACCCGGCCAGCCAGATTTCATACCGATCGACCACCTTGCCGCCCCAACGCCGTTCCACGGTGGTCAGCAGCGTCAGACTGCGAAAGGACGGGCCGATGTCCTTGAGGGCGTAAAATCCATCCTTGACCACGAACAGTCCATCCCGTCCGGCCAAGGCGGCCACATCGCGCGCATCATACGAAGGAATTCGGGGAAAGCCAGCCGAACCGGTCAGGAAGACGACGGGATGGCCGGGAAGGTAATAGGTCAGTAGACCCGCCACCTCATGCTTGGAGGCAAAGAGGAACGCATCGGGACGCTTGACCCGTTCGGCCTGGACCGCGCGGGCCAACTCGTCCCAACCACCCAGACGGCTCATGGCGTCGGATTTCAGCGGGATGGGAAGGCTTGCCGAGGACATCTGCACATAGGTGGCGGCGACCAGCAGCCCTCCCAGGCCCAGCGCGGCCATCCAGGCTCCGCGCAATATCCGGCCCCAGGACGGGCTCAGACTCACCCAGGCCCCGGCCGTTGCGATGGCGGCGCCCAAATAGGCAGGGCCCGGCCAATGGGGCTGCACCAGACCGCCCAGGCTGTGGCGCAGGAAAAAGACCAATAGGGGGGCGGATGTGGCGCCCAGCAGGAACCATGTGGGCTTTCCGCGACGCCAGCCCGCCCACAGCGCCCAACCCATGCCCCATAGCATGAAACCGAAGATCAGCGGGGTCATCACCCCCAATTGGGTGCCAATGAAGGAGGACAGGCTTTTCAGCGGATCGCTCACCGGCACGTCGAAGGAATGCGACATCTGCTTCTTGATGGAGACCCAATCGTGCTGGGCATTCCAGACCAGCACCGGGGCGGTGCAGGCCAAAGCCAAAACGATGGCGGCCCAGAAATGCGGATTTTTCCACCAGCGCCGGGTCTCGGGAAACAGGGCGAAGACCGCCAGGATGCCGGGAGCGATCAGCACCATGGTGTATTTGGAGGTAAAGCCCAGCCCCAGCGACACCCCCAGTAGGTAAAGCCAGCGTACCCGCCCATCCTCCAACAGCCGGACCATGGCCCACAAGGACAGGGACCAGAACACCAGCAGGGGCGAATCCGGAGTGACGAGGACGCCCGCAGCGGCGAACAGGATGGTGGCGTTGAGAAGGCCCACCACCCACCATCCGGCGCGGATATCTCGGAAAGCAAGGCGGGCGATGTCGAAGGCCAGAACGGTGACGCCCGCGACGGCCAGGATTGCGGGCAGGCGGATAGCCGCTTCGGACTCGCCGAACAGGGCTGTGGTGGCCGCCATCCACCAGGCCATCATGGCCGGATGGTCGTAATAGGACAATTGCAGGCGACGCGACCATAGCCAGTAATAAGCTTCGTCGCCCGATAGCAAGGTGCCGCCCGCCAGCCACAGATGCACCAGCGCGGCCAGCCCGACCAGCCCGGCCAGCAGGATCTTGTCCTTGGATCGAAAGGTCATCGCATCTGGCGCCACGCGGAACTCCGGCTGCGTGGAAAAAGGGGCGACGGGCAAATAGCACGAAACGCCTATCCACTACCAGTCGCCAGCTTGCCGCGTGGTCGGCAGGCCGCTATACCCGAGGAATGATGGATGGAGGATATCAGATGTCGCGTTTCAGCCTTGCCCGGTCGTTTGTTGTGGTTTCGTCCGCCTGTCTGGCCCTGGCGGCGTGCAGCGGCGAGCCCTCGGAATCCGACATGAAGGCCGCTGTCGAGCAGGCCTATGGCAGCGTCAACGCGCAGTTGGGCGGCGTTGGCAAGCTGATCGGCAAGGACCTGTCCACCAAGGTCAAGAGCTTCAAGAAACTGGCCTGCTCCGAGGCCAAGGGTAATCCCGGCTTCGCCTGCGATTTCCAGATGGTGGTCGATGGCCCCTTGGGCGAGAAGACCGAAAATGCCTCGGCCCGTTTCGTCAAGGGCGACAAGGGCTGGGCCATCTTCGGGATGTAGTTCACGCCACCTTGGGAGCGGCCTCGGTCAGGATCGCTCGGATTTCCGGCACGCAGGAACCGCAATTGGTTCCGGCTTTCAGCATGGCGCCGACTTCCGCCGCGCTGGACAGGCGGTGATCGCGGATGGCGGCGCGGATGGCCGAGAGCCCTACATTGAAGCAGGCGCAGACCGTCTTGTCGCGGCCCCGGTCGCCGCCGGGCGGCGCACCGGCCACCAGAGTGGCGCGCTCGTCGCCAGCGATGGCGGCACGGCCGAAGGCGGCGGCCACCCAGTCGGGTGAGAAATCCATGGCCCAGGGAAAGACGAACAGTACCGCATCCAGGCGGCCTTCCACCAGCCGGGCGCCCCGGTAATGGCCGCGATTAGGGTCGAGGAATTCGATCCACTCGCCATCCGTGCCCAGCCATTGCTTGGCGGTTATGGGCCAGTCCTCGCCCGCTTCGCCCGCCAGACGCCAGATGGAATGGGCAGCGCCGCTCGCCTTGGCCCAATAGAAGGATCGGGGCAGGTCCACAGGGTTGCGCGACAGCAGCACGCCATGCCAGGCGGCCTCCAGAGGCTCGACCAAGACGGGGGCCTGCTTCAGTTCGGGCTGGCCCGAATGGGGGTCGGTGGCGGCGTCGATCAGGCTACCGATGACGGCGCTCGACGCGGTTTGGTCGTTCCAGTGGATGGGGGCGAAGACTTCTCCTATGCGCTGGCCGGGGTCAAGGGCCACGCGCAGGACCACGCTGGTCCGGTTCCCCGAGACTCGGGCCAGACCGCCATCACTCAGGCGAAAACGCAGGGCGTCCTTGGGATGAACCAGCAGCACCGGTTCCGGGGCATGGGCGGCCAGCCGGGCCGCGCGGCCCGTGCGGGTCATGGTGTGCCACTGGTCGCGCATGCGGCCCGTATTGAGGATCAGGGGAAAGGCCAAGTCGGCGGCCCGTGCCGGGGGCCTCGGCGTGATGTCGAGCATCCTGGCCTTGCCATCCGCGTGATAGAAGCGGCCATCGGCGAAGAGGCGCGCCGTGCCCTGGCCGGGTGCGCGCACCGGCCATTGAATGGGCTCGATGGCGGCGTAATCGGCGCCCACCAGACCGCTCAGATCAAGATCGCGGGTGCTAGCATTCTCGAAGGCGGTAAGGCGGCAGAACTCGTCGAAGATTTCGCCGGGGCCATTCCAGGCGAAGGCCGGGCCGAAACCCATGCGCCTCGCCACCTGGGTGATAATCCACCAATCGCCTTTCGCCTCGCCCGGCGCGGGCAGGAAGGGACGCTGGCGCGAAATGCGGCGTTCGGAATTGGTGACGGTGCCGTCCTTCTCGCCCCAGGTCAGAGCCGGAAGCTTCACATGGGCCAGACGCGCCGTATCTGTGTTGGCCTCGCATTCCGAGATGACCACGAAGGGGCAGGCCGCGATGGCGGATTTGACCAGATCGGCCTCGGGCATGCTGACCGCCGGATTGGTGCACATGATCCACAGGGCCTTGATCTTGCCCTCGGCCACCGCCTTGAACATATCGACGGCTTTCAGGCCCGGCTTGCCAGCCATTTGGGTCGCGTTCCAGAAGCGTCCGACCCTGTCGATACTGGCTTCGTCAAAGCCCATATGGGCCGCCAGCATATTGGCCAGTCCTCCCACCTCGCGCCCGCCCATGGCGTTGGGCTGGCCCGTCAGCGAGAACGGCCCCATGCCGGGCCGCCCGATGCGTCCCGTCTGGAGGTGGCAGTTGATGATGGCGTCCACCTTGTCGGTGCCCGACGAAGACTGGTTGATGCCTTGGGACCAGACGGTGACGGTCTTTTCCGTATCGGCGAACCAGGAGAAGAACTGAACGATCTGGTCCAGGGGCACGCCCACGTCCAACTGGGTCTCCTCGCCTTTCAGATGGGCAAGCAAACCGTTGAACAGAATGGCGTCCGAACCGGGGCGGATGGCCAGATGCAGATCGGCGCATTCGGCGGTGGCGGTGCGGCGCGGATCGACGACCACGATTCGCATTTCGGGGCGACGCGCCTTGGCGGCCAGGGTGCGCTGGAAGGCCACCGGGTGGCACCATGCGGCATTAGAGCCCACCAGCACCACCAGATCGGCCAGATCCAGATCCTCGTAGCAGCCGGGCACGGTGTCGGAGCCGAAGGCCCGCACATGACCCGCCACGGTGGACGACATGCATAGCCGGGAATTGGTGTCGATATTGCCCGAGCCGATGAAGCCCTTCATCAGCTTGTTGGCGGCGTAATAATCCTCGGTCAGCAACTGGCCCGAGACGTAGAAGGCCACGGAATCGGGGCCGTGCTCCCTGACGGCGGTTGAGAACGTCTCCGCCACCAGATCCAGCGCTTCGTCCCAGGACGCCCTATTGCCGCTGATCAAGGGATGAAGCAGGCGGCCGTCCAGGTCCAGGGTCTCGGCCAGGGCCGAGCCCTTGACGCAAAGCTTGCCGTAATTGGCGGGATGCTCGGGATCACCCTTCACCGTCCATGGCGCGGATTGGTCCAGGCGGGCGGCGATGACGCCGCAGCCGACGCCGCAATAGGGACAGGTGGTGCGGATGATCTCGGGCATCGATTCAGCCATGGGCCACCTTTTTCGCGGTTTCCAGCTTCAGCCAGACCTGACCGTCGACGACCTTGGACTCCACGGGCCGGGTGCAGCCCTTGTCGGGCGCGGTGGCCTGGCCGGTTTCCAGGTCGATGGTCCAGGAATGCAGCGGACAGACCACCACGTGGCCCGAGACGATGCCTTCCGACAGCGGCCCGCCCTTGTGGGGGCAGCGGTTGAACAGGGCGAAGATGTCGTCGTCCGAAGTGCGGAACACCGCCACGTCGCCCTTTGCCGTCTGGACGGTGCGCGCGCCTAAGCGGGGGATGTCGTTCATGTGTCCGATCTTGATCCAGTCCTGCATGGCGTCAGCCCACCTCGGCCAGGGTTTTGAATTCGTGCGCGTCGACTGCGCCTGAGGCCCGTTCGGCCCAGGGGTCCGTTTGCGCGTATTTTTGCGAGAAGAGGAACCGGGCATGGGCGGCCTTGCGGCCTTCTTCATCCTCGACCACGCGTTTGGTCACGTAATCCATGCCGACCCGCTCGACCCAGGGCGCGGTGCGCTCGAGATAGTGGGCTTCTTCCCGGTAGATCTGCATGAAGGCGGCGCAATATTCCAAGACCTCGGCCTCGGTGGCGACGCGGACCAGATGGTCGGTGCCGCGCAACTCGATGCCGCCATTGCCGCCCACCGAAATGTCGTAGCCCGCCTCGACACAGACCACGCCCATATCCTTGATGGTGGCCTCGGCGCAGTTGCGCGGGCAGCCCGACACCGCCAGCTTGACCTTGTGGGGCGTCCACGAACCCCACATCATCTTCTCCAGCTTGACGCCGAGGCCGGTGGAATCCTGGGTGCCGAAGCGGCACCATTCCGAGCCGACACAGGTCTTCACCGTGCGCAGACCCTTGGCATAGCCGTGGCCCGAGACCAGCCCGGCTTTGCCCAGATCGGCCCAGACGGCGGGCAGGTCCTCTTTTCTGACCCCCAGCAGGTCGAGGCGCTGGCCGCCGGTGACCTTGACGGTGGGGATCTTGAACTTGTCCACCACATCGGCGATGGCGCGCAGTTCGGTGGGATTGGTCAACCCGCCCCACATGCGCGGGATCACCGAATAGGTACCGTCCTTCTGGATATTGGCGTGGGCGCGTTCGTTGATGAAGCGGCTTTGATAGTCGTCCACATATTCGGCGGGCCAGGCGCAGAGCAGATAGTAGTTCAGCGCCGGGCGGCACTTGGCGCAGCCGTCGGCATGGCGCCAGCCCAGCGCGGAGCGCACCGCGTCCTGGTTCTTCAATTCCTGGCGCAGGATTTCCTTCCTGACCTCGTCATGGGACAGATCGGTGCAGCCGCACATTCCGGCGGCCTTGGATTCCACCACCTCGCCGGTGACATGGGCTAAGATGGCCTGGACCACCGAGGCGCATTGGCCGCACGACGCCGAGGCCTTGGTGTGGGCCTTGACCTCGTCGAGAGAGGTCAGGCCCTTCTCGGTGATGGCCTTGACGATGGCGCCCTTGGAAACGCCGTTGCAGCCGCAGACCTGGGCGTCGTCGCTCATGGCGGCGACGTTGACCCCGCCCCCATGGCCCTTGCAGCCGGTGTCGGCATAGGCCTGGCCGAAGATCATGCGGTCGCGGATGGCGGAGACATCGGCCTTCTCGCGGATCAGCTGGAAGTACCAGGAGCCGTCGGCCACGTCGCCATACATGACGGCGCCCACCACACGGTCCGACCGGATCACCAGCTTCTTGTAGATGCCCCGGGCGGTGTCGCGATAGACCAGTTCCTCGTCGGCTTCGTCCTGGGCGGCCAGTTGCCCGGCCGAGAACACGTCGATGCCGGTGATCTTGAGCCGGGTCGACAAGGGCGGCGTCTCGTAATGGGCCTCGTCACGGCCCGCCAGGCGCGAGGCGCAGACCTTGGCCTGTTCCCAGATGGGGGCGACCAGACCAAAGATCTGGCCCCGGTGCTCGACGCATTCGCCCACCGAAAAGATGGCGGGGTCCGAGGTGGCCATGTCGTCGCCCACCTCGATGCCCCGGTTGATGTCCAGGCCCGCCGCCTTGGCCAGATCCACATTGGGGCGGATGCCGATGGCGACCACCACCAGATCGGCGGGGATCTCGCGGCCATCGGTGAGCTTGACGCCCTTGGCGCAGCCTTCCTCGGCGCCCATGATCTCCTCGGTCTGGCCCGAGGTGAAGAAGTGCAGGCCGCGCTCGGTCAGGTCCTTTTGCAGCAGGCCGCCCGCCTCCACGTCCAACTGGCGCTCCATCAAGGTGGGCATCAGATGGACCAGGGCCACGGGCATGCCGCGCCGCTTCAAGCCCCAGGCGGCCTCCAGGCCCAGCAGCCCGCCGCCGATGACCACGGCGCGCTGCTGCTTTTCGGCGGCGTCGAGCATCTTCTCCACATCGGCGATATCGCGAAAGGCGACCACGCCGGGCAGGTCGAGGCCGGGCAGGGGCGGCATCAAGGGCTTGGAGCCGGTGGCCAGCAGCAGCCGGTCATAGGTCACCACCAGCCCGGTGGCCGAACTCACCGTCTTGGCGGCGCGGTTGATGGCGACCACCGGATCGCCGGTGTGAAGGGTGATGCCGTTCTCGGCATACCAGGCGCGGCTGTTGATGACGATGTCGTCCACCTGCTTTTCCCCGGCCAGGACCGAGGACAGCATGATGCGGTTGTAATTGGGGTGGGGCTCGGCGCCGAACACCGTGATGTCGTAGCGCGCCGGTGCGATGGCCAGCAGCTCCTCGACGGTGCGCATGCCGGCCATGCCGTTGCCGATGACGACCAGCTTCTGGCGGGGTACAGCGTTCATGAGAGATCTCCTGATTCGGTCATGGCCGTCCGGGGAAGATCGGCGACGCGGGAGGCGAAGGGATCGAACGTGCCGCCGCCCAGCATCAGGTCGGGACCCATTTCCACGGGCTGAGTGGCCTTGAGCAGCGTCCAGGGGGCGGCGTGGGTGCCTTCGGTCTTGTAATCGGTAAGCGGCACGCGAAGGCCCAGACCCAGGGCGGCGACCCGGTAGAGGTCGGGGCGAAACACGTCCTCGGCGGCGGCGCGGGAATCAAGGGCGGCGGGCGCCAGCCCCCAGCGCTTCATCATCTCCAGATACCACATGGCCTGGGACCGCCAGGGGAAATTGGCGGCATGGTTGTGGAAGGTCAGCAGATCCTTGGGCAGGCCGTTTTCGCCCAGGAGAGGCGCCATCAGGGCGTCCACGGGGGCATTGACGTATTGCGGCTGGGCCAGCAGCTCGGCCAGCTCGCAGCGGTTCTCGTCGCACCATCGGGCCGCGCTGATCAAGGCCTGGAGTACCGCCAGATGAGTCTCGGGATGGTCCTCGGCCCAGCTTTGAGTGACGGCGAAGACCTTCTCCAGCCGCCCGGCGAAGATGTCGCGGCTGGTGGCGGCGATGCGCCCCAAATTCATGCGCACCGCCAGACTGCCCCAGGGTTCGCCCACCGAATAGCCGACGATATTGCCCGCCGACAGGAAGGAGATCATCTGGGGCGGCGGCACCACGGTGAGCTGGACGTCCTTTTCGGTGTCGATGCCCGCCGCCTCCATCCACAACCGCAATTCGGCGGCGTGGGGGGAATAGGGATAGACCGTGGCAAATGTCATGGGCGGCTTGCCCAGCGCCTTATCCTGATCGATCACCGCTTTCAGCGCCCGGGCCGAGATGGGCTTGGCGGCCATTGATTCGGGGTCGGCGGCCTGCATGCGCTCCCACAGGGCATTGCCGATGGTGATGGTGTTGCCGCCCAGATTGAGCGCCATTCCCACCGCCATGGAGATCTTCAGCGGCGACAGGCCCAGGCTCATGGCCAGCGGCATGGGGGCCAGCATCTGGGCGCCGTCCAGCGCGCCCACCGCCACCTTGTCGCGGATGGAAGCCCAGGAGGCTTCGCGGGACAACTCCACCTCCAGGCCCATTTCGGCGAAGAAACCGCGCTCCTTGGCCACCACCAGGGGGGCCGCGTCGATCAGCGGGACCATGCCGAGCTTCAGGCGGATCTTTTCCAGGCTCATGGTCGCTCCCCCTCAGGCCGCGTGGCTGGCCGGAGCGTGGCCATGCAGGAAGCGCAGGACCTCGGCCCGCAGGAGGTTGTAATGAGGGTCGGCGGCCAGATCGACGCGGCGGCGCGGACGTTCCAGGTCGATCTTCAGGATCTGCCCGATGGTGGCGGCCGGGCCGTTGTTCATCATGACGATGCGGTCCGACAGCAAGACGGACTCATCCACGTCGTGGGTGATCATGATCACCGTATTGCCCAGGCGGTGATGGATCTCCATCAGGCTGTCCTGGAGATGGGCGCGGGTCAGCGCGTCGAGAGCGCCGAAGGGTTCGTCCAGCAGCAGGACTTTGGGCTCCATGGCCAGCGCGCGGGCGATGCCGACGCGCTGCTTCATGCCGCCCGAGATCTCGCCCGGCTTCTTGTCCTTGGCCTGATCCATGCGCACCAGGGACAGGTTGTGCATGGTCCAGTCGTGGCGCTCGGCCTTGGTCTTGGTCTTGCTCAGGACCTTGTCCACCGCCATGCGCACATTGTCGTAGACCGACAGCCAGGGCAGCAGCGAGTGGTTCTGGAACACCACGGCGCGGTCGGGGCCGGGGCTGTCCACCTCGCGGCCTTCCAGCAGCACGCCGCCCTCGGTGGCTTGAAGCAGCCCGGCGACGATGTTGAGAAGGGTGGACTTGCCGCAGCCCGAATGGCCGATCACCGAAATGAACTCGCCCTTTTCGATGCGGAGCCGGACGTCGTCCAGGGCGCAGAACGACCCCTTGTCGGTCTTGAAGGTGATGCCGACATTCTCGATGGAGAGATAGGCGCTCATGACGGGAATCCTTTCTAGCTCGAGAACTTCTGGCCGATGAAGGTGATCATGCGGTCCAGCATGAAGCCCACCAGGCCGACATAGATCAGGGCCAGGATGATTTCGCTCATCAGCGAGCTGTTCCAGGCATCCCAGATGAAGAAGCCGATGCCCACGCCGCCGATCAGCATCTCGGCGGCCACGATGGCCAGCCAGGAAAGGCCGATGCCGATCTTCAGGCCGGTGAAGATGTAGGGGACGGTGGCGGGAATGACGATCTTGAAGAAGAACTCCAAGGGCGACAGGCGCAGAACGGCGGCGACGTTGCGGTAATCCTGGGGGATGTTGCGCACGCCGACGGCGGTGTTGAGGATGATCGGCCAGACCGAGGTGATGAAGATCACGAAGATGGCCGACGGATCAGCCTGGCGAAAGGCGGCCAGCGAGATGGGCAGCCAGGCCAGCGGCGGTACGGTGCGCAACACCTGAAAGATGGGGTCCAAGGCCCGGTAGGCCATGGTGCTCTGGCCGATCAACACGCCCAGGAACACGCCCGCCACCGCCGACAGGCTAAAGCCCACCGCCACGCGCTTCAACGAGGCGAAGAGGTGCCAGAACAGGCCCTTGTCCACGCCGCCGTGATCGAAGAAGGGATCGACGATCAAGGGCCAGGTGTCGTGCACCACCTTGGCCGGGCCGGGCAGCATGGCGTTGGGGCCGGAACAGGCCAGTTGCCAGATGCCAAGAACCACCGCTAGTCCGATCATGGGCGGCAGGACGCGGCCAGCGATCTCCCTGGCCTTCTTGGTGGCGGCGCTGGGATGCGGAGCCAGCTTGGCCGGGGTGGAGGTGGCGGGATCGGCGGTCACAGGCGGGATTTTTCCAACCATGGTCATGTCATCCTCCTCGGTCAGACCGCCGCGCGCTTGATGGCGAGGCTCTTCAGATAAGCGGTGGGGTTGGCGGGATCGAAGCTCTTGCCGTCGAAGAACTTCTCGATGCCGCGCGAGGTGGAGGTGGGGATCTGCGCGGCCGGGATGGCTAGATCCTTGGCGGCGGCGCGCCAGATGTCCTCGCGGTTGACCTGATTGATCAATGCTTTGGTGTCCAGATCCATGGGCTGGTAGCCCCAGCGCTGGTTCTCGGTCAGGAACCACAGATCGTGGCTCTGGAAGGGATAAGAGGCGAAGTCCTTCCAGAACTTCATGACATGCGGGCTTTTTTCCACCAGACGGCCGTCGCCGTAATTGATGAAGCCCGAGGCTCGCGCGACGATATCTTCCACCGGAACCTTGAACCATTCGCGGCCCGAGACGATCTTGCACATCTCCTCGATATTGGCCTCGCACCACTGGGCGGCTTCCATGACCGCCATGGTGACGGCCTTGGCCGCCTTGGGGTTCTTCTCCACCCAGTCGCCACGCATGGCCAGGCTCTTTTCCGGATGGTCTTTCCACAATTCGCCAGTGGTCACGGCGGAGAAGCCGATGCCCTGATGGGCCAGTTGGTCGTTCCACGGCTCGCCCACGCAGAAGGCCTCCATGGTGCCCACCTTCATGTTGGCGACCATCTGGGGCGGCGGCACCACGATGGTCGAAACATCCTTGTCGGGGTCGATGCCATTGGCGGCCAGCCAGTAGCGCAGCCACATATCGTGGGTGCCGCCGGGGAAGGTCATGGCCACCTTGATCTCCTTGCCCGCCGCCCGGCCCTTGGCCAAAGCGGGGCCGAAGGCCCTGGCCTCGGTGGTGAGCTTCAGGTCCTTATAGGCGTTGGAGACCGAGATGCACTGGCCGTTGGTGTTGAGGCGGGCCAGGATGTTCATGGGCACTTTGGTGTTGTTCTTGGTGACCCGGCCCGCCGCCATCAGGTAGGGCATGGGGGTCAGGATATGGGCGCCGTCGATGCCGCCGCCGCCCGAGCCCAGTTCCAGATTGTCGCGCGTCGTGCCCCAGGAGGCCTGCTTGAGCACCTGCACATCGGGCATGCCGTATTTGGTGAAGAAGCCCTTTTCCTTGGCGATGATCAGCGGCGAGGCATCGGTGAGAGCGATGAAGCCGAACGTGGCGCCCTTGACCTCGGGAGCATCCCCGGCCGCCGCCCAGGCACCGCCCGGCAGGGCGGCGCGGGCGGCGGCCAGCACGGCGGCGGAGGCCAGGACGGAACGGCGGGAAATACCCTTGGTCGAGGTGCTGTTGCTGGTCATGGTCGTCGTGTCCTTGCTGTAGTCAAAACGCAAAAAAGGCGTCCCGCGGCATCACGCATCCCGAGGAGAAAGGGAGCGCAAATCCGTGGAACGCCTTTGTTCCTTGAAAGGCCGGACCGGCATCGTCGCCGGGCTGGCCATCTGTCATTTCGTGGGGCGGGGCCTCGCCATTGAGGGGATCCGCCGTCATGGGCAGATGCAACGCAATCAGCGTGCCAAAGGGGTGAAGTTCCGGCTTTCGGGCATCTGGGATATTGCGGTGCGGCAAAGATGCGCGGACAATGCACAAATTTTAATCTGTAGTTTAGATCCAGATTAAAAAGTGGGCAGGTTAGCCCAGCAGTTCGGCGGCTTCGATGATCTTGTTGGCCACATCGATCAGGCGCTGCTTCTGGTCCATGGCCATGCGCCGCATCAGGCGATAGGCCTCGTCCTCGTCGATCTTTCGGCGTTTCATCAAGATGCCCTTGGCCTTTTCCACCTGCTTGCGCTCGGCGAGCGTGGTGCGCGCCTTGTCCAGCTCGCCGCGCAGGGACTGGAACTGGGCAAAGCGGGCGATGGCCACGTCGATCACCGGACGGACCCGGTCGGGCTTCAGCCCGTCCACCACATAGGCGGACACTCCGGCATCCACGGCGGCCCGGATGGTCTCGGGCTTGCCGTCCTGGGCAAACATCACCACCGGGCGGCCCTGATCTATGCCGACGCGGCGCATGTCTTCCAAGGTGTCGCGGTCGGGCGAATCGATATCGACGATGATGATGTCGGCGGCCAGTTCGGCCACGCGGGCGGGCAGCCCGGCCCCGCTGCCGAACACCGCCACCACGGTGAAGCCTTGGGCTTTCAGCGCGTCGCGGACCATTTCGGCCCGGTCTCTTTCATCGTCCACCACGATGACCCGCAATCCCACATCCTTCCTCGCTGCGCCGTCCGCAAAACAAGCATGTATCATGCCAGTTCCGGTGCCGCTCCGTCTCACACCGAAGTTGGGGGCTTCGCCGGGCATTGCAATGGCTGCCGGGGGGTGCTTAGCTTCACGAGACTGGCGGATGAGGAGCGTGACCGAAGTGACCCGATCGATCTTGGTGGCGGCTCTGCTCGTGGGCCTGGCGGCGGTTCCGGCCCAGGCTGGCGGCAAGAAGGAAGGCGGCAGCAGCGGTAGCGGTGGTGAATCCCAGGGCGCCATGTGGGCCGGTCTGCCGGGGGTGCGCGAGATGTCGGTGGACCCGCCTCAGGTCAGCGACAGCCTGGGTGTCGTGTCGGTCAACGCCACCATGTGGGCCGGTTCCGGCTCGGCCAAGTGCCGGGTCAATTTCACCATCGAGAACTACTCCTCGGCCAATGTGTCCCTGGGTTTTGTCGGCCGCACCTTTGGGGTCAAGGACGAAGTGGTGGACAATTGGGCGGTGAGCGTCGCCACCCTGGCGCCCAATGAGCGCACCGGGCGGCTGTTCTCCTGCGCCCTGGGGGCCGTCGAGTTCATGATGGTTCCCCTGTCCAGCTTCGACTGGCCGCCGGTCAAATGCGTCAACGCCGCCGGGGAGGCCGAGCCCTGTTCGCTGACTCTCAAGATCAAGTCCACCGTCCCCATCATCCTCAAGAAGGAAGAGAAGAAGGACGACGGCAAGGACAAGAAGCCAGAGAAGAAGAGTGGGCACTAACCCCTAGACTTTTGCCAGCCTTGCGACCAAGCCGATCCGATCATAGGGTCGCTGATCGAAAAGTGGGAACTGGTACGCATGTTACCGTGTCCGGTCAGTGGGTGGATCAGGAAGGCCGCGGCTTGGCTGCTGGCCGCCGCTCTGCTCTTGGGCTCGGCCCCGCCGGTTCCGGTGTTGCCGGGCGCCGACGGTCCTGATTCCTTTGTTGCCGCCGACCTTTGCTCCACCGCGCATCAGGAGGCCGATCCCGCCAAGGGTGGCGGAACCGCCCATGATTGCGTCAGCCATTGCTGCGTCCAGACCGGCTCCTATGTGCCGCCCGCGCCGCTGTCCTTGCGGCCGCTCGGCCTTGTCGTAGCCGTTCAGGTTCCGCCGACGCCCTTGCCCGCGCCGGACGAGCCCTCTCTTTCCGTCCACCCCGCCCGCGCGCCTCCGTTCCTCGCCGCCTGACCTCCCGCCCGTTTGATCGGGCAGTCGCAAGCGATTCAGTCTTCGAGGAACATCATGACCTGCCACGCGATTCATCGTGGCGGATACCGGCATGGCCGCATCCGCCTGTTTGCCACGACCTTCCTGACCAGCATCGTTTTTGCCGGGGCTATTCCCGCCTGGGCCGAGGATATTCCCGAGGTGGTGATCACCGCCCCTCGCTTCAGCGTTCCCGCCGAATCCAAGCTGGACGCGGCGGGTGATACCGCCCGGCTGCTGTCGCGCACGCCCGGCTTCAACCTGATCCCCAATGGCGGCGTTTCCAGCCTGCCCGATATCCACGGACTGGGCGACGACCGCCTCAAGGTCCTGGTGGACGGCATGGAGATCACCTCGGCCTGCTCCAACCACATGAACCCTCCGCTCTCCTATATGGACTCCTCCAAGGTGGAGAAGATCGATGTGTGGAGCGGCATCACCCCGGTCAGCGCAGGCGGCGACAATATCGGTGGCGTCATCTCGGTGAAGTCGGCGCCGCCCGTCTTCGCCGGGCCGGGCGAGGGCTATAAGCTGGGCGGGTCCGCCTCGGCCTTCTTCAAGAGCGTCAATACCGGCATCGGCGGTTCCCTCAATCTGCACGGGGCCGATGATTCCTACAGCATCGGCTATGACGGATCTTGGAGCCGGGGGTTGAACTATCAGGCGGGTGGCGATGGCAAGACCATCCATTCCACCCGCTATGAGTCGCGCAACCACGAACTCACTCTCGGCGCCCGCGGCAATGCGGGCCTTCTTGTGCTGAAGGCGGGGCAGCAGGACATCCCGTTCCAGGGCTTCGCCAATCAGCGCATGGATATGACCGGCAACAAGGGCTATCACGGCAACGGCCGCTATGAAGGCGAGTTCGGCTGGGGCAAGCTCGAGGCCAAGGCCTATTGGCAGCAGGTCAAGCATTCCATGGATCAGGCCGCCAACGAAAAGGGCGGTCAGATGCCCATGCGCACCGATGCCACCGATTTCGGCTATGCCGTCAAGGGCGACATCCGGGTTTCGGACAGCAAGACCATCCGCATCGGCCAGGAATTCCACCGATTCATGTTGGACGACTGGTGGCCGCCGGTGGCGGGCAGCGGCGGCATGATGGACCCGCTCTCCTTCAAGTCCATCAACAACGGTACCCGCGACGTGATCAGCGCCTTCGCCGAGTGGGAGGAGAAGTGGTCGCCGCAATGGACCACCCTGCTGGGTCTGCGCAGCGATACGGTGGTGATGAATACCGGCTCGGTCCAGGGGTATGGAACCAGCGCCATGATGAATGGCTCGGAGATCGCCGATTCCAAGCTCTTTAACACCAGAAACCACGGCAAGATCGACGCGAATTTCGATATTACCGCCCTGGTCCGCTACGAGCCCGATGCCAGTACCACCGGCGAATTGGGCTATGCCAGGAAGTCGCGCTCGCCCAATCTCTACGAGCGCTATTCATGGTCGACCACGGGCATGGACAGCCAGATGATCAACTGGGCGGGTGATGCCAACGGCTATGTGGGCAATCTCGACTTGAAGCCCGAAGTGGCCCACACGCTTAGCACATCCTTCGGCCTCCATGACGCGGGCCGCAAGGACTGGGCCGCCAAGGCGACGCCGTACTTCACCTATATCGCCGATTACATCGGAGTGGATTTCGTCACCAACAGAACTTCCAACAGTTCGATTTTCCCGCTGCTGAAATTCGCCAACCACGACGCCATGATGTATGGCATGGACTTCTCGGGCAGCACCTTCGTGGCCCGTGATACCGGCTATGGCGACTTCAAGCTGGCGGGCACCATCGGCTGGCTGCATGGCGAGATGGTCAATACCGGCAAGGCCATGTACCACGTCATGCCCATCAACGGCAAAGCAGCCATCGAGCATGGGCTGGGCGGCTGGACCAACGCCATCGAGGCCCAGTTGGTGGGAACCAAGGCCGGAGTCGATGCCGTGCGCCACGAACCCAAGACGCCGGGTTACGCTCTGCTCAATCTGCGCAGCGGCTATGGCTGGGATGCGGTACAGGTCAATCTGGGCATCGATAACCTGCTGGACAAGCGCTATTACCATCCGCTCGGCGGTGTCGACTACGCCAATTGGAAGCGAAGCGGCAGCACCGGTCAGGTCGGCGCGCTTCCCGCTCCCGGCCGGTCGTTCAATGCTGGGGTGACCGTGACCTTCTAGAGGGACCCGCACCAGATCCCGATGAGTTCGACTCATCGGGATCTGGTTAGGCCCAAGGGGCCGCGCCGCTTATGCGGCGGGAGGCAAGGACGCACAGCGTCCGCCCGCCGTCTGAGGGTGATCCCGATGAGTTCGACTCATCGGGATCCTTGTATCATGCATAGGGCTGGGCGTTGACCATCTCGACGCGCCAGCCCGATGCCGTGGCGTCGAGGCGGGTGAGCGACAGCGGTTTGACCGCGAAACGCAAGGCCTGTTCGGGCTTCAGGTCCAGGGCCACCGCCAGGGCGGCGCGAACCGTTCCGGCGTGAACCACCGCCAGGATATCGCGGCCCGCCTGGGCGGCGGTGATCTGTTCCAGCGAGGCCCGCACCCGTTCCACCATGGCTGCGAAGCTTTCGCCGCCGGGCGGCGTGGCCAGGGCCGGGTCCGCCCAGAAGGCGGCCAGATCGGGGTCTTTGGCCGCTTCCAGATCCATCCACGAACGGCCCTGCCAGCGCCCGAAATCCTGCTCGGCCAGATCGGGCTCGACCATGGGCGGCGGCAGCAACAGCCCGGCAGACTCCAGAGCCCCGGCGGTCTGGCGGCAGCGGATCAGGCCGCTTTCCACCAGGACCGGATTGACGGGCAGGGCACGGGCCAGGGACTGAAAGACCTCGTCTTCCGATGTGTCGCAGGCCACGTCCAGGCGTCCGGTGATACGGCCATGGGGACAGGGAACCGGGGCGTGGCGCAGCAGCCACCAGCGGGTCGCATTCTGGCTCATCTTTTCTGCCCTTCAATCGCCGGGCGGGTTTCTCCGAAACCCTTGGCTTTCCTCCGCTTCGCTTCGGGCGCCTCAATGGCGCCGCGCTTCGCCTTCGCCTCGCTCATGACAGCATTCCCGCGGCGGCCAGCAAGATTCCGATCTCGGTCGCCTGCTGCACGGCGCCCAGCACGTCGCCGGTATAGCCGCCCAGCGCGCGCCGCGCCGTCCATACCACCGCGCCTCCCGCCGCCAGGGCGGCGATCAGGGCGCCCAGCGTTCCAGACAGGCCCAGCCCCGCCAGACAGGCCAGCAGGCCGAGACCGGCGGCGGTGGCGGCGATGGTGGCGTCGGGACAACCTGCCCCGGCTCCCAATCCGTCGCCGCGCGCCGGCCCCATCACCTGCATGGCGGCGGGGATCAGGGCGCGTGACAGGGAACAGGCGGCCACCAATGCGGCGCATTGACTCCAGCCCAGCGGAATGGCCGCCAGGGCGGCGGTCCGAAGGCCGACGGAGAAGATCAGGGCCAGGACGCCGAAAGCGCCCGTGCGCGAATCGCGCATCACCTCCAGACGCTTGTCGCGGTCGCCGCGCGCCCCCAGTCCGTCGGCCAGATCGGCCAGCCCGTCTTCGTGCAGGGCGCCGGTGGCCAGGACCAGGGACAGGACGCAGAGCAGAGCGGCGGCCAGAGGCGGCAGGACGCTTCCCGCCGCCCAGGCGATGGCGCCGCCGCCCAGGCCGAGGCCCAGACCGATCAGGGGAAAGGCGCGCATGGACCGCGCCAGATCACCCATGCCCGCATCAGGCAAGGGCAGTCGGGTCAGGAAGACCGCCGCCAGATGGACGTCGCCCAGCCAGGAGCGCGGCGGAATCTCGTCGATGAAAGGTGACTTGCTCATGGCGATGGGTTATAGGACGGATAAGACGAAACCGCAATATGTTGGGGAGTGTTTCCTTGAACTCGTCTATTTCTAGTATTGCCCAGATACGCTCCCTGCTGGCGAACCTGCCGGGCCCCGATGCGGCGGCTTCAAGCGCCTGGGCGGCGCGCGAACCCCAATTGACCAAGCCGGCCGGTTCGCTGGGGCGTCTGGAAGAGGTCTCCGCCTGGCTGGCCGCCTGGCAGGGACGTCATCCTCCCACCATGACCCGTCCGGTGGCTCGGATCTTCGCGGGCAATCACGGCGTCGCTGCGCTGGGCGTCTCGGCCTTTCCCGCCGAGGTCACGGCGCAGATGGTGGCCAATTTCCGCCGTGGCGGCGCGGCCATCAACCAGTTGTGCAAAACCTTCGACATCGAGCTGGATGTGCTGGCCTTGGAGCTTGACCAGCCCACCGGCGACTTCACCAGGGGTCCGGCCATGGAAGAGCTGGATTTCGTCGATGCCTTCCGTCATGGCATGGATGCGGTGCCCAACGGCATCGATGTTCTGGTCATCGGCGAGATGGGGATCGGCAATACGACACCGGCGGCCGCCGTCTCGGCGGCGCTGTTCGGGGGCGAGGCGGCCGACTGGACTGGGCGCGGCACCGGAATCGAGGGCGGCGCCCTGGCCCGCAAGATCCAGGTGGTGGGGCAAGGCGTGGCTTTGCACAAGGGGCATATGCCGCTCGATATTCTCCGCCGTCTGGGGGGGCGTGAACTGGCGGCCATGGCGGGCGCGGTGCTGGCGGCGCGTTTCAAGCGCGTTCCGGTGCTGCTGGACGGCTATGTCACCACGGCGGCGGTGGCCGCCCTGGAGGTGGAGTGCAAGGGCGCGCTGGACCATTGCATGGTCGGCCATGTCTCGGTGGAGCCGGGACACAAGCGGCTGCTGGCGGCCTTGGGCAAGACAGCGCTGTTCGATCTGGGCATGCGCCTGGGCGAGGGGTCTGGAGCCGCGCTGGCGGTGGGGGTTCTCAAGGCGGCGGCGGCCTGCCATGCGGGCATGCACACCTTCGCCGAGGCCGGAGTCAGTGACAAGGACGGGTCATAGGCCCATAATAGAACTTCGTTTTTTCCAAGAGGCCATCATGCAAAGCCAGAAACCCTTCTTCGATGATCTCGCCCGTGTCGCTTCCGGTGCGCTGGGCGCGCTGTCCGGCCTGCGGGCCGAGATGGAGGCCATGATCCGCCAGCAGTTCGAGCGCTTCACCGCCAGCCTGGACATGGTGCCCAAGGAGGAGTTCGAGGTGGTGCGCGCCATGGCCATCAAGGCCCGCGAGGAAAACGAGGCCCTGGCCGCCCGCGTCGCCGCGCTCGAGGCCGCCTTCGTCGCCGCTCCTCCCGCCAAGACCAAAGCTGCGCCCAAACCCAAGGCCTGAGGTCCGCGACGTTACTCCCACGCCCCAGCGGGGCGTGGTAGGCCCAAGGGGCCGCGCCGCTTATGCGGCGGAAAGCCAAGGGCGCTCGCGCCCGCCCGGCGCCTGAGGGGCGGCATACTGATCCCCAAGGGGCCGCGCCGCTTATGCGGCGGAAAGCCAAGGGCGCTCGCGCCCGCCCGGCGCCTGAGGGGCGGCGTACTGATCCCCAAGGGGCCGCGCCAAAGCGGCCGCTTCACTTATCCACATGATTTCATAAATACTCCGCAAATAAAGCCTTGCGCCTGCTATTGGCGTTTGGTTAGGCTACCCCTTGTGTAAATTCTGCGGGCGCGAACACAACCGTTTGATTCAAGCCGGTGGAATCGACGGCCGCCATGCCAAGGGAGGGCGCAGGCATGACCTTGACCGCCACGTATCAGGAAGAGCCCCAGATCAATCCCGTCGATCTTGTCGAGCAAGTCGTCGCCGCCAACGACTGGGCCTTTGACCGTCGCAATGACGAGGAATTGGCCGCCGAAGCGCCTGGCCAGTGGTGTAATTACAGCCTTTATTTCGCCTGGCGCGAAGATATGGGGGCCATGCACTTCACCTGTGCCTTCGACATGAAGATTCCGCCCGCCCGCCGGGCCATGGTCCACGAATTGCTGGCCACCTTGAACGAGAAGCTGTGGCTCGGCCATTTTGGCCTGTGGGATGACGAGGGTGTGCCCATGTTCCGCCATACCTCGCTGCTGCGCGGCGGGGCGGGTTTTTCGCCCGAGCAGGTAGAGGATCTGGTCGATATCGCCGTCACCGAGTGCGAGCGCTTCTACCCTGCCTTCCAGTTCGTCATCTGGGGGGGCAAGACCGCCGCCGAGGCCATCGCCGCCTCGCTGCTGGAGACCGTGGGCGAGGCTTGACTTCGCTTATCTCCCCGTGCCATGCCACGCCCCTGGCATTGGTGCGAGGGAGGTTTTTCCATGACCAAGATTCTGCTGGTCGGTTGCGGCAAGATGGGTTCGGCCATGCTGGCGGGCTGGCTCGAGCGCGGCACGTCGCCCGGTGACGTGGTGGTGGTCGAGCCGTCTTGCCCCGATCTGGGGTCGGTGCGGGTGGTTGCCTCCCATGCGGCGATCCCAGAGGGTTTCGTCCCCCATGTGGTGATCTTCGCCGTGAAGCCGCAGGTGATGGCCGATGTGGTGCCGCCCTATGCCCGCTTCGGAACCTCCCTGTTCCTGTCCATCGCCGCGGGCAAGACCATCGCCTTCTTCCGTTCGCTCCTGGGGCCCGACGCCGTCATCGTGCGGGCCATGCCCAATACCCCCGCGGCAGTGCGGCGCGGCATCACCGTGTGCTGCGCCGAAGCCTCGGTACCGGCGCAGGCCCGCGACCTGTGCGGGTCGCTGCTGGAGGCGGTGGGAGAGGTCGGCTGGGTCGATGACGAGGCGCTGATGGATGTGGTGACCGCCGTCTCGGGCTCGGGCCCCGCTTATATTTTCCTGCTGGCCGAAGCCATGGAGGCGGCCGGTTTGGCCCAGGGCCTGCCGCCCGCCCTGGCCGAACGCCTGGCGCGGGCGACCGTGGCGGGGGCGGGGGAATTGCTGCGGCTATCTTCGGAAACCACGCAACAACTGCGCCAGAACGTGACGTCGCCGGGGGGGACAACGGCGGCGGCACTTGCGGTGCTGATGGCTGAAAAGAACGGTATTCCCGGGCTGATGAGCGAGGCGGTGGCGGCCGCAACTCGCCGTGGGCGAGAACTTGCCGGTTAGTCTGTTCGTTAGGGGCGAGTAGGCATTTTGTTAATATCCGGTGAACTACGCACAACTCCATTTGACTCGAAGGCGCTCCCTCGCTTATCTTGCTGCACCGCAACATAGAACACCCAAGGTTGGAGATATAACATGGCCGCCAAGCAGACTGAGCAGTTCTTCGATTTCGACGTGTCCAAGTATCTGGGCGACTTCAAGGTTCCCGGCGTGGACGTCGAGACCATCGTCGCCAATCAGCGCAAGAATATCGAGGCCTTGACCCAGGCGAACAAGCTGGCCTTCGAGGGCCTGCAGAACGTCGTGAAGCGTCAGGTCGAGATTCTGCGTCAGACCATTGACGAGGTTGCTCAGGTTTCCAAGGACTTCGCCGAGCCCGGTTCGCCCCAGGACAAGGCCGCCAAGCAGGCTGAATTCGCCAAGGACGCCTTCGAGCGCGCCCTGGGCAATGCCCGTGAACTGGCCGAGATGATCGCCAAGGCCAATTCCGAGGCTTTCGACCTGCTGAACAAGCGCTTCACCCAGAGCCTGGACGAGGCCCGCGAGGTCTTCACCAAGGCTGGCAAGAAGTAAGCTTTCCGTCCGTTCGGACAGAAATGGCGATGGCCGCCCCTGACTGGGGGCGGCCATTTCTTTTCGGGGGCCTGTTCGCCGCCGGTCGGCGTTATGGCAAGGGACGAGACAGAGGCAAGCTGATCGTGACCGTGGTGCCGCGTCCCGGAATGCTGGTGACTGACAATGTCCCGCCCAGTAATTCGGTCAGGCGCTTGGACAGCGGCAGACCCAGGCCGGTTCCGGCCTCCCGTCTGGCCAGATCCGAATCGTTTTGCCCAAAGGGGGTCAAGGCCACGGCGATTTCCTCTTGGGTCATGCCGATGCCGGTGTCATTGACGGTCAGGGCCAACTGGCCACTGTCGCACTCCGCCTCCAGGATGATCCGCCCGCCCTCGGGGGTGAATTTGACCGCGTTGGACAACAGATTGAGCACAATCTGGCGCAGACGGCGGGAATCGGTCGTCACCATAAGGTCTTGGTCAGGTCCGGCCAGGGCAACGGAGATGTTCTTGGACTCGGCCTTGGCCCGCACGATTTCCAGGCATTCCGTGATCAGCAGCGCCAAGGGTGTCGGGGCCAGGGCGATCTCGGTCGATCCGGCCTCGATCTTTGACAGGTCGAGAATGTCGTTGATCAGCGACAGGAGGTGACGGCTCGAGGTTTGGACATGGCCAAGATAGTCCTGGCAGCGCGACTGGCAGGTATGACCCGGAATCCCCACCAGCAGCGCATCCGAGAAGCCGATGATGGCATTCAGCGGCGTGCGCAGCTCGTGGCTCATATTGGCCAGGAAGGCGGACTTGGCGCGGTTGGCGGCATCGGCCTCACGGCGCGAGCGGGCCAGTTCGCTCAAGGTGCGGTCCATGCGCTCCAACTGACGGGCCAGGAACAGGGCCAAGGCGCCGATGATCAGCCCGACCAGAAGGGCCGACGCGACCAGAGTCATGCTGTGGAGGCGCCATTCCCTCAACTGCGCTTCCTGGTCGTGGGAGGCGACGGCGATGACCGGATGACTGGAAGCCTTGTGGAAAGCGTAAAGCCGTTTGCGTCCATCCAGGGGAGAGAGGATTTCGCCGCTTCCTTCGGGCGCGGTCCTTGCTGTTTCAAAGGCCGGTTGTCCCGCCAGCGACTTGCCCACATAGCGGACGTGATCAGGACTTCTGGCCAGGATGGTGCCGTCAGGCGAAACCAGCAGGGCGGAATCGCTGGAGTCGGGGGCGGCCGCGTCAAGGATGGAGGCAAGCTGTTCCAGGTTGATGGTGGCGGCCACCACTCCGGCGAAGGCGCCATCGGGCGTTTCGATCCGGCGGCTCAGCACCATGATCCAATGGTCGTCATTGCGGCTCTGGATCACTCCGCTGACATACAAGGTGCTGGGCCCGCCATTGCGGTGATGCAGGAAATACGGACGGTCCGAAAGATCGATGGCTCTATGGGGATCGGGCAGGTTGGTGGCCAGCCGGGACATGCCGTCGGGGCCGATGACCAGCAAGGCGCGGGCGGTGGGGGCCTGGGCCAGTTGGCGGCGCAGGAATTGCAGCAATCGGCTGGGATCGTCTTGCCGCGCGGCGATTTCGGCGGTTCCCATCAGAACTTTGTCGATGGAAAGGAAGGTGGAGGCCGCCACTTCCGCCAGGAGGTGGGAGGTGTGCCTCAATTCGTTATCGGCGTCTCGGAGTTCTTCACTGCGCGAGGAGATGACCGAAAACAAGGTGCTGCCAACCAATGCCGCCAGGAAGACGACAATCAGCCCCCCCATCAGGAGGCGAATCCGACGATATGTCGGCACGTATATATCGGGAACGGGTGGGAGATGGGCAAGGGTAGGGGGCAAGTGCGCCAATCTCCGTCATTATGCGTATGGCGGAGAGTCTAGCCTATGATTGGGGCTGACGGAATTGATGAAACCGAAAATCAATAGCGATGCGGTTCAACCGGAGGGTCAACGCCCTTCGATCAAGGCCAGAAGCGGTTCCCATTCGGCGGCATAGGATCTGGCGCGGCGGTCGCCAGCTTCGATCACCGTCGAACCCGCAGCGGCGACGGCGGTGTAGATTTGGCTGTCGCGCAGGCGGGCGACCACGGGAAAGCCCAATCCGCCGAAAAATCCATCCAGATGGTCGCTGGCCTTGGTGCCGGGGCGCAGGCGGTTTCCCACCACGGCCACCACACGCTTGTTCTTGCGCACCGCTTTGACCTTGGCGAGGCGCTCGAGGAAATGGGCGGTGGCATCCTCGTCAAAGGCGCCGGGCAGAACGGGGACCACGACCACTTCCGAGATGCCGATCAGGTCCTCCACATCCTTGTGATGCATGGCCGCCGGGGCGTCGATGACCAGCCGGTCGAGGCCCTTAGGCGGCGAGCCGACATCCTTGGACCAATCCAGGCCGGTGATGGGGGCTAGGCCCGCCGGGCGGCGGCGCAGCCAGTTGAGGCTGGATCTCTGACGGTCGCAATCGGCGATGGCGGTGACCAGTCCCTGGCCCGCGAAGGCCGCGGCGATATGGGTCGAAAGGGTCGTCTTGCCGCAGCCGCCTTTGATATTGCCTACCAGTACAGTCTTCATGACCCGTTTCCCCTAAAACCGTCAGGCGAAATCTATCACAAGGGCAGCCGTACGCGCGCCCGCAATCCGCCGAGCGGCGAGTCTTCCAGCACCACGTCGCCGCCATGGGTGCGCACGATATCGCGCGCGATGGTCAACCCCAGCCCGACGCCGCCGGTCGCCAGATTGCGCGAGACCTCCAGGCGGGTGAAGGGTTTGAAAACCTCTTCACGGCGGTCGGGGGGGATCCCGGGGCCGTCATCATCGATCAAAACCTCGGCCGCCTCGGCGCGGCGTCCCACCCGGACCCAGACATGACCGGCATAGCGCGACGCGTTGCCGATCAAATTGCCCAGCGCGCGGGCCAGGGAATCGGGGCGCAGCGGCATGACGATCTCGCCTTCGTGATGCAGGTCGATGACGCTGCCCTGGCGGCGGAAGCGGGTGACCACCTCGTCCACCAGGGCCCGCAGATCCACCTGTTCCGGCTGTTCGCTGCCTTCGCCGCGGGCGAAGGCCAGATAGCCTTCGACCATGCGTTCCATTTCGGCGACGTCCTCGTCCAACTCGGCGCGCCCGTCCATGTCGCCCATGATGGCCAGTTGCAGCTTCATGCGGGTGAGCGGCGTGCGCAGGTCGTGGGAGACCCCGGCCAGCATCTCGGTGCGCTGCTGGATCTGGCGCTGGATGCGCTGGCGCATCAGATTGAAGGCCTGGGCCGCTTGACGGACCTCGCGCGCGCCTTCCGGCTTGAAATCGGCCACGTCCTGGCCCTTGCCGAAACGGTCGGCGGCCACCGCCAGCTTGCGCACGCTGCGCACCTGATTGCGCATGAACAAGGTGGCGATGCCGAACAGCAGCATGGCGGTGCCCAGCATCCACAGGATGAAGACATAGGTGGTGGAACTGAACAGCCGTTTCTTGGGGGCGAAGACCTCCAGCATGCCGTCGGACAGTTGTACGCGGATGACCACTTCGCGCTCCAAGGTCTCCGCGTCGATACGGTAGGGGCGCTGGACCCGCTCGTCCAGGGCCTCGGCCAGGGCGCGTTCGAGGAAGCTGCTGGGCGCGCCCTTGGGCTGGTTGGGCAGGATGGCGTCGGGCAGGAAACGGGTGTCCAACTCCATCTTGTTGGCGGCGATGGCGAGGATGACGCCCCGCTCCGGAACGCCGGGAAAGGCGCGCATGGATTCGATGATATAGCCGATATCACCCGCCAGCCCCTTGGCCAGGCGCTTGGCGACGGTCTCCCAGTGGCTGCCGTAGAAGACATAGGCCGAGACCAGTTGCAGCACCACCAGCGGCATGACGATGATCAGCAGCGAACGTCCCAGAAGGCCCTGGGGCGCCAGACGCTTCAGCCAAAGGCCCATTTGGGGCATGGAGCAGCTTCCTCAGTCGGGGCGCAGCATGTAGCCCATGCCGCGCACTGTCTGAAGATAGCGCGGCATTTTGGGGTCGTCCTCGATCTTCTTGCGCAATCGCGTCACCTGGACATCGACGGTGCGGGGATTGGCCGAATTTCCCGTCCGTGCGGCCAGATCATCACGCGACACACCCTGGCCCGCCACTTCGGCCAGGATGGACAGAAGATCGCGTTCGGCCTGGGTGATGTGGACGGGTTGACCGTCCTGGCGCAACTCGGCGCGGCCCATATCCCAGACGAAGGCGCCCAGGCGGAGTTCATGGGCCGGTTCCGGCTCGTCGCGGGGGCTGCGGCGCAGAATGGAGGCGACGCGCAGCAGCAATTCGCGCGGTTCGAACGGTTTCGACAGATAGTCATCGGCGCCCGATTCCAGGCCCCTGATGCGGTCGTCCACCTCGCCGCGTGCCGTCAACAGCAAGATGGGCAGGGTCTTGCCTTCGGCCCGGAGCGAGCGGGTCAGCGACATGCCGTCCTCGCCCGGCATCATGACGTCGAGGACCATCATGTCGAAGGCCAGGCCCGCCATGCACTGGCGCGCCTCGGCGGCATCGGCGGCGGTGGCCACCAGATAGCCGTTGTCGGAAAGATATTTGCGCAGCAATTCCCGCAAGCGCCGGTCGTCATCCACCACCAGGATGTGGGCGTCGTCCATGGCCCTAGCCCCCCCGGCGCAGTCCGGGGGCGCGGGCGGGGAAGCGGCCGCGATCAGCCTCGTCCACCAGGCCCAGCATCACCTTGCGGAAGCCCTCCACCGCCTCGGCCCCGGCTTCGCGATAGGTTCTGGCGATGCGGGCGCGCTGACGCTCGGTCAGCAGGCGTTCCAGTTCCACGCCCTTTTCGGTCAGTTCCAGCAGGCGCTGGCGGCGATCACGCAATCCGGGGCGCTGGACGATGAATTTCTCGGTGACCAGCTGACCCAGCACGCGTGACAGGCTCTGCTTGGTGATCCGCAGAATCTCCAGCAAATCGCTGACCGTGATGCCGGGATGGCGGCCGACGAAATAGATGACCCGATGATGGGCGCGGCCAAAGCCGTACTCGCCCAGGATGGCGTCGGGCTCGGCCGTGAAGTCGCGATAGGCGAAGAACAGCAGCTCGATCCCCTGACGCAGTTCCTCCTCGCGCAGGAACAGCGGGTTGATGCCGGTCTTGATGTCGCTCATGATGCGGTTACGTCAGTCATGTTGACATATATGGCCTATAAATGTTACGCCATGCAAGAGAGATTGGTAATTTTCCAACCTCACGCCCTGCTGCCACCTCATAATTGGAACGGAACGACCATGTCAGTCCTCCCCTTCGACGACCGCGACGGCTTCATCTGGTTCGACGGCAAGCTGGTCCCCTGGCGCGACGCCAAGATCCACACGCTGACCCATGGCCTGCATTACGGATCTTGCGTGTTCGAGGGCGAACGGGTGTATGGCGGCAAGGTGTTCAAGCTGCGCGAGCATTCCCAGCGCCTGATCGATTCGGGCCGCATTCTGGGCTTCGAAGTGCCGTGGACGGTGGAAGAGATCGACGAGGCCACCATGGCCACCGTCAAGGCCAACAATATCGTCGACGGCTATGTCCGTCCGGTGGCCTGGCGCGGCAGCGAGATGATGGGTGTCGCCGCCCAAAGCTCCAAGATCCGCTTTGCCGTGGCCACCTGGTCCTGGCCCAGCTATTGGAGCCCGGAAGCGCGCATGAAGGGCATCCGTCTCAACGTCTCCACGTGGAAGCGTCCCCATCCCGAGACCGCTCCCACCGCCTCCAAGGCCGCCGGTTTGTACATGATCTGCACCATGAGCAAGCATAAGGCCGAGGGCGAAGGATACGAGGACTCGATGATGCTGGACTGGCGCGGCCAGGTCGCCGAGGCCACCGGCGCCAATATCTTCTTCGTGTATGGCAAGGAACTGCATACGCCGACCCCGGACTGCTTCCTGAACGGCATCACCCGCCAGACGGTGATCGACCTTGCCAAGAAGCGGGGCATCACCGTGGTGGAACGGGCCATCTTCCCGGAAGAACTGGCCAAGGCCTCCGAGTGCTTCCTCACCGGGACCGCCGCCGAGGTGACACCTGTGCGCGAGATTGGGTCTTATACATTTACGCCGGGGGATATAACCCGGCAGTTGATCGCTGACTATGATGCATTAGTACGTTCGTAATATCTCTGTGGTCGCGGCGCCCGCCGTTTTCCTGTGTCATGCGAAAACCCGGTATTTTCTTTTCCCGACTTTCGTAATAGTCTTCGCTGGGGAATCGGAATGGGCGCTGCGGTCGGATCGGGTCGGCCGCGTTG
The DNA here is from genome assembly GCF_000829825.1 of Paramagnetospirillum magnetotacticum MS-1. Lineage (NCBI taxonomy): Bacteria > Pseudomonadati > Pseudomonadota > Alphaproteobacteria > Rhodospirillales > Magnetospirillaceae > Paramagnetospirillum > Paramagnetospirillum magnetotacticum. The sequence goes on along the minus strand of NZ_JXSL01000030.1, from coordinate 370,536 downwards.
AAACGGATGGGAGTTTCCGTGTCGTACGCGTGGCGGAACTTGCGGCTGTCCAGCCGCTTCATGCTGATCGTAGGGGCTGGCGTTGTTTTTCTGATCGCCGCCGTGGTCCTCACGATTGCCCGGTTCGAGCGCGCCGAAATGGAGCGCCAGTTGCGGCAGCTTTCGGCCAACGAGATGACCTCGTTGCATGCGCTGATCCTCAACGTCATGGCCAAGAGGCCGGAGGATGCCGACAATATCGGCATCACGGTTTTCAACAACTGGTTCGATTCGCGCAATATCCACTATCCCGGCAAGGTGTGGAGCGCCTGGGGCCCCAAGGTCGCCGCCTATATGAAGGAGGCCGACCCGGACAAGCCCGCAAAATTGCCCAAGGACGACATCGACCGCGAGGCATTCGACACCAAGGTGGCGGTCGGCCGCTTTGACGGCGGTTTCTACCGGTATTCCCTGCCCATCGTCCTTGGCGTCACCGATGGCGCAAAGGAAGAAGTGTGCCACGCCTGTCACGGCGGCATGGGCATGGTCGATGGCGATGTCATCGCCGTGCTGTCCTCCACGTTGTCCACGTCTGAATCCGAGGCCCGGCTCAACCAGGTGCTGACCTGGCTGGTGGTGGGCGGCATCATTGCCACCATCCTTGCCGTCTTCGGCGTCCGCCTGATCCTCAAGCGCATCATTGCCGATCCCATCGAGGATATGACCGTGCGCATGGAGCAGTTGGCGGGCGGCGACACCTCCGTTTCCGTCCCGGCCCTCGAACGCCAGGACGAGGTGGGCGACATCGCCCGCGCCGTGCAGGTCTTCAAGGACAACACCATCGCCAAGCAGAAGATGGAGGGCGAGGCGCAGGCCGCGGCCGCCGCGCGGGAACTGCGCATGCATCGCCTGGAAGATCTGATCGCAGCCTTCGACAAGGCGGTGACGGCGGTGCTCGATTCCGTCTCGGCTTCGGCGCAGCAGATGATCCAGACCGCGCGGAGCATGGTCGAATCCGCCGATCAGGCCCTGGAACGGGCCAATTCCGCCGCCCGCCAGGCCAGCGAGGCCAATCAGAACGTCAGCACCGTGGCGTCCGCCGCCGAGGAGCTTTCGTCCTCCATCAGCGAGATCGCCCAGCAGGTCGGCATGTCCAATCAGGTGGCGGTCTCCGCCACCAAGGAGGCCGACTCGGTCAATACCCGCGTTCAGGGTTTGGCCGGAGCCGCCGATAAGATCGGCGAGATCGTCGAGATGATCACCGGCATCGCCGAGCAGACCAACCTGCTGGCGCTCAACGCCACGGTGGAGGCGGCACGCGCCGGCGAGGCGGGCAAGGGCTTCAACGTGGTGGCGTCGGAAGTGAAGAATCTGGCGCGCCAGACGGTGGGCGCCACCGAGGACATCGCGTCCCAGGTCAATACCATCCAGCAGGAGACCGACAAGACGGTCCGTGCCATCCGCGGCATCAACACCACCATCTCCTCCATGGACGGCATCACCACCGCCATCGCTTCGGCCATCGAGGAACAGGGTGCCGCCACCCAGGAGATCGCCCGCAACATCGACCATGCCGCCTCGGGCACCAAATTCGTGTACGAGAACATCAATGCGGTGACCCAGACCATCCACGAGACCGACCAGTCGGCCAAGAATGTGTTGGGAGCGGTGGAGACTTTGCAGCGTCAGGCCCAGACCCTGCGGGCCGAGGTGGATCGCTTCCTGAGCGGTATCCGCGAGGTATGACCTGGACGCAGATGAGGGGGCGGTGTTTCCGCCTTCCATTTTCGAGCGATTCCAGGTAACTCTATGGGCCTTGACCGGGGGTATCCATGAGCCTGCCCAAGACCGTTTTGGAATGTCCGAATTGCCAGCAGAGCAGTGATCACCGTGTCCATTCCTATGGAGACGGCACCGCCATCGTCTGGTGCGGTTCCTGCCATAATCCGCGCGAACTGCTGATGGCGCAGTTGCGCCGCCAGGCCAAGCGCGGCGCTGCGGCGGTCATTGCCGCCGAGTAGCGGGCTAAAGCTGCGGCGCGGGGTCCTCGTCGAGGATGCTCGCCCCTTTCTCCTCCACCACGTCGATGCAGGCCTGGACGACCGCAGGGTCATAGCGGCTGCCCGAATGTTCGCGCAATTCGGCCACGGCCACATCCAGCCCCAACGCGGGCCGGTAGGGACGATGCGACGAGATGGCCTCCAGCACGTCGGCCACGGCGATGATCCTTGATTCCAGGATGATCTCGTCACCCTTCAGGCCCAGGGGATAGCCGCTGCCGTCCAGCCTTTCATGGTGCTGGCGGATCATCTCGGCCACCGGCCAGGGAAACTCGATATCCTTCATGATCTCCCAGCCCATCTGGGGATGCATGCGGATGACCTTGTGAACCTCGACAGATAATTTGCCGGGACGGCTGAGAAATTCGGCAGGGATGTGAATCTTGCCGATATCGTGCAGCAGACCACCTGTGCGCAGCCCCTCGACAACCATTTCCGACAGACCCATCCGCCTGCCGATGGCGGTGGACAATTGCGCCACCCGCCGCTGATGGCCCGTCGTATAGGGGTCGCGCATCTCCAATGTCAGCGACAGCGAGCGGACCGTCTGAAGCAGGACGCGTTTCAGGCGTTCGGCGGTGGTGCGGCGCTCCTCCTCCACGGCCTTGCGTTCGATGGCGTAAAGGATGGTGCGGCGGATCAGATTGCCGTCCCCCTGGCCCTTGACCAGATAGTCCTGGCATCCGTGCTGCAGGGCCAGCAAGCCCATGGATTCATCGTCCAGTCCGGTGCAGATGACGATGGGCAGCGTGGGGGCGGCGGCCCGAAACCGTTCCACCGTCTCGATACCGTGGGCGTCGGGAAGGGAAAGGTCGAGAAGAACGGCGTCTGGCGGCGCGGCCTCGGCCTTGGCGATGGCGTCGCCCAGGCAATCGGCCCGGCGGCACATGATGCCGCCCACCTCGCTCAGGAGCAACTCGATCAGGCGGGCATCGGCGGGATTGTCCTCGACCACCAGCAGGTCCACCGCCCTCGATCGCATGTCGGTCATTTCCTGATCCCGCTTCAGATGCATCGAAAGGGGTCCCGTCAGAGGGGAGTCGGGCCAAAGCCCGGGCCACTCCATTGTTGTGGCACAATGTGTCGGGGATGTTAAGGGGGGTTGAGTCGCCCCTGCTCTGCTGATTATGCATTATGGCATAGGGGTGGCAAAATGTGTTTGAGGAACCAGGCTTGGTGTCAACGCCATGAAAGTGCAGTTTATTCTAATTCCGAAGTGAAAAGACAATCGCGGGGAAGCTCGAAATCTTATTAAAAAAGGCTTAACCTAGACCTAAAGTGATAGGCTTGGTTATCGGGCTCGGTACGTCCCGGAGTCTCCCGGAGGGGGCTTTGTGGCCGGTTCTGAAGGAGGTTCGCCATGGGTGGGATGAAGCTTGGAATTGGTGGCAAGATCTGGTCTCTGGTTGCCTTGCTGGTGGTTGGACTGGGACTGCTTGCCGTTCAAAGTCTGTCCTCGACCCGCGAGACCCTCATGGATGATCGCCGCCAGGCGCTGCGACAAGTCGTGGATTCCGCGGCCAGCGTGGTCGAAAGCTTCCGTGCCCGTGCCGCCAAGGGCGAGTTCAGCGAGGAACAGGCCCAGCGCCTGGCCAAGGACACGCTGCGCGGCTGGCGTTATGGCAACAATGATTACGTCTTCATCAACACATACGACATGCGTCCGCTGATGCATCCCATGCGTCCCGAGATGGAAGGCCAGGACCAGTCGGAAATGAAGGACCCCAAGGGGGTCTATGTCACCCGTGCCATGAACGATGTGGCGCAAAGCCCCGCCGGGTCCGGTTTCGCCAGCTATCACTGGGCGCGGGTGAAGGACGCGCCACCGGTTCCGAAGCTGGTTTACGTCGCCAATTACCGCCCCTGGAATTGGGTTCTGGGGACTGGCGTATACATCGACGACATCGACGAGGCCTATCGCGCCAAGGCTGTTGATCTGGGGGTGAAAGCCGCGATTTTGGGGCTTCTGGCCGCCGTGGTGGCGGTCTTGATTGCGCGCTCCATCACGGGGCCCCTGGGGGGGCTGGTGAACCGCATGAGGGCCTTGGCCGATGGCGATACCGATCGGCAAGTGGAGGGGACGGGGCGCAATGACGAGATCGGGTCTTTGGCCCGTGCCATGGAAGTCTTCCGGGGGAATGCCAAGGAGAACCGCCGCCTTCTCGACGAGCAGGAGCAGTTCAAGAACACCGCGGCAAAGGAGCGCAGCCGGGCGCTGCAAGACATGGCAGAGGGACTGGAACACCGGGTCAAATCGGCGGTGGATGCCATCAATCAGGTGGGCCAGCGTCTCAACGGCGCTTCCCAGGCCATGACCCAGACCGCCGACCAGACATCGGAACAGACCAGCGCCGTGGTTGCCGCCACCGAGCAGACCTCCTCCAATGTGCAGACGGTCGCATCGGCTGCCGAGGAGCTGAGTTCTTCGGGCAACGAGATCACCCGCCAGGTGGCCTTGACCGCCGATATCGCGCGGGCCGCCGCCGAGGAGGCCGAGCAGACCAACGCCATGGTCGCCGCCCTGGCCGCCGCCGCTGGCCGAATCGGCGAGGTGGTGAAACTGATCGATGCCATCGCGGGCCAGACCAATCTTCTGGCGCTCAACGCCACCATCGAGGCCGCGCGGGCGGGCGAAGCCGGAAAAGGCTTTGCCGTGGTGGCGGGGGAGGTGAAAACCCTGGCCAACCAGACCGCCAAGGCGACCCAGGAAATCACCACCCAGATCGCCGCGGTGCAGACGGAGACCACCCGCGCGGTCGCCGCTATCCGCCATATCGGCGAGACCATCAACAAAGTGGATGAGGCAACGTCTTCCATCGCCAGCGCGGTGGAGGAGCAGAACGCCGCCATCCACGAAATCACCCGCAGCGTCCAGGAAGCGGCGCGTGGCACCCGCGAAGTGTCCGAGCATATCGGCCGTGTCTCCGACGGGGCCCGGACCTCCAAGTCCGCCGCCGAGGAAGTGGCTGGCTCCGCCCGCGACATGGTGACCCAGAACGGGACGCTCACCCGCGAGATCGACGGCTTCCTGCGCGAGATCAGGACGCAGGCGGCCTGATCCGGGCGGAGGTGAAACGGCAAGGGGCGGTTCCTCGCGGAACCGCCCCATTATTTTGCCGTTAGGCCCATGGGGCCGCGCCGCTTATGCGGCGGAAGGCAAGGACGCACAGCGTCCGCCCGCCGTTTGAGGGCGATCCCGATGAGTTCGGCTCATCGGGATCTGGTGTGCGGCTACTTCAGGCTTTCGCAGAAGCGCTTGATGCGCTCGGCGGCCTTGGTCAGCGCGGCGTCCGAGGTGGCGTAGGAGATGCGGAAATAGGGCTCCAGGCCGAAGGCCGCGCCCTGAACCACCGCCACGCCCTCGGCCTCGAGCAGCGCGCCGACGAAGTCGGTGTCGCTGTTGATGACTTTGCCGTCGGGGGTCTTCTTGCCGATCACGCCAGCGCAGGACGGATAGACGTAGAAGGCGCCTTCCGGGGTGCGGCAGGTGATGCCGGGGCACTGGTTCAACAGGCCGACGATCAGGTCGCGGCGGCGCTTGAACACGGCGGCGTTCTTCGGGATGAAGTCCTGGGTGCCGTTCAGGGCCTCGACCGAAGCGGCCTGGCTGATGGACGAGGTATGGGTCACCGACTGGGACTGGATCATGTTGATGGCCTTGATGATGGCCACCGGCCCGGCGGCATAGCCGACGCGCCAGCCGGTCATGGCATAGGCCTTGGACACGCCGTTCATGGTCAGCGTGCGGTCATAAAGCTTGGGCTCCACCTGGGCGGGGGTGCAGAACTTGAAGTCGTCATAGACCAGATGCTCGTACATGTCGTCGGACATGATCCACACATGGGGGTGCTTGACCAACACGTCGGTCAGCGCCTTCATCTCATCCCAGGAATAGGCCGCGCCCGTCGGGTTGGACGGCGAGTTCAGCACCAGCCACTTGGTCTTGGGCGTGATGGCCGCTTCCAGGTCGGCGGGCTGCAGCTTGAAGCCCGCGGCCTCGGGACAGGGAACGAAGACCGGCTTGCCGCCGAACATCAGGGCGATGTCGGGATAGCTCACCCAATAGGGGGCGGGCACAATCACTTCGTCGCCGGGATTGATGGTGGCCATGAAGGCGTTGAAGATCACGCCCTTGCCGCCGACGCCCACCGTGACCTGATCGGCGGTGTAGTCCAGGCCGTTCTCGCGCTTGAACTTGGCGGCGATGGCGTTGCGCAGGTCCACGGTGCCAGCGGGGGGGCCGTACTTGGTCAGGCCCTTGTCGATGGCGACCTTGGCCGCGGTCTTGATGTTGTCGGGGGTGTCGAAGTCGGGCTCGCCCGCGCCCAGGCCGATGACGTCGCGGCCTGCGGCCTTCAGTTCGGCGGCCTTCTGGGTCACCGCGATGGTCGGGGACGGCTTGATGGCGGAAAGCCTGTCGGCGATGAACGGCATGGGTCGGGTCCTCGAAGAAGATGAGAGAATTCGCGGGGGGCGAAGGTACGCGCGCGGGCGCACGAGTGCAAGGATGATCCTGATTTTGTGATAGAATGGCTGATCGGAATGGAGCGTTGGACCAAGGTCGAAGCTCCGATTGCCTTACCGCTTGGGAAGTGGAATCATGCGCGCCCGACATCCAGATTGTGGAAAGTGCCGTTTCATGAGGATCGCCGCTTCCGTCGCCGCATTGCTCGCCCTCTCCTTGCCCCTGGCTGAAGGCGCCGGGGCGGCGACCAAGAAGGCGGCCAAGCCCGCCGCCGCCGCCGAGGCGCGCCACGCCAGTCTGACGGCCCTGGCCGCCAATGGCGACATGGAAGCCCAGTATCAGTTGGCCCTGGCCTATCGCGATGGCGGTCACGGCCTCAAGCCCGATGCCCGGACAGCGCTGGTGTGGTTTACCCTGGCGGGGGCCGGGGGGCATGCCGCCGCCGCCGTCGAGGCGGCCAAGGCCTTCGAGACCGGCAAGGGTGTGACGCGCGACCTCAATGCCGCGGGAAACTGGTGGTACAAGGCCGGAACCCTGGGCGATGCCCATGCCCGCAAGCGCTGGGTCGAACTGTTCGTGGACGGCGAGGTTCACGCCATCGGCAGCCATGACGGCATTTCCTGGCTGGCCGATGCCGCCGAAGGGGGCGATCTGCGGGCCATGATGGGGTTGGCCGATGTGCTGGAACGCGGTCACGGCGCGCCTCCCGATCCCGATCAGGCCGAGGCCCTTTATCGCCGCGCCGCCCTGCTGAAGGGCGATCTGGAGGCCCGCTTCCGCCTGGGCCGCCTGTTGCTGTCGCTTCCGGCCCAGTGGCGCAATCCGGCCGACGAGGAATGGAACCTCAAGGACGCCGAGCGCAAGAGCCTTCCTTTCGGCGCGGTATGGTATCCGGTAAAGCCGCCCAATGCCGAGGAGGGCAAGGCGGTGCAACTGCGTCCCGGCATCAACGAGGGCGAGCGTTGGCTGCGTTCTGCCGCCGCCAAAGGCCATGTGGAGGCTCAGTACCTGCTGGGTTCGGCCAAGGTGAAGGGTATGGAACTGCCCATGGACATGGTCGAGGGCGTGGCCTGGCTGGAAGCCGCCGCCGTCCAGGGCCATGCCGAGGCTTTGCTTGCCTTGGGCGATCTGGCGGCCAAGGGGCAGGGCTTCTATGTCAAGGACCCGGTGCGCGCCTATGTCATGTACGAGCTTGCCGCCGCCCAGGGCGAGGAAAGCGCCAAGGCCGCCCGTGACGCCATCGCCAAGGCCATGAACCCGCGCCAGTCGGGCCGGGCCCGTCAGCTGGTGCAGGAATTACGGGATCTGTCCGGGCTCTGACGGCAGTTCCGCCACCAGGGCGCGGCCGGCCTCGCCGCCGTCACCGGCCATGCGCTCGGTGATGATGCGGGCCATGGCGTTGCCCAGTCGCGCCATGCAAGACACGTCCTGGGGGGTGGGGGCCGGACGGCTCTCGATCATCCGGCATAGCCGGTTGCCCAGTTCGCTGACCAGGGGATAGCCGAATGTGGCGGCCTGGCCCTTCATATCGTGGCTGATGGTGAACAGTCGGGGCAGCAATTGGGCAAGATCGGCCTGGGATGCCTGGATCTCGTCCAGGCAGGCACGCATCCGGGCGGCGTCGGCCTCGGCCCATTCCAGATAGCGGCCGGACAGCCCGGCCAGGGCGGCTTCGGCGCGGGCCAGGGCTTCGGGAGATAATTCGGGGAACTTGCCGTCACCGGCCATGGGGAGCTATTCCGCTGCCTGTTCCGTCGATTCGCCGCGCCGACGATCCTGTTCGATCAAGTCGGTGGCCCGCGCAATGATTTCAACGGCGGAAATGGGCTTGGCGATGATGTCGTCGATGCCGGTCTCCACTGCCGATTCCAGCACCGCATGGTGCAGGGACGGGCTGATGGCCAGGACCGGCACATCGGCCCGGCCGATTTCTCCCCGGCGCAGGCGGTGGACGAACAGCACGCCCTCGGTGGGGTCGTCGGACCAGTCCATGATCACCAGATGGGGGGAGTGTTCGGCCACCAGGGCGACAGCCTGTTGCGGAGTGCGGGCCTCGATCACCTCATGGGCGGGCACGGCCCCCATCAGGGTGCCGATCAGCCGCCGCATGTGCGCATTCGGCTCAATGATCAGGACGCAGACTCGGCGCGTCATTTTTATCCCAACCCCTCTCCTGGCCCGGAAGGCGCATGCCGCGAGCGCCACTCCGGTCAACACCCTAACATCGGTCGAGTGCTATGCGGAACCGCGTCTCTAGTATTAGGTAGTTTCCGGGCGTGGGAAAAAGGAAAGGAAGGGGCTTGCCTAAAGGTGCTGTCGGCGCAACCATGGGGGCATGATGAAGAAGCTGTTTTCACTGGGCGCCGCCGTCCTTGCCGCCCTTCTGGGCGGATGCGGCGATGGCCCTTCGACCGTGCCGGGCGGCTATCGCAGCGCCGCGACCTGGAGTACCTTCTTCTCCGCCACCGCATCCGGTCCCTTGCTGCTGGAAGTGCACGGCAATCCCTTCGGTGTTGGGGCGGGCGAATTGCGGGCCGGGGTGGCGAGGGCCATGTCGGCGGCCATTCCCGCCCGTCCCTTTACCATGACCCACGATGCCCAGGCGGCGCCGAATCCGAAGATCCGGGTGGTGGTCGCCCTGGGGGCGCCTGCCTCCCTGGACGCTGCCGCGCTTTGCGCTGGCAATGTGGCGACAGCCTTGGCCCAGTCCGATGGCGGGCGGGTGGAATTGCTGGCCGCGTTCTGCGACGGCGCCTCCTTGCTGTCCTCGGTGCGCGGCTGGGTGGTCAAGGTCGATGGCCCCGAGGACGCCCGTTTCCGCCAATTGCTGGGCCAGGTCATGCGGGAACTGGCGGGCGATCCCCAGCCTTAGAATCCTGATCGTGACATTTCCTAAAGAATGCGTTAACGTGACTGTCTAACGTTCAGCCAGAAAGGCAGGACCATGGACGCATCATCCGTCGGCGCCGGGAATTCGGTGCTTTACCTTCAGCGTGCGCAGGCCGGGTTACAGGCCCCCCTGACCGCTGCCAAACAGGAAGAGAACGCGGCTCTAGCCGTCGCTCAGGTGCTCACCCAAGGTGGGCAGCCAGCGCAGCAGGCCGCCGCCGTGGCCGAGTCCGTCGCCAAGAGTGGCGCGGTGGGCCAGGTGCTGGATATTTCGGTCTAGGCAGTTCCGCCGGACCCGGCACGACTGGCCGCGCCGTTGATGGCGCGGGCCAGATCGATGTCCTTTTGCGTCACTCCGCCCGCGTCATGGGTGGAAAGGGTGACGTCTATCCGATTCCAGACATTGAACCATTCCGGGTGATGATTCATCTTCTCGGCGGCCAGGGCGACTTGGGTCATGAAGGCGAAGGCCTGGGCGAAATCCGCGAAGCGCAGCGAACGCGCGATGGCGTCTCGCCCCTCGGCCTCGGTCCAGCCGTCCAACGTGGCCAGGGCGGCCTTACGCTCGTCGGGGCTTAGCCTGGCGATCATGGCGGTCTCTCCTTTTTTGTGTGCTGTTGTGAAGAGTGGGGACCCCTGGTGCCGGGCGCAAGGACAGGGTAGATTCTGATTCATGAGCAGAGTCATGCCCCACCATAGCGCCCCCCCCACCCTGGCCGATCTGGAGACCATCGCCCAGGCGGCTTTCGCCGATATTCCCGAGGAACTGCGCCTTTACGCCGCCGATGTGGTGATCCGCGTCGACGACTTCCCCGACGAGGAGGTGGAGCGCGAGATGGACCTGGAAAGTCCCTTCGATCTGCTTGGGCTTTATCGCGGATCGGCCATGGACATCCACGCCTTCGGGGGCGTTCCGGGTGATGTGGATATGATCTTTCTCTATCGCCGCCCCATCCTCGATTACTGGTGCGAGACCGGCGAGGATATCTCCACTCTGGTCAAGCATGTGCTGATTCACGAGATCGGCCATCACTTCGGACTGTCCGACGAGGATATGCAGCGTATCGAGGACGAGGAGTGATGATGCGGCGCCTGCTGGTTCTGCTTGCCGTTCTCCTGCTTGCGGGGGTCGACACGGCGGCCAGCGAGTTGCGGGTTCTGACCCGGTCGTCCTATCTTTCGCCGGAATTGCTGCGCAAGTTCGAGCGCGAGACCGGCATCACCGTGAACCTGACCGTGGTGGCCGACCACGATCAGGTGGTCGGCGGGCTTATCGGGGCGAAGTCGGGCTTCGACATCGCCTTTTCTCCCGATTACCGCGTGGGCCAATTGATCCGCGAGGGGCTGATCGAGCGGGTGCTGGCCGACCGGCTCAACGGGTTTTGGAATGTGGAGGACCCCTGGCGGTCCCGATCCTTCGATCCGCGCAACGAATACACCATTCCCCATCAGTGGGGGACCACCGCTTTTGCCGTGGACACTTCCATTCATCGCGGCGATATCGATTCGCTGCGCCTGCTCTTCGATCCCCCGCCCGAGATCGAAGGCCGGATCGGTCTGCTCGATGACGGCGAGATGGTCCAACTGGCCCTGATCTATCTGGGCGAGGGGCGCTGCACCATGGACGAGGGCAAGCTGGAAAAGGCCTCTCGCCTGCTCGAGCCGGTCGTGGCGCATAGCCGGCTGGTGCCCGTCGACCGGGTGATGACGGTCTTGACCGATCCCGCCATGGTTCTGGTGGTGGGCTGGAACGGTGACGTCATGCGGGCCAGGGAAAAGCGGCCCAGCCTGGCCTATGCCTATCCGCGGGAAGGCAATCTGGTGTGGACCGATGTGGTGGTTGTGCCGCGAAATCCGCCGAACCGGGCCAATGCCGTGAAGTTCCTGACCTTCATGCTGCGGCCGGAAAACGCGGCCCTGGATTCGAGCTTCAACGGTTATGCCAACATGATCCGCGGCAGCGAGCGCTTTCTCCTGCCATCGGTGCTGAGCGCGCCGGAACTGGTGGCGCCATGGCCCGCCAAGGTGGGTTTTCTGCCCTCCTGCGTCGAGGCGGCGGAACGGCGTCACGACGAAGTCTGGACGGAGGTCAAGCGCCGCGCCAAGGAGACGGCCACCGTGCCCTGAACCCTCAGTCCTGGGGATGGAGCGGCGTTCCCTGGGGCACCTTGATGCGCAGGCCGGGCGAGGGGATTTCGGCGATAAAGCGCCCCTGTTGCAGTTTGGCGCGCCGCTGCAGCAGGCGGGCATGGGTGACCAGCAGGGCCGCCATGTTCAGGGAAAACAGGACGAAACTGGCCCGCATGGCCGCGTCTCCCAGGGGCGCCATCAGAGGGATGGCGAACAGCAGGGGCAGCAGCGCATAGAGAAACGTGTCGCGCCAACGCCGCATGTAAACCACGGCGGAGGCCAGAACCGCCACGGGCGAGACCAGGACGAGATCAACCTTGGCGCGCAGCACCACCTGGGCCGCCACGGCGGCATAGGCGGGGGGCAGTCCCTCGAAGGCGGCGATCAGGGCCAGGCCGTCGCTGCTGGGGGTGAAACTGGCGCGCAGGGCGCTCGTCGGCCATTGTGCACGGGGTATGGCTGGGCGGATCTCCTTGTATACGGCTCGGGAGAATTCGGAATCGGGACGGAGAAGTTCGCTGACCATGAGCCTCGGAGCGATCCATTAAGGTTGTCAGCCTACTGTGCCATGATGCGGGTTTGGGAGCCAGCGGCTTGGGGAGCGACATGATGCTTGGACGGTTGCTGGTCACGATGCTCTTGCTGGCGGGCGGCGCGGCAATGGGCGGTGAAACAGCCGTGAGCGAGCGGGCCGTGGAGATGGAAAGCCGTCCGGGGGTCGTCACGGCCTACTACCTGGCGGTGCCAGCCGCGCCACCGGTGGCGGCGGCCATACTCTTCACCGGGGGCGAAGGCAGTGTCGGCGTCCGGCCCGGTATGGAGATTGCCGAACCGGTGCCATTCGGGCGCGGCAATTTCCTGGTGCGGACCCGCCGGTTGCTGGCCTCGGCGGGCATCCTGGTGGCCACCATCGACGCTCCCTCGGATCAGGGGGGGGGCATGACCACCAGCTTCCGGTTGTCGGACGAGCACATGGCCGATATCGCCGCCCTGGCGGCGGTGCTGAAGCGCGAAAACGGGGGCATCCCGGTATGGCTGATCGGGACCAGCATGGGCACATTGTCGGCGGCGCAAGGGGCGGCCCGTCTGGGTGATCGGGTGGATGGTCTGATTTTGACGTCGTCCATCACCCGCGGGCATCGCAAGCATTCCTACCCCCCCAATGGCGTTCTGGGTTTGGGATTGGATGAGGTGACCATTCCTGCCCTGGTCGTGGCCCATGCCGGGGATGCCTGCGAGGTGACCCCTCCTGCGGATGCGCCACGGGTGGCCGAGGCCTTGGCGAAATCACGGCGGCGCGACCTGTTGATGGTCGAGGGCGGAGCCGAGGCCCGATCCGGGGCCTGCGAAGCCATGTCGCCCCACGGCTATTTCGGGCGCGAGCAGGAGGTGGTTGCGGCCATGGCCGCGTTCATCACCCGGCCGGATCGGCGCTAAGCACCCGATCGCGGGGGAAGGTCACTGTGACCGTGGTGCCTTGGTTGGGGCGGCTGGCGATGGCGATGGTGCCGCGGTGCATTTCCATGATGGCGGCCACCATGGGCAGTCCCAGGCCGGTGCCCTCGTGGCGCCGCGCGATGCGGGCGTCCACCTGGACGAAGGGTTCCACGGCCTGACTCATCTCCTCGTCGGTCATGCCGATTCCAGTGTCGGAAACGTGAAGCGCCAGGCCGCCATCGGTGGTGAGATTGGCGGATACGCTCACCGATCCCCCATGGGGGGTGAATTTTACCGCATTGGCCAGCAGATTGATCACCACCTGGCGGATGCGCCGCTCATCGGCCAGAATCCGGGGTAGGCTGGCGGGAATATCGCTGTGCAGGTCCAGACGGGCGGCCGTGCCGCGATCACGCAGAAGGCGGATGGCGGCCTCGACCACGGGCGCGATTTCCACGGGATTTTCGTCAAGTTCCATCCGTCCCGCCTCGATCTTGGCCAGATCCAGGATGTCGGTGATGATGCCCAACAGATGGCGCCCGGACGCCGCGATATCGCCGGCATATTCGCGGTATCGCTCGGGGATGGGTCCCAAAACCTGGGAATACATGGTTTCGGCAAAACCGATAATGGCGTTGAGCGGGGTACGCAGTTCATGGCTCATCCCGGCCAGGAAATCGCTTTTGGCGCGGCTGGCGCTTTCCGCCTGTTCCTTGGCGGCCAGGAGCTGGACCTCGGCCTGTTTACGCCGCTCGATATCCTCGGTCACGCCGATCAGATATTCCACCCGCCCGTCGCGGCGCAGAGCCGACAGAGTCAGATTGACCCAGGCGATAGAGCCATCCTTGCGGATATAGCGCTTTTCCGTGGCGAAGCTCTGAATGTCTCCGCGGATCATGGCGGCGATTTCATCGGTCGCCAGGATGCGGTCCTCGGGATGGGTGATGCTGAGGGTGGAGCGGCCGATCAGTTCCTCGGGCTCATAGCCCAGCATGGAGGCGAAACGGCGGTTCATGCGGATGAAACGCCGGTCGGGGGTGGAATGGCTCATCCCCACTGCCGCCTGATCAAAGGTGGCGCGGAAGCGGTCCTCGCTATCGGCCAACCGGGCCTCGCGTTCGTTCAACGCGCCGACCATGGTGTCGAAGGTGTCGCCCATCTCGCCCACTTCGCCGATCCCGCCACCGGCCTGCGCACTCATGTCGCCAGCCCGCACCCGGCGCATGGCGTCGGCCAGGCGGCCCAGCGGCAGGAACAAGAGCCGCCGGCTGGAATACCACAGCAGCAGCACCACACCCGATCCGGCGATGCCGAAAGCCATGATGGCCATGCGCAGGAACTGGCGTTCCGGCCCGCCCAGCATATCCACCGGCACGGTAACTGCCACAATGGTCTCGGGCGCCATGCGGCCCAACGGCGCGATGCCGAAGACCGATGTTTCGCCGGTGATGGAGGTGGCGGTAAAGGACCCGGCGGTGCCCCTGGCGGCCGCTTCGCGCAATTCGGGAACGGGGGTCACGGTGGGGCCGGGCTCGGGCAAGGGCGGCACCCGCGCCAGGACGGTGCCGTCGGATTTCAGGACCAACAGGCGGGCGCCTTCGGGCAGGACGGGCGGCGCCACCGCCCGGGCCAGGTGATCGAGCGAACGCGCGGTGGCGATCACGCCGCGCGGCGAGCCCATCCAGTCCAAGATGGGATAGGCCATGGGCAGGGCGGCGCGTCCCTCCTTGAGCAGGACATAGGGCGCGGTGGCGAAGCCTCCGCTTTCCAGGCTGCCGCCGATATGGGGACCCTTGGCCAGCCAGGTGATGTCGGTTCCCTGGGAAATGCTGCACCCCACCTTTCCCGAGGCGTCCGTGCGCAGAAATCCTTCATGGCCTTCGACGGCCAGCAGGAAATGGCGGTAGTGGCTGCCGCATTCGTCGTCTTCGGGGTCGGTGGCCAGGGCGGCCAGTGCCTCGCGCGAGCTTTCCAGGCCGCGGTTATGGATGGCGGCGGCCATGCGCGCCAGGGCTTCCACCTGGGCGCCAGCCGCTTGCAGGGTCAGGGTTTCGACCAGTTGGGTGATGATCGCCAATGTGCCGAGAAAGATGGCGGGAACAAGACCCAACACCACCACCTGGAAGAGGTGGCCGCGCGCTCCCCCCAGCCATGTCAGGGTTCGCTTACCCCCGTCGGCCATCCGGTCCCATTCTCCCCATAGAACAGTCAGCGGGTGCAGGCTAGCACATGACTGCCGCAGACCAATATCGGCTATCCGTCATTAGACCATCGGGCGTTAAAAATGACGCAGGATCGTCCGGTTCATGGTTGTCTCCGCTGGGCGACCGTCAGACCCGGATGGAATTGCGGTTCAGATCCCGCATGGCGCCGTCGATGCCTTCCAAGGTCAGCGGATGCATGCGCCCCCCCATCAGTTGGCCGATAAGCTGGGTGGAATGGGTCCAGTGCCAGCGGGCCTGGGGCGCGGGATTGAGCCAGACGGCGCTGGGCCACTGGTCCAGCAGGCGGCGCATCCAGACATGGCCAGGTTCTTCGTTCCATTCCTCCACCGCGCCGCCCGGCATGGTGATCTCGTAGGGGCTCATGGCGGCGTCGCCCACGAAGATCAGCTTGTAATCGGACGGGTAGGTGTGGATGACGTCCAGGGTATTGGTGACATCCTGGTGGCGGCGGCGATTGTCCTTCCACAGGCCGGAATAGGGGCAGTTGTGGAAATAGAAGTGTTCGAGATGCTTGAACTCGGAGCGCACCGCCGAAAACAGTTCCTCGCAGATGCGCACATGCTCGTCCATGGAGCCGCCGATATCGAGCAGCAGCAGGACCTTGATCTTGTTGTGGCGCTCTGGCCGCATCTGAAGATCAAGCCAGCCGCCCGCCCGCGCCGTCGAGGTGATGGTGCCGGGCAGGTCCAGTTCGGTGGCGGCGCCTTCGCGGGCGAAGCGGCGAAGCCGACGCAACGCCATGCGGAAGTTCCGCGTGCCCAGTTCGATGCCGTCGTCGAGATTCTTGTAAGTGCGCTCGTCCCACACCTTGACCGCGCGGCGGTGCCGCGATTCATGCTGGCCGATGCGCACGCCTTCCGGGTTGTAGCCATAGGCGCCGAAGGGGGAGGTTCCCGCCGTTCCGATCCATTTGGAGCCGCCCTGATGGCGTTCCTTCTGTTCCTCCAGGCGTTTTTTCAGGGTCTCCATCAGCTTTTCGAAGCCGCCCGCCGACTTGACCTGTTCCATCTCTTCCGGCGTCAGGTGCTTTTCCGCCAGCTTTCGCAGCCATTCCTCGGGGATGGCGGCTTTGAGCGCGGCGGCCAGTTCATCGCTCTCTCCCACCACGCCGTTGAACACCCGGCCGAACACCCGGTCGAACTTGTCCAGATTACGCTCGTCCTTCACCAGGCATGAGCGCGACAAGTAGTAGAAGGTATCGACGCTCATCTCGGCCACGCCCTCGGCCAGCGCTTCGAGCAGGGTAAGGTACTCCTTCAAGGTGACCGGCACCTTGGCGTCGCGCAGCTCGAGGAAGAGGGTGAGGAACATGGTGGGGCTCAGCCGCCCTTGGCCCGGGCCCAGGCGGCATAGCGCTGGTCCTCGATCAGGATATGGCCTTTCAGCCAGGTCCACAGAAAGTCCTTCAGTCGGGTGTCGCCCGCGTCGAAGGGGCTGTCGCGGTATTGGCGCAGCATGTCGGCCACCTGATCGGCGAAGTCGTCGTGCTGGACGCGATGGGCGTCCAGGCCAGGAAAGCCGATGGCGTCCAGATGGGTTTCCTCGCGCTCGAAATGCCCGGTGGTGTAGTCGAGGACGGCGTTGAACAGTTCCATGAAATCGGGGGCGGCCTGATCCAGATCGTTGATCATGCGAATCAGCTTCTGGTGATCCTTGTCGAGGGCGGCGTCATCCACGCTCATGGCCTCGGTCCAGGCGATGACGGCCATCAGCGTCCCTCCCGCCGGCTGAGAAAGGCCAGCCGCTCGAACAGGTGCACATCCTGCTCGTTCTTCAGCAGGGCGCCGTGCAGCTTGGGGATCAGGGTGCTCTTGTCCTTGGCGCGCAGATCGTCGGGCGACAGATCCTCGGACAAAAGCAGCTTGATCCAGTCCAGCAATTCCGACGTGGACGGCTTCTTCTTCAGCCCCGCCACCTCGCGGATGTCGAAGAACACGGTCAGCGCCTCGTGCAGCAGGGCCGGTTTGATGCCGGGATAGTGCACGGCGACGATGCGCTCCATGGTCTCGCGGTCGGGAAAGCGGATGTAGTGGAAGAAACAGCGGCGCAGGAAGGCGTCGGGCAGTTCCTTCTCGTTGTTGGACGTGATGATCACCATGGGACGCTGCGCCGCCTTGACCACCTGCTTGGTCTCATAGACATGGAACTCCATGCGGTCCAGTTCCAGCAGCAGGTCGTTGGGGAACTCGATATCGGCCTTGTCGATCTCGTCGATGAGCAGGACCGGCGGGGCGGGCGCGTCGAAGGCCTCCCATAGCTTGCCCTTGACGATGTAGTTGGAGATATCGTGGACGCGGGCGTCACCCAGTTGGGAATCGCGCAGGCGCGCCACCGCGTCGTATTCATAAAGGCCTTGCTGCGCCTTGGTGGTGGACTTGACATGCCATTGCAGCAAAGGACGGCCCAGCGCCTTGGCCACCTCGGCGGCCAGAACGGTCTTACCGGTTCCCGGCTCGCCCTTGATCAGCAGGGGGCGTTCGAGTTTGAGCGCGGCATTGACGGCGACCAGCAGGTCTTCGGTCGCCACATAGCTATCGGTACCCTTGAACGACATGGACTCACTCCTTCTCCATGGGAAAGGTAGGTGCCTTGCTCAATTCGGTCAAGGAATGCGGATTTGAAATGGGCAAAGAAAAAGCCCCGGCCTTGGGAGGGAGGCCGGGGCTTGTATCCGTCGTCGCCAATGTCCGGAAGCAGCGGGATGGGGGGGAGAGCCCCGGACATTCAAAAGGGCGGCGGCGGGGTCTTATCCGATCCAGGTCCGTCGAAAGGTGGGAGGAACCTTGACGGACCCTTAAGGGATCGGATTAAGCGGCAACCTTGGTCAGCGCGGCGAAACGGGCCTGGATCGGCTCGACGGCGGCGGTGAGAGCAGAGGTCGACAGCTCGGCCAGCTTGCGGCCGTCGGCGATGGCGCTCTCGATGGACTCGCGGGCCAGCTTGCCCTGCAGGTCGGCGAACTCGGCCGGGCTCTTCACGGAGAACAGCGCCTTGACGGCGGCGTCAGCCTTCTTGACGTTCTCGGCGATCAGGGCCTGCTGAGCCTTGGCGATCTCTTCGAAGGCCTTGACGGTGGCGGCGCCCGACTTGGCGAAAGCGTCGGCATTGTCCTTGCCCAGGGAGACGAACTTCTCGAAACCGTCGATCTTGAAAGTCATGTGCGTGATCCTTATCAGAGGTGAGGCGCGTTGTGCGCTGCAACATGACGCCAATCTAACAGACCCATGCCGCAGCGCAACATAAATTTTGCACTGCAACATAACTGTCGTGCATGGGGGGGATGCAAAAAAGCAAACACCCCCGGAAACCTGAGTTTCCGGGGGTGTTCAGGGAATTTCTTACCGCGTGGCGGCGACGTCGCGCAGTACGTTCATTTCCATCTGGGCTTCGGTCAGGCGGAAATTGACCGCGTCGCCGATAGAGACGATACCGATCAGTTCGTCCTTTTCCAGCACCGGCAGGTGACGGATGCGGCGTTCGGTCATCACGCCCATGATGGTCTTGACACTGTCGCCGGGGGTGCAGGTGACCACCGGGCTGGACATGACGTTGCGCACCGGCATTTCCAGGGCGGCCTTGCCGTACTGGGCCAGGCCCTTGACGATGTCGCGCTCGGACAGCACGCCCTGCAGCTTGCCCTTGGCGTCGCAGACCACGGCCACACCGACCTTCTTGTTGGTCAGCAGCGCGGCGGCGTCGGCCACCGAATGCTCGGGGCGGATGGTGAAGACGACGCTGCCCTTGGTCTTCAGAATGGATTCGACGGACATAGCTGGTCCCCCTTCGTCGTTTGGATATTGACTATTGCAGTGGGGTGACCGGTCACAGACCCCCTACCTTCGAATGAGAACAGTCTGGAGCCGGATTCGAAGAAATTCAAGCCACCATCAGTAATGACCGAGACTCACCCCGCTGGCGGAAAGCTGGTCGGCCAGGGTCTGGCGCAGCGACTTGAGGCCCTCGGGGCTGGACGCCTCGCAGCGGGCCACCAGAACGGCCTGGGTGTTTGAGGCGCGCAACAGCCACCAGCCGTCCTTGGTGTCCACCCGCACGCCGTCGATGGCCGAGAAGGTGGCGCCCTCGGCCTCCAACCTTGCCTTGACCTCGGCGACCACGGCGAATTTGCGCTCCTCCGGGCAGTCGAAGCGCAGTTCCGGGGTGTTGACCATGTGGGGAAGTTTGTCGCGGCGCTGGCCGATGGTCATGTGGTCCCAACGCGCCACGATGCCCAGCAGGCGAATGGCGGCGTAAAGGGCATCGTCGAAGCCGTAATAGCGGTCGGCGAAAAAGATATGGCCGCTCATCTCGCCCGCCAGGGGCGCGCCGGTCTCGGCCATTTGGGTCTTGATCAGGGAATGGCCGGTGCGGCCCATGACGGCATTGCCGCCCATGCGCCGCACCTCGTCGAAGAACACCTTGGACGCCTTGACATCGGCGATGATGGTGGCGCCCGGCAGGGCCTTCAGCACATCCTCGGCCAGGATCACCAGGATCTGATCGCCATAGAGGATGCGGCCTTCCGCGTCCACCACGCCGATGCGGTCGCCGTCGCCGTCGAAGGCTAGCCCCAAATGGGCGGATTCGGTCAGCACCTTGTCTTGCAGCGCCACCAGATTATGGGGCTCGGTGGGGTCGGGATGGTGATTGGGGAAGTGGCCGTCGATCTCGCCGAACAGCACGGTATGGGTGCCGGGCAGGCGCTTGACCAGGGCGTGCAGCACTTCGCCGGTGGCGCCGTTGCCGCAATCCCAGACCACGCGTAAATCACGCAGGCCATCATAGTCCTGGGCCAGGCGGGAAACATATTCCTCGAACACCGAATCCTCGATGGCCTTGCCTTCGCCCGCCGCAAAGTCTCCGGCGCTGGCGATGGCGCCCAGGGACAAGATGTCGGGGCCGAAGAAAGGCTTGCCCGCCAGAACCATCTTGAAGCCGTTATGGTTGGGCGGATTGTGGCTGCCCGTCACCATGATGCCGCCATCGGCCTCCCTCACCTTGGCGGCGAAGTACAGCATGGGGGTGGGGCCACGCCCGATGCGCCGCACCGTGCAGCCCGCCGCCATCAATCCCTTGGTCAGCGCCTCGGCCATCTCTGGGCTGGACAGACGTCCGTCCCAGCCCAGCGCCACCACATGGCCGCCATTCCTGCGCACACGGGTGCCGAAAGCTTTGCCAATGGCTTCGGCATCGGCGGCGAACAGAGTCTCGCCCACGATGCCGCGGATGTCGTATTCGCGCAGGATGGTGGGGTGGAAAGTGTGGGAGGTCATGTCAGGTAATCACCGTCGGTTCCGTCCGCCCTGTCCTGGCCTCGATCTCGGCCAGATCGCGGGCGATCTTGATCAGGTCGGCCAGGGCTATCTGGGGATCAAGGTGGTGCTTGGAGGCATCGGGTTCAAAGCGCTCGATATAGACGCGGAGCGTGGCGCCCTCGGTGCCCGTGCCCGACAGGCGGAAGACCACGCGCGAGCCATCTTCGAACACGACGCGGATGCCTTGCTTCTTGGACACCGAGCCGTCCACCGGATCGGTATAGGAAAAGTCGTCGTTGAAGGCGACGGTATAGGCGCCCAGCTTTTGCCCCTTCAGCGAGAGCGAGCGCAGATGCTCCATCAGCCCCTCGGCGGCGGCCGAATCGATGCCCTCGTAATCGTGGCGGGAATAGACGTTGCGGCCATATTCCCTCCAATGCGCGGTGACGATGTCGGCGACGCTTTGCTTTCTGACGGCCAGCACGTTCAGCCAGGCCAGCACCGCCCACAGCCCGTCCTTTTCCCGCACATGGTCCGAGCCGGTGCCGAAGCTTTCCTCGCCGCAGAAGGTGGCAAGGCCCGCATCGAGAAGGGTGCCGAAGAATTTCCAGCCGGTGGGGGTCTCGAAAGACGGGATACCCAGTTTGGCGGCCACCCGGTCGGGGGCGGCGCTGGTGGGCATGGAGCGCGCGATGCCCTTCAATCCCTTGGCATAGCCGGGACACAGCGTGGCATTGGCGGCCAGCACGGCGAGCGAATCGGACGGCGTCACATAGAAGTCGCGGCCCAGGATCATGTTGCGGTCGCCGTCACCGTCGGATGCCGCGCCGAAATCGGGGGCGCCCGCTCCGGTCAAGGCCTCCACCAGATCATGGGCGTGGACCAGATTGGGGTCGGGATGGCCGTGGCCGAAGTCTTCCAAGGGCACACCGTTCATCACGGTGCCTTTGGGCGCGCCCAGACGGCGCTCCAGGATCTCGGTGGCATAGGGGCCGGTTACCGCGTGCATGGCGTCGAACTTCATGCGCAAGCCACCGGCGAAGGCGGCGCGGATGGCGCCGAAATCGAACAGGCTTTCCATCAGTTCGGCGTAATCGGCCACGGGGTCGAAGACCTGGACCTCCATGCCGTCCAGAGTGCGGCTG
Organism: Paramagnetospirillum magnetotacticum MS-1; assembly: GCF_000829825.1. Classification (NCBI taxonomy): domain Bacteria; kingdom Pseudomonadati; phylum Pseudomonadota; class Alphaproteobacteria; order Rhodospirillales; family Magnetospirillaceae; genus Paramagnetospirillum; species Paramagnetospirillum magnetotacticum. Next base: position 348,954 of record NZ_JXSL01000030.1, on the reverse strand, counting down.
CCCAGGCTGTCCAGATCCACATCCGCCGCCTCGGTGATCTTGTAGGACGTGATCACCTCGGTACGGGCATAGATGGCTTCGGTGATGGACTCGGGCGCCGGGCCGCCAGCCGGGATGTTGTACTTGATGCCGAAATCCTCATCCGGGCCGCCGGGATTATGGCTGGCCGACAAGATGATGCCGCCGAAGGTCTGGTATTTGCGGATGACGCAGGATGCCGCCGGGGTGGACAGGATGCCGCCCTGGCCCACCATCACTTTGCCAAAGCCGTTGGCGGCGGCCATCTTCAGGATGGTCTGGATGGCGGTGCGGTTGTGATAGCGCCCGTCGCCGCCCACCACCAGGGTCTTGCCGGTCACCTCCCCGATGGAATCGAACACCGCCTGGACGAAGTTTTCCAGATAGTGGGGTTGGGCGAAGACCTTGACCTTCTTGCGCAGCCCCGACGTGCCGGGCTTTTGGCCGGAAAAGGGGGTGGTGACGATCGTCTTTGCTGCGGCCATGGCGCTGGGCTCCCTCCCGACAAAACTGCTTCGCCGTTGATGGCCGATGGCGGGGCGGGTGTCAATGTCCTCAAATGAGAAAGGCCGGGACAGAGCCCGGCCTTTTCCCAAACGGTGAGAAACGCTACGGCCGCCCGATGCTGGTATAGGCAAAGCCCATCTCGGTCATTTCCGATGGTTCGTAGACGTTGCGCAGGTCGACGATGCTGGGCTGGGCCAGCAGGGACTTGACCTTCTTGAAGTCCAGCGCGCGGAACTCGTTCCACTCGGTGATGATCACCGTGCAATGGGCGCCCGGCATGGTGGCATAGGCGTCCTTGCAGTATTCGACACCGGCGGGAAGCAGCTTCTTGGCCTCTTCCATGCCCTCGGGGTCGAAGGCCTTGACCACGGCTCCGGCCTCCATCAGGGCGGCGACGATGTCGATGGAGGGCGAATCGCGCATGTCGTCGGTATTGGGCTTGAAGGTCAGGCCCAGCACCGAAACCGTCTTGCCCTTTACCGAACCGCCACAGGCGGCGACGACGCGTTCGGCCATCTGCTTTTTGCGGGCCTCGTTGACGGCGACCACGGTCTCGACGATGCGCAAGGGCGCGTCATAATCCCGCGCGGTCTTGACCAGGGCCAGGGTGTCCTTGGGGAAGCACGACCCGCCATAGCCGGGGCCGGGATGCAGGAACTTCTTGCCGATGCGGCCATCGAGGCCGATGCCCTTGGCCACGTCGTGGACGTTGGCGCCCACCTTCTCGCACAGATCGGCGATCTCGTTGATGAAGGTGATCTTGGTGGCCAGGAAGGTGTTGCCAGCGTATTTGATCAGCTCGGAGGTGCGGCGCGAGGTGAAGGCGATGGGCGTCTCGATCAGGTAGAGGACCCGATAGAGCTGCTTCATCACCTTGCGGGCCTTTTCAGACTCGGTGCCGATGACCACGCGGTCGGGCCGCATGAAGTCATTGATGGCCGAGCCTTCGCGCAGGAATTCCGGGTTGGAGACCACGTCGAACTGGGCGTCGGGGCGGCGCGCGCGGATGATGCGCTCCACCTCGTCACCGGTGCCCACCGGCACAGTGGACTTGGTCACCACCACGGTATAGCCGGTCATGGCGTCGGCGATTTCCTCGGCCGCGGCGTAGACATAGGAGAGGTCGGCATGGCCGTCGCCGCGGCGCGATGGCGTTCCCACCGCGATGAACACCGCGTCGGCGTCCTTGACCGCCGCTTTCAGGTCGGTGGTGAAAGACAGGCGCCCGGCCTCCACATTGGCGGCAACCATATCGTCCAGGCCCGGCTCGTAGATGGGCATGATGTTCTGGTGCAGCTTTTCGATTTTGCCAGCGTCCTTGTCGACGCAAACCACGTCGATGCCGAATTCCGAGAAGCAGGTTCCCGACACCAGGCCCACATAGCCGGTGCCGATCATTGCAATGCGCATGACGCTTTCGTCCTTAGCCGTGAAAACGGGTGATCAGGTCGCGGGCGGCCTCGGCCATGTCGTCGCGGGCCAGGGCGAAGGCCAGATTGGCTTCCAGCCAGCCCACCTTGTCGCCGCAATCGAACCGGGCGCCTTCGAAACGCAACCCGTGGAAGGGAACCATGCCGATGGTCTGGCTGATGGCGTCGGTCAGCTGGATTTCGCCACCAGCGCCTTTCTCCTTCTTGTCCAGCACATCGAACACCGCCGGATGCAGGATATAGCGGCCGATGATGGACAGCGTCGAGGGCGCCACTTCCGGGTCGGGCTTTTCCACCAGACCCTTGGCGCGGGCCAGGCGGCCGTTGTCGTGTTCCACGTCCAGAATGCCGTAGCGCTTGGTGTGTTCGCGGGGCACGTCGGAGACGGCGACCACATGGCCACCCACTTCGGTGTGCACGGCGGCCATTTGCTTCAGGCAGGCGGTCTTGGACAGGATCAGATCATCGGGCAGCAATACGGCGAAGGGCTCATCGGCCACCAGATCGCGGGCGCACCACACAGCGTGGCCCAGGCCCAGGGGCTCGGACTGGCGCGTATAGGAGATCTGGCCCGACTTGGGCATCCAGGAGGTCACCGCCTCCACCAGATCGAACTTGCCGCGATCCTTGAGGATGCGCTCCAACTCGGGGTTATGGTCGAAATGGTCTTCCAGCGCGTTCTTGCCGCGGCCGGTAACGAAGATGAAATGCTCGCAGCCAGCCGCCGCCGCTTCCTCGACCGCGTACTGGATCAGCGGCTTGTCCACCACGGGCAGCATTTCCTTGGGCATCGCCTTGGTGGCGGGCAGGAAACGGGTGCCCATGCCACCCACGGGGAACACGGCCTTGCGGACTCGACGAGTCATCGAACACTCCTGAATGCTTTGTCTCGACCACCCGGCGCGTTATTCGCGCCTCGTCATGGCCGCGGCAGTTTTGCCATGCCCGCGTGACGGAAGCAACGGTTAGAGCGCTTTTTTCAACCCAGCAGAACGTCGCGGGCCTGATTGAGCCGCGCCGCGATCCAGGTGGAGCCGCCCGCATCCGGGTGGGCGCTGCGCATCAGGCGGCGATGGGCCTCCTGGATCTCTTCGGGGCTGGCTCCGGGAGGGATGCCCAGAACCTCGTAGGCCTGGGCGCGGCTCATGGCCGTGTCGGCGGGAGGCTGCGGCGGCGGGGGTGGTGTTTGCCCCGAAGGGGCGTCGCGGCCGGTCATGCGTTTTACCGACTGCCACATCTGGTGCAGACGCAATGCCCGGCCGATCCAGGGCGACAGACCGGCGGCGATGGCGGCCAGTCCGGCCAGCTTTCCGGTCACAACCAGAAGAATGCCGCCCAGCACCAGCGCGGCCAGGACGGCGGCAATCAGCGCTTTGCGGGCTTTGTCGGGAGAGGCCTTGCGCCACCAGTGCCAGCCCCACCAAAGGGCGAACCCCCCTCCGACGAGCAGAAGCAGACGCAGGATCATGGATGTGGGCTATTCGAAATCGAAGCTGGAATCGCCGTCGGTCAGCTCGAACAGACGCCGGACATTTCCCGCCGCGCCACGCAAGGTCAGACGACGGCCCTTGCCGATAATCTCGTCCTTGGCCAGATGAAGCATGCCCAATCCGACGGAATCCACTCGCCCCACCTTGACCAGATCGAAGATCACCCGCGACGCCTTGATGGAATTGAGGTCGGTGATCAGTCCGTTCATCTGGGCGGTGACGGTGTAGTCCATGGTCCCGTCGAGGCGCACGGTCAGGGTGTCGTCCTGGTGGGAAATGGAGATGTCCATGTGAAACCTGAATTCCTCAATTGCCTGCGGGGCGAGTATGCTACGACTTCGTCTGCGCCTCCAGGGATTCATTGAAGCAAAATGTGTCTTGGACGCCAGGGCTCTGGGGTAGCCCACTGGATCGCGCTTGGCGCGGGCGGGTCTTCGCGGTAGAAACGAACGGCTGATCGTAAGGTGGAGGAACCATGTCCGTAATGCTGTGGCAGCCGTCGAAGGAGCGTGCCGAGGGCTCGGCGCTGGCCCGGTTCATGGGCCAGGCTGATTCCCGCTTTCAGGTCGGGGCACGCGATTACGCGGCGTTGTGGCGTTGGTCGGTGGACCGGCCCGATCAGTTCTGGTCGCTGATGTGGGACGAGGCGGGGATCATCGGCGATGGTCCGGGCGCTGTCGTGGTTGACGATGCCGCCCGCATGCCGGGCGCCAAGTGGTTCCCCGAGGCGGGTCTGAATTTCGCCGAGAACCTGATGCGGCGCAGCGATGCGGGCGACGCCATGGTCTTCTGGGGCGAGGACAAGGTGAAGCGGCGGCTGTCCTTCGCCGATCTTCACGCCCTGGTCTCGCGCATCCAGCAGGCGCTGAAATCCGTTGGAGTGGGCCAAGGCGACCGGGTGGCGGGCTATATGCCCAATATGCCGGAATCCGTGGCCTTCATGCTGGCGGCGGCGTCACTGGGCGCCATCTGGTCCTCGGCCTCCCCCGATTTCGGCGTCCAGGGCGTGCTGGACCGCTTCGGCCAGATTGGCCCCAAGGTTCTGGTGGCGGCGGAAGGTTATTTCTATTCGGGCAAGTCCCACGACTGTCTGGAAAAGCTGGCGGCCATCGTGCCGGGCATCGCCTCGCTGGAGGCGGTGGTGGTGGTGCCCTATACCCGCGAGGCGGCCGATATTTCCGCCGTGGCCAAGGCGGTGCATCTGGGCGACTTCCTGGCGCCGTTCGCCCCCAAGGCGGTGGAGTTCCTCCGTCTGCCTTTCGATCATCCCCTTTACATCATGTATTCCTCGGGGACTACGGGCGCGCCCAAATGCATCGTCCACTCGGCGGGCGGCGCGCTGATTCAGCAATTGAAGGAACACCGTCTGCATTGCGACGTGCGCCGTGACGACCGGGTCTTCTACTTCACCACTTGCGGCTGGATGATGTGGAACTGGCTGGTGGCGGGGCTGGGAGCCGAGGCCACCTTGCTGCTTTACGACGGCAATCCCAGCCATCTGGGCGGCAATATCTTGTTCGACTTCGCCGATGCCGAGGGCATGACCCTGTTCGGCACCTCGGCCAAGTGGATCGACGCCATCGCCAAGGCCGGGCTGGAGCCCATCAAGACCCACTCCCTGGCCACGGTGCGCACCATCTGTTCCACCGGCTCGGTCCTGGCGCCCGAGGGCTTCGACTATATCTACGCCAAGGTGAAGGCCGATGTGCAGTTGGCCTCCATCTCGGGCGGTACCGACATCATCTCGTGTTTCATGCTGGGCAATCCGCTGGCGCCGGTCTATCGCGGCGAGATCCAGGCGCGCGGCCTTGGCATGAAGGTGGAGGTCTTCGACGAGAACGGGGCCTCGCTGGACGGCGCCAAGGGTGAATTGGTCTGTACCAAGGCCTTCCCCTCCATGCCGGTGGGGTTCTGGAACGACCATGACGGGGACAAGTACAAGGCCGCCTATTTCGAGAAGTTCCCCGGAATCTGGACCCATGGCGACTGGGTCGAGCTTAACGCCCAGACCGGCGGCATCATCGTCTTCGGCCGGTCCGACGCCACGCTCAATCCCGGCGGCGTGCGCATCGGCACCGCCGAGATCTACCGCCAGGTGGAACAGATCGACGATGTGCTGGAAAGTCTGGTGATCGGCCAGGACTGGCAGGCCGATGTGCGCGTCGTGCTGTTCGTGCGGCTGCGCGACGGGGTGAAGCTTACTCCCGAGCTGGAGGCGCGCATCAAGAAGCGCATCAAGGACAACACCACGCCGCGCCATGTTCCGGCAAAGATTGTGCAGGTGGCCGATATCCCACGCACCAAATCGGGAAAGATCGTCGAACTGGCGGTGCGCGACGTGGTCCATGGCCGCGCCGTCAAGAACAAGGAGGCCCTGGCCAACCCGGAGGCGCTGGACCTGTTCACCGGACGCCGCGAGCTTGACGAGTGATGGACGGCGGGCCGATTCGGCGATAGCCTTTCCATCCGAGTGTGTTTGATGGGAGGGGCTGTGATGGATCGTCGTTCATTCCTCAAGGGGGCCAGTGGTGCCGCCTGCCTGTGCGGCGCCTGCGGCGGGTCTATTGCCGAAGCGGTGGCGTCCGAGGGTGCCCACTGGGCCTATGAGGGACATGGCGGGCCCAAGGAATGGGGCATGCTGTCGCCGGAATACGCCGCCTGTTCCATGGGGCGCGAACAGTCGCCCGTCGATCTTTCCAAGCCCATCGCCGCCATCATCGGCGATCCCTTGACCGCTTGGCGGCCCATTCCCCTTCGGGTCCAGAACAACGGCCACACCATTCAGGTCGATTGCGCGGGCGGTGGCAGCTTGATGCTGGACGGCAAGTCCTATGACCTGCTGCAATTCCACTTCCACCATCCCAGCGAACATACGGTGGATGGCGCTTTCTTCGACATGGAATGCCACTTCGTCCACAAGGCGGCCGATGGCGGGCTGGCCGTTCTGGGCGTTATGATCGCCAAGGGTGCCGCCAATCCGGCGCTGGAAGCCATCTGGCAGGTGATGCCCGCCAAGGGGGGCGAAACCGCCACGGGCACGTCCATGCTTGACGCCTCCATGCTGCTGCCCAAGGACCCGGTCACCTTCCGCTATGCCGGATCGCTGACCACGCCGCCCTGTTCCGAGGTGGTGCAGTGGGTGGTGTATCGTCAGGCCGTTACCGCCTCGGCCGAGCAGTTGGCCGCTTTCGCCAAGCTGTTTCCCAACAACGCCCGCCCGGTTCAGCCGCTCAATCGCCGCAAGCTGCTGCTCGACGTGATGTGAGGTGAGTGATGACCCATCGGCTTTCACTCTCCGTCCTGTCGCTCGGCGCTCTCGCTGTGCTGGGGGGCTGTGCCTCCACGGTCCAGCCCGCGGTGGGGACCTGGTATAACGGCACCTGGATCGTTACCGACGCCTTCCCCTCGGGGGTGGTGTCCGATAGCGCTTCCGCCCCGCGCGGTCAGGCGGTGTCCATGGAGGCCGGCCGGGCCGGTGACGCCGCGGGCCGGGTCTGTGCCTCGCCGGTCTATCTGCAAGATCAGGCTCCGCTGTCGATCGTGATCGGAGCCGCTGCCCCCGATTGGCCGGGCGTGGCCGACAAGGTGGCGGTGCTGAGGGTGGAGTGCGACGGCAAGCCCCTCGCCACCTATGCGGCCATGAACGACGGCGCACTGG